>JAJTGP010000220.1 GCA_021299265.1 Hyphomonadaceae bacterium | reverse complement strand
GGGATTGAAAATCACGACCAGGACCAAGCTCTCCCACGGTTTACGCCAAAGGGGACACACGGTCTCAAGGTCGCGGTGAAGGCTGGTTGCGCGACTAGCCTTCACTCGACCTCTCTATCACATCCCAAACACACAAGGGGTTGGGTCAATCTTGAGGCAGCGTCACGTTCGTGCGGGGCAGGGGGGATTGGTGCCCGATTTGACGCCACTTTGGGTCTGAAAATGTCAAACGATCAGAACCTTATCGTGAAAGCTTTTGGGGATGGAAATGGTTGCACCAAGGCGATTATCAGAGCGCAAGTAAGCTATGTTCGACCAATATCGCAGAAACTGGCAGTCGAGTTCGGCTGGCGACAGACCTTGGACCAAGATCACGCCTCTGCCGATCGTGGTTTTGTTGTAGGGCTATGGCAGAAATTTTGACTGGGATTGTTCAACCCTCACTCTAGCATTCGGGAGAGGGTGCTGATGCAGCGCGCAATTTGATCGCGAAGCGGCCATGTTGCGCCCAACGCGATAAAAGTGCAGGGAATATTAATGACAAGGCGCTTACCCGCACGCTAAAGTTCCAGGCCTGTAAAGAGCAAGCCAAAGAAAAGCCTGTCTCGGAGATATTTGTTTTGCCTGAGTTTCTAAGACGACACTTTTTCTTTGCGTTGGCAGGGGCGGCATTTGTCGCCATGTTTGCGTTTGTGTTGCTCAAAGAGGTCGGTCTTTTTGGCAAGCCAAAAATGGGTGGCACCGCTGGTGCTTCTGCCAGTCAAGGGAAAGGCGGCGCAGGCAAGAGCGGCGCCCGTCCTGCCAATGTCACGTTAGCCAAAGCCGAAGTGCGGGTTTTTTCAGATCGGGTTGAGATTCCAGGCACGGCATTGGCGAACGAATCCATCACGGTAACCTCGAAGGTTCAAGACGTTGTCGATGAAGTCCGTTTTGAAAGTGGCCAAAATGTGGAGCGTGGGGCGATCCTGATCGTTTTGGCGCGGACGGAGCAATCAGCTGACCTCGGTGGTGCTCGCAATGATGTTGCGGCGGCCTTTGATGATGCTGACGGCGTCTATCAGGAAGCGGCTGCAGCGCGGGCGGAAGCCGATGCAGCCTATAATGAAATCAATGCGGTCAGCCGCGATCTTGAGGCCGCGCGGGCTGGAATTGCTGAAGCCGAAGCGGTCCGCAGCGAAGCCAAGTTGAATTTTGACCGCGTCACAGCTTTGGCCGATCGCGGCTTTGCATCAAAGGCCCGTTTAGACACGGCGCTTGCCCAATTGAAGTCAGCAGAATCCCGCCTTCAGGTTGCAAAAGAGCGTGCAGAGGGGGCCTCTCAGCGGATTGAAACGCAAAAGGCGCGGGCCAATGCGCTAACCCGCCGCGCTCAAAGTGTGGACCAGCGCGCTCAATCGTCGCGCGCTCGGGCTCAAAGTGTCGCAAGCCGCACCAATTCGGTGCAATCGCGCTTGTCAGACCGGATCATCCGCGCGCCTTTTTCCGGGCGAATTGGTCTACGCACTGTTAGCCCCGGCCAATTGGCGCGCCCCGGCGATGTGTTAGCGACACTCGATGATATCTCTCAGATCAAGGTTGATTTTGATGTGCCAGAAACCCGGATAAATTCTCTACAGGTCGGCACCGAAGTGGCGATCCGCTCTAGCGCGATCCCCGACCAACTTTATAAAGCGACCGTGCGTTTTGTGGATACACGCATTGATCCCCGTTCACGGTCCATCCGAGCGCGCGCCTATATTCCAAATGACGGTCGGTTGCGGCCGGGCATGCTGATGAGCGTGGACCTGATCACACCCGAGCGGCGCATGCCGGCGGTCCCGGAAGTTGCGCTTCTCGAAGAAGGCAATGCGAGTTTTGTGTTCATCGCCCAGAGCGATGGCAAAGATGGACAAAAGGCCGAGCGTGTCCCCGTCAGCGTTGGGATGCGTCGCGACGGCTTTGCTGAAATTATCAGCGGCTTGCCTGCTAATGCATTGGTGATCACCGAAGGCCTAGTCGGCTTGCGGGACGGTCAAGCTATTAAGCCCCTTGGTGGAGGGGCGCCGGGGGCGAAGTCAGCAGATACGAAGGCGGCAGCGCCTGCAGCTAAATCAGACGGGCGTGGCGGCTGATGTTTCTCGCAGACGTCTCGGTCAAGCGCCCAGTTCTGGCCACAGTTGCCAGTCTGCTTCTGATTGCGTTTGGTTTGATCGCCTTTCGCACTCTGCCGTTGCGCGAGTTGCCTGCCGTTGATCCTCCAATTGTCTCAATCACCACGCAATATCGAGGCGCGTCTTCGGATATTGTTGAGACGCGCATCACCCAAATCATCGAGGATCAGCTAACCGGTATTGAAGGCCTCGCGTCGATCCAAGCCTCCAGCCGCGATGGCCGGTCGTCCATTCGGGTTGAGTTCAAGCTGTCCCGAAACCTCGACGAAGCGGCAAATGACGTACGTGCGGCAGTTAGTCGGATCCAAAACCGTCTGCCCCAGGGCGTTGATCCGCCACAGGTGGAAAAGTCCGACGCAGATTCTGATCCGATCATGTTCCTTAATCTAGCGTCGAGCAATTTGACAACGGCACAATTGACGAGCTTTGCTGAACGGACTTTGGTAGACCGCTTAAGTGCGATCGATGGGGTGGCAACGGTTCGTGTGTTCGGCGGCCTACGTCAATCTATGAGGGTTTGGCTGGATACCGAAGCACTCGCTGCGCGCGGGCTTACGCCCGACGATGTCGATGCTGCACTTCGGACACAGAATGTCGAATTGCCAGCTGGCACCATTGAAGGCCAGCAACGCGACTATACAATGCGCATCGCACGCGGTTATCGCACGGCTGAAGAGTTTCGGCGCATGCCGATTGGCCGTAGCGGTGATGGACGGGTAACGCGCCTTGAAGATGTTGCGCGTGTGGCCGTGGAGCCAGAAGACGACCGGCGGATTTTCCGGGGCAATGGCGTCAATCAGGTTGGGCTTGGCATCGTGCGCCAGTCCAACGCCAATGCGCTCGAGGTCGCGAGGGCGATACGGGCACAAAATGATGTCATTGCTAAAACTTTGCCTAAAGGCACGACCATCGTTGTAGCCTTTGACTCGACGGTCTTTATCGAGCGCGCCATTTCGGGCGTTTGGACCACCATGGCGGAAGCCATTGTTCTGGTTATCCTCGTGATCTTCTTGTTCTTGGGCTCATTTCGCGCCGCACTATTGCCGGCGGCGACCATTCCAGTCTGTTTGATCGCAACTTTCGGCGTGTTAGGCGTCTTTGGGTTTTCAATCAATCTCATTACGCTCTTGGCACTGGTTCTCGCCATTGGCTTGGTAGTTGATGATTCTATTGTGGTTTTGGAAAATATCCAACGCCGGATTGATCAAGGCGAACCTCCGCTTATCGCGGCACAACGCGGTACCAATCAAGTCGCCTTTGCCGTCATCGCAACGACGGCCGTTTTGGTCTCGGTCTTCACGCCGCTACTGTTTACAGGCGGTTTCGTAGGACGGCTATTTGTTGAGTTAGCCGTTACGATCGCCTCTGCCGTGACGATTTCTGCCTTTGTCGCGCTAACGCTTACCCCGATGATGGGCTCACTATTGCTGCGACCTGCTGACAAAGCCAATAAGTTGTCGGCCTTTATTGATAAGTCCTTTGACGCCGTTCGGGTCTCTTATGCCACCTCGGTAAAGGCAAGTTTGAAGGCACCAAGAATGGCCTTTGCGGTCATGGGCATTGCCATCCTTGCCGCTGGCTTTTTCGCAACCAAGTTGCCCAGCGAGCTGATCCCACTTGAGGATCGCGGCAATATCACTGTGCAATTCAGCGGGCCCGAAGGAGCAGGCTTTGCCTATACGCGCCAGATTGTCGCCAAGGTCGAACCAGTGCTGGCTGAATATGTTAAAAGCGGCGAGGCGTCTAGGACCCTCGTCATCGCGCCCAATTTCCAAGATCAGGGCACCAATCGTTTGAATCGGGGCCTAAGCCGGGTTTTCTTGGCTGAATGGGGAACGCGGCGCGACGGCAATGACATTGTTGATGAATTGAACCGCAAGTTGGCGAGTATTCCAGGCGCACAGTTCCGGGCCTCGATGCAAAATGCCTTTTCGGGCGGTCGCGGCGGCGGCAATGATGGCGTGTCCATCGTTCTAGGTGGCAGCGATTACCAAGAGCTCGCAGCAGTTGCGGAGAAGATTGTTGCCAAAGGCCGGTCTAATGAGGGCTTTGCCCGAATCCGGATGAATTACGAGCCGATCTCACCCAAGATTGAGATCGCGATAAATCGGGAACGGGCAGCCGCTCTTGGCGTGTCTGTCCAATCCATCGGCCGCACTTTGGAGGCAACGACGGGCTTGCGCCGCGTTGGCACCTATCCAGCCGATGGCGAAGAATACGACGTCATACTTCAAGTTGACCGGCGCGAGCGGCAGAGCGTTGAAGCGCTTGGCCGTATCTATGTGCGTTCAGACCGCACTGGCGAATTGGTGCCCCTATCCAACCTCGTCACCACCAAGAATTTGGGTGGAACGGATGATCTGCCGCGTGTCAATAAATTGCGAGCCGTTACGATCACCGCAAATCTCAATAAGGGCTATTCTATCGGTGAAGCTGTTAAGTGGTTGGAAGAGGCCGCTGCGGCGGAGATGAAGCCCGACATGAAAATCGATTACACGGGCCAGTCACAACAATTTAAGGAAGCGGGCTCGGCTATCGGTTTCGCCTTTGCCTTGGCTATTCTGATTGTATTTTTGACGTTGGCTGCGCAATTTGAAAGCTTCGTCCATCCGTTGACGATCATGATCACGGTGCCGCTGGCCATCGCGGGGGGCTTGTTTGGCCTCTATGCGGCAGGCTTTAGTCTTAATATCTATTCCCAGATTGGCTTGATCATTCTCGTGGCTTTGGCGGCCAAGAACGGCATTTTGATTGTCGAGTTTGCCAATCAATTGCGCGATGAGGGCCGGTCTGTACGTGATGCGATCGCAGAAGCTGCGGACCTTCGTTTGCGCCCCATTCTCATGACCTCTGTTGCAACTGTTGCGGGCGCGCTACCTTTGGCCCTGTCGAGTGGCGCTGGTAGCGAAGCGCGCGCTAATATTGGCGTGGTAGTGGTTTTCGGCGTGCTGTGCGCGACTGCTTTGACGCTTTATGTCGTGCCCGTCGTCTATATGATGTTGGCGCGATTCACTGGCAGCCCTGAAGCGCGCGCCAAAGCCATTGAGGACTTTGAGCGTAGCGAGAGCCAAGCTCAAGCCGCAGCGGCTGAGTAACAGCTCGCTTGCTACTACTGGCAAGTTCTGACGGCTGGCGCTAAAGTGCCCCCATGAACGCTATTGCCCCTGCACCCAAGCCGTCGATGTCGCCGCAAGAGTTGTCAGCCCTTGCCACTGTGGAAGAACGCCTATTGTGGCTGGCTTCGTGGACCATTCATAACGCCAATCATCTGCGCCCGAATCGCGACGGACTAAAGGTGGGCGGGCATCAGGCGTCGTGTGCATCGATGACAAGCTTGATGACGGCGCTCTATTTTAAAGCGCTGCGACCCCAAGACCGGGTTGCGGTAAAGCCCCATGCCAGCCCTGTCTTCCATGGCGTGCAATATTTGTTTGGCCGCCAGACGCGCGAACAATTGGAGCGGTTTCGGGGGCTAGGTGGCGCGCAATCTTATCCAAGCCGGACGAAGGATAAGGACGACGTCGACTTCTCGACCGGCTCAGTTGGTCTGGGGGTTGCTGTTACCGCCTTTGCCTCTTTGGTACAGGATTATTTGGCTGCCCGTGGCCGTGTGCCAGCTGAATCCATGGGCCGCATGATCGCGCTTTTAGGTGACGCAGAGCTGGATGAGGGCAATATTTATGAGGCCTTGATTGAGGCCTATAAGCACGATCTGCGCAACATTTGGTGGATTGTCGACTATAACCGTCAAAGCTTGGATGCCACGACGTCTGAACGGATGTGGGACCGGTTTGACGACATCTTTGAAACCGTCGGCTGGGATGTTCTGACCCTCAAATATGGCAAACGCCAGCTAGAGGCGTTTGCGAAGCCCGGTGGCCAATCTCTTCAGGCGTGGATCGAGTCGTGCCCAAACGATCTTTATGCGGCTCTGAGCTATCAGGGTGGCACCGCTTGGCGGGAGCGCTTGTCGCAAGATTTGCCAGCAGACGGACAAAGCCTCATCGGCACCTATGATGACGCAGCGCTTTCGAATCTGATGACGCAACTGGGTGGTCACTGCCTCGAGACCTTGGTGGAAGCCTTTGACCAAGCGGCCCAAGATGATCGGCCGAAGTTGTTTATCGCCTATACGGTCAAAGGTTGGCGGCTGCCGTTTCAGGGCCATAAGGATAATCATTCAGGCTTGATGACCCCGACTCAGATTGACGCCTTACGACAGTCCTTGGGTGTCCCTGAAGGACAGGAATGGGATGCGCTGGCAGGTCTGAACCAAGCAGAAGAAGCAGCGGTTCGCGCTTTGATCGCACAAGCGCCCTTCCAAGCCGACGCGAAGCGTCGATTCAATTCTTCGCCTGTGGCTATTCCGGATACGTTTGAAGTGCCAAGTGGGGAACAACAAGCCACGCAATCGGCCTTTGGTAAAATCCTCGCCGATATTGCAAAATCCGAAAGCGACTTTGCAGCTAGGATCGTGACGACCTCACCAGATGTGACGGTCTCCACCAATTTGGGTGGCTTTGTGAATCGGCGGGGCTTGTTCTCGCGCAAAACCACCAAGGACGTGTTTAAGGACCGCAAGATCGCCAGCCCGCAAATCTGGACTGGGTCTGGGGCCGGTCAGCACATCGAATTGGGCATTGCCGAGAACAACCTCTTCCTCAATCTAGCCGCTTTTGGTTTGGCGGGGGAGCACTTTGGCGAGCGCTTGTTTCCCATTGGCACGCTCTATGACCCGTTTATTGCCCGTGGTCTCGATGCGCTGAATTACGCAATTTATCAGAATGCGCGTTTCCTTGTGGTTTCGACGCCCTCTGGCCTGACGCTTGGACCTGAAGGTGGCGCACACCAGTCGATCAATACGCCTCTGATTGGGATGGGGCAGCCTGGCTTGACCCATTGGGAGCCAGCTTTTGCCGACGAATTGGCCCTTTTGATGCGCCATAGCTTTTTTGACATGCAGGAAGAAACAGGCGGATGTCATTATTTCCGCCTCTCAACGCGCATGCTGGAACAGCCTGTTCGTGCAGACAGCACCTGGCGAGAACGGGCATTACAAGGTGCCTATTGGCTGATCCCACCAAGCTCCGGAGCAGAGCTAGCTTTGGTCTATTGTGGGGCGTTGGCACCAGAAGCTTTGGCCGGATTTGAAGCGCTGAAGGAAGACTATCCGGGCATGGGGGTACTTGCTGTGACCTCGCCGGATCTCTTGCATCGGGGCTGGACCGCGGCAGGGCGCGCGCGTTGGACGGGGGGGCCTCGCCTGGCCAGTCACATTGAACAGCTTTTAAGCCCGCTGCATACGCGGGCAGGGCTGATCACCTTGCTCGATGGATCCCCCTCAGCTCTGTCATGGGTTGGCTCGGTTCTTGGCCATCGGGTACGTGCCTTGGGTGTGGAGCAATTTGGTCAGACTGGTGACTTGCCAGACCTTTACCGGACCTACCGCCTCGATTGCGAGGCCATTTTGGATGCGGCGGCTGATCTCCATTTTTGAGCTCTTACTCTTAGGTAATTACTCAAAAAAGGGTGAAAGTTCGAGGTGAAAAGCCATTTCTAGGGCGTCCCAGTTTTGGGGCTATCAGTTTGGTCCAATAGACCAATCAGCTTACCGTCATTCAAGCGATTGAGGTCGTCAAACCACTGGGACTTTCGAAGCAGTGTGGCATAGGTCACGAGAGCGGGGCGCAAGGATTCAGGCGTCTCCTCATGGGCCTTTCTGACTGCGGCAAACCCTGTCTCGGCTTGGCCCTTATACACATACTCATTCAAGAAACCGATGAGTGGCGCAAAGCTCGGCGGATCTTGTGGATCAAGGACGGCGGCTTGCATGTCAGCCAAACGGGTTTGGGCAGCTAGATCGAGCGCTTGGGCTATCTCGCCTCTGGTTCCCGCAGGCTCTGCGCTGACCGTGGTTGCAAGCTCTAACTGAGCTTCTTGGAAATCACTACTCAAAAGATAGGGCGTTGGAGTTTCCGGCGTTGTGGCTTTCATCGCCTCTCGATAAAGGCCAAATCTCTGGCCCTGCCACACCACTAGAATTGGGGCCAATGGCGCACCAGATAACTCGCTTTGGCCATCAAGGGTCATGTCGTCAAAGGCCAAAAAGGCTGCGGGATACTGTTCTGTGCGCTTTAAGGGAACAAATCGCGACGCACCACTGCTGCCCAAAGACAGCTTACCAATGAGCTTGCCAGTTGGCCCATCGAACACAAAGCGGGTGAGACAACAATGCATACCGCCTGACCAACCATCCACCACGAGGTCGGGATGGCGAGTTCCTGCTGCCTGACGGTCAGCCGAGGAGAGGTCAAATTGCTGGATCGGATTGTTTGGATCGGCGGGTAGAGCATCCAACTTTCGTCCGCCATGCCAAACTACTAAACTTTCCTCATCGGGGTTTGTGGGGACAGCATAGATATGCACGTCACCGATTTGCCCTACTAGGCGGCCTTCATAAAGTGGCTTCGGCAAGAGGATGGCCACAACCACCGCTACACAGCCCAAGATAAAGCCAGCCACGGCCAGTTTCGTCAAAATTGTGCGAAAATGATCTGTGGGCCGCAGGCCACTTGGCCCTTGGTGCTGGCTGATGGGGGGAGGATCATCCATTCCGGTCATTGCCCACATCTTCTATCACCAAAAGGCGGCAAATGCATGCACGAAGTTTGGACCTGCGTGCAGGCGAATGCTAGAGTGCGGCGGCAAGGTTGCGTCCGAATCGCAACCATCCTGATCAGCAACAGACGGCTTACCCCTTGACCGATACCCCAGAAACAGACGGCGCAGATCCGATTGAACCCAACCGCCCAGAGACAATCATTGTCGATGTGAAAGGCATCACGCCAATCTCTATCGAGAATGAGCTCAAGTCCTCCTATTTGGACTATGCGATGAGTGTGATCGTGGCACGGGCTCTCCCGGACGCACGCGATGGTCTAAAGCCTGTGCACCGGCGGATTTTGTATGCCATGGGCGAGGGTGGTTACACGCCCGACAAGAAGCATGTGAAGTCTTCTCGGATCGTGGGCGACGTGATGGGTAAGTATCACCCCCACGGCGACAGCGCGATCTATGACGCCATGGTTCGGATGGCACAGGACTTCTCTATGAGTCTGCCTTTGATCGATGGGCAGGGGAATTTCGGCTCGGTCGACGGCGATCCACCTGCTGCCATGCGCTATACCGAAAGCAAGCTGGCCAAGGTTGCCATGGCGCTGCTTGACGATATTGATGAGTCCACGGTCAATTTCCAAGACAATTATGATGGCTCGGAGAGTGAGCCAGTTGTTCTGCCAGCCAAATATCCAAACCTTTTGGTCAATGGCGCAGGCGGCATTGCCGTTGGTATGGCAACCAATATCCCGCCACATAATTTGGGTGAGATTTGCGACGCGACTTTGGCGATCTTGGATAATCCAAGTCTGTCGGATCAAGATTTACTTGACATCGTGCCGGGGCCTGACTTCCCGACCGGTGGGGAAATCGTCGGCCGTACGGGCGCTCGTAATGGCCTCTTGACCGGGCGCGGCTCAGTCATCATGCGTGGCAAGACGTCTGTTGAGAACATGCGCGGCGACCGTGAAGCCATCATCATTTCGGAAATTCCCTATCAGGTGAATAAGTCTTCGATGATTGAGCGCATCGCAGAATTGGTACGCGAAAAGCGGGTGGAAGGCATTTCGGGTCTCCGCGACGAAAGCGACCGCCGTGGTATGCGGGTTGTGATCGAACTCAAGCGCGATGCTTCGGCCGAAGTCGTATTGAACCAACTCTATCGCTATTCGCAGCTTCAGACCTCGTTTGGCGTCAACATGTTGGCGCTGGTTGGTGGCCGGCCCATTCAATTGTCGATGCGTGGCCTCATCGAGACCTTCCTGACCTTCCGGGAAGAAGTGATTGCCCGTCGCACCCGCCATCGCCTCAACAAAGCCCGCGAACGAGGTCATGATTTAGTTGGTCTGGCGATTGCGGTTGCGAATATCGACGAAGTGGTGCGCTTGATCCGGGAATCTCCCGATCCAGCCTCTGCCCGTTTGGCTTTGACTAGCCGCGATTGGCCCGCGCACGATTTGGCTCCTATCATTCAATTGATTGCGGACCCACGCTCTGTCCTGACAGAAGCGGGTACAATCCGCATGAGTGAAGATCAAGCGCGCGCTATTTTGGACTTGCGTTTGCAACGCTTGACCGGCTTGGGCCGCGATGAATTGTCCAACGAAGTCCGTTCTTTGGCTGCCAAAATCGCCGATTTGCTGGATATTTTGCGCTCACGGGCTCGCGTGATTGAGATCATCCGTACGGAACTGACTCATGTGCGTGACACCTATGCCGTGCCGCGTCGCACCGTCTTTATTGAAGCCGATCTCGATCTCGAAGATGAAGACTTCATCGAGCGCGAAGATATGGTGGTTACAGTCTCCCACGCTGGCTATGTGAAGCGGACATTGTTGTCGACCTATCGGACGCAAAACCGGGGTGGACGCGGTCGTTCGGGTATGGAAACCAAGGATGAGGATTTCGTGGTCCGCCTGTTCGCAGCCTCGACCCACGCGCCGATTCTGTTTTTCTCGTCCAAAGGGATTGTCTATCGCGAAAAGGTATGGCGTCTGCCACAGGGTGATCCCCGTACCAAGGGCCGCTCGATTGCCAATATTCTGCCGATCGAAAAGGACGAGAAAATCACGACTGTGATGCCTTTGCCTGAGGATGAAGATAGCTGGGGCGCTCTGGAGCTCATGTTTGCCACCCGCAAGGGTAATGTGCGGCGCAATTCCTTAGCAGATTTCCAGCGCGTGGCGCGTGGTGGCAAGATTGCCATGAAGTTCGATGATGAAGATGACCAAATCGTCGATGTCGCCATTTGCTCCGATCAAGACGACGTCCTGCTGACCACCCGCTTGGGTCAGTGCATTCGCTTCCAAGCGACCGATGTTCGTGTCTTTAAAGGCCGCGACTCAACCGGTGTGCGCGGCATCACTTTGGCTGAAGGCGATGAAGTGATCGCGATGTCGATCCTCCGCCATGTCGATGTGACGGCCGAAGAGCGCGCGACCTATATCAAGCAGAGCCGCTCTGTTCAGGGCGAAGAGGTTGATCCCGCGGCGACAGAGGTCGCGGATGAAGTCGCTGAAAGCGAAGCTGGGCCCGCCCAATTGTCGCCCGAGCGCTATGCGGAACTGTCGGCACGTGAACAATATGTGCTGGCAGTAGCCGAAGAAGGCTTGGGCAAGCGAGCTTCATCTTATGAATATCGCGTCACAAATCGAGGCGGGAAAGGCATTGTAGCTCATGATTTGTCACGTCGTGGCGGTCAATTGGTGGCGGCTTTCCCAGTCGAAGAAACCGATGAAGTCATGATGGTGACAGACGGTGGTCAATTGATTCGGACGCGTGTAGATCAAATTCGGCGGGCCGGTCGTTCCACTCAAGGTGTGATGATCATCCGCGTTTCAGAAGGCGAGCGTGTGGTCTCGGTAGAGCGTCTGGCTGATATGGGGTCAGATGATGCCGAAGGTCCCGCAGAGGGGACGGATGCCTCACCAGATGCACCTAGCAGCTGATGAGGATACCCCATGCCATGCGTAGGAGACGTTGATGCGTGTTGGTCTTTATCCGGGAACTTTTGACCCAATCACCTTAGGCCACTTAGATGTGGTAGGTCGGGCGATCAAATTGTTCGACAAATTGGTGATTGGTGTCGCTATCAATCGCGACAAAGGACCCATGTTCACGCTAGAAGAACGGGTTGCTATGGTGGTCAAGGACACAGAGCAATTCTTGCAATATGGCGAGATTGAAGTGCGGCCGATGGAAGGTCTGCTGATCAGTTTTGCCGAACAAGTGGGCGCGTCCTGCATCGTCCGAGGTCTGCGCGCGGTGTCAGACTTTGAGTATGAGTTCCAAATGGTTGGGATGAACCAAAAGCTCAATCCTCAAATCGAAACCGTGTTTTACATGGCCGATGTCCAGCATCAGGCGATTGCCTCGCGGCTTGTTAAAGAGATCGCGCGCTTAGGCGGCGACGTTAGGCCCTTTGTGAGCTCGAATGTGGTTCATGCCCTGAAGGAGAAATTCAAGTGAGACAGCAAATTCTTGCCTTGGGCTGTTTTGGATTTGCCCTCCTTGGGGGCTCTGTTGTCTATGCCCAGTCTAGCGGGCCTGCCTTGCGGGTTGTGCCGATGGGCGAAGCGCCGCCACCTAAGAAAGCGCCTGCGAAGAAGGCACCTGTCGCAGCCCCAGCAACCAAAGCCGCGCCTACCAAGGCACCTGTGACGAAAGCTGCAGCACCTGTTGCCGCGCGTCCTGCCGCTACACCTGCCGCGGCGAGTGCTGCCAAGCCCGCCGCCAAACCTGCGACCGCGGCCGTTGCGCAATGGTCCACACCACCAGCAGCTGCGCCGGCGGCAGTTAAACCTACCGCGCCTGCATCATCTGCAACCGCGTCAGTTGCTACTAGTAAAGTAGCCTTTCCTGCAGAAGATTGGCGCGTTCTAAACCCCGAAAATGCGCTTATTTATGAAACGACTAAGGGTCGCATTATCGTCGAGTTAGCCCCGGAATTGGCACCAGGCCATGTCGCGCGAGTTAAGATGTTAGCGCGCGAAGGGTTTTATAATGGTCTTTCCTTCCACCGTGTTGTCTCTGACTTTATGGCGCAAGGGGGCGACCCGAAGGGCGATGGCACGGGCGGCTCTGACCAACCTGATTTGCGGGCCGAGTTTAACTTCCGCCGCGGCGCGACGTCCAACTTTGTTCGCGCGGTGGATCGCGGCGGCGCCACCATTGGCTGGATCGGTACCATTCCTGTCACGTCGCAAACTGATTTGTTGATGGAACGGACGTCGGACAAAAAGGTCGCGGCTTGGGGCAATCATTGCCTTGGCGTAGCCAGCATGGCGCGCGGCAGTGATGAAAACTCTGCCAATAGCCAATTCTTCTTGATGCGAGCCGCTTATCCAACCTTGGATCGTCGCTATACGATCTGGGGGCGAGCCGTTGTCGGGACCGATGTTATCCGCGCCTTCAAAGTGGGGGAACCGGTTGTCGATCCAGACAAGATGCTTTCGGTGCGGGTTCTCGCTGATGTGCCAGAATCCGATCGCCCAACAGTCATGGTTCAACGCACCGACGGGCCAAGCTTCCAAGCCAAGCTGAAGGCGACCTTGGAGCAGCGCGGGGCAGCCTTTTCCAATTGCGATCTTGCACCCGAAGGCCGGATCGTTCGCTAAAGCAAACATGAGATTGCTGACATCAAATGGCGACTAGGGCTTTGCCGCGCCTGCTTCTGCGTCTAGGACGCCTTGCGACATGGAGATGATTATGAGCCAAGACCTCGAAAACACACTTATTGTAGAACTCAGCACCGGCACTGTCACGATTGACCTGCGTCCAGATCTGGCCCCCGGCCATGTAGAGCGCATCAAGGAATTGGCACGTGAAGGCTTTTATGATGGGATCGTGTTCCATCGTGTAATCGACGGCTTCATGGCTCAAGGCGGTTGCCCAAATGGCAGCGGCATGGGTGGCTCGAAGAAGCCAGACCTCAAAGCTGAGTTCAATGCGGAACCACACGTGGAAGGTGTTTGCTCGATGGCGCGTACAAACGCGCCTCATTCGGCCAACAGCCAATTCTTTATCTGCTTGGATGACGCCACTTTCCTAGACCGCCAATATACGGTTTGGGGCAAAGTTGCTTCGGGCATGGAAGCTGTCCACGCTTTGCCAAAGGGTGAGCCACCACGTGCGCCTGGCAAGATCATCTCGATGAAAGTCGCAGCAGACGTCGCATGAGCGACTTTACGATTGGCCCAGCGGTCCAGCGATTGTTGGACCGTTTGGATGCCATCGCGGCAAGCCTCGCACAAAAAGACGGAACGTTGGCGCTTTTGGGCCTGGGTTCCGTCGGTTTGGATATTGCGCGGGCCGATCGTTATTCTGACCTCGACTTCTTTGTAGTGGCTGAGCCCTCAACAGTGCACCGCTTGCGCGACCAATTGGCGTGGTTGTCTGCAGTTAATCCGCTTGTTTTTGCGCATCGTAATACGGCCGATGGCTGGAAAATCCTGTTTGAGGATGGGATTTTTGCCGAGTTCGCCGTGTTCTCGCAAGAGCAATTACCCCATATCCCGTTTCAGGCTGGACGACTGGTTTGGGCACGGGCGGGCTTCGATACCAATGTTTTGGCCCCAATACGCCAAGCAGACCAAACAAACGTCGCTTGGGCGGTAGTAGAGGCTTTAACCTGTCTTTATGTCGGTCTGGGGCGATTTTGGCGGGGTGAGCGGCTCGCGGCTCAACGCATGATCCAAGGCAATGCGCTCGATCTGGTCCTGAAAATTATGCGAGTCGATGAGCATGCAGGACCGGGGGCAGACCCTTTTGACCCCAGCCGTAGGGTAGAGCAAATCTGGCCGGATCGGCGTGAGTGGTTGAAGCAGGCTTGCGCGGGCTATGGTTATTCGCTTGAGGCGGCTCAAATCCTTTTGACCGAACTTCGCCGCTTTGGCCCCTTGCCCTCCGCGCTGGTCGCCGCAATTGAGGCGCTCCTCCATGCGCCGACCCTGAAAGATGACGATGCAGCTTTCTGAATTTGATTTTGACCTTCCTGAAGAATTGATCGCGCTGCGGCCAGCGGTGCCGCGCGATTCGGCGCGACTTTTGGTGTCACGTCCCAATCAAGCCATTGAAGACGCCATTGTCTCTCGTTTGCCTGGGTTTTTGCGGGCGGGCGACGTTTTGATTTTCAACGACACCCGGACCTTGGCGGCATCTCTAAAGGCCATGCGAGCACAGCGCGGCCCGGTTGGTGGGCCTGTTTCTGTCGACATTAATCTGCATCAACGCTTGAATGGCGCAAACTGGAAGGCCTTTGTGCGCCCTGCAAAACGGGTCGCCCTTGGTGATGTTTTGACCATTCATGATTATATGCAGGCAGAAGTTGTCGGGCTTGGCGACGCCGGTGAAGTGACTTTAGCCTTCTCAAAGTCTGGGGCCGATCTCGATCAAGCGATTGCTCAATTCGGCTCGATGCCGTTACCACCCTATATCGCACGTAAACGGGCCGTTGATGCCCAGGATGCCCTAGACTATCAAACAATCTATGCCCGCGCCGAAGGATCGGTGGCAACCCCCACAGCCGGATTGCATTTTACGCCAGACCTCCTCAAAGCCTTAGATGATGCCGATATTGAGCGGCATTGGGTCACGCTGCATGTGGGCGCGGGCACTTTCCTGCCGGTCAAAGTTGACAATATCCAGGACCACGTGATGCACGCCGAGACCTATGAAGTCAGTGCGCAGACGGCTGCAGCGGTGGCTCGCGCTAAGGCAGAAGGTCGACGTGTCATTGCAGTGGGCACCACCAGTTTGCGGACATTAGAGTCGATCGTCGATCCTAATGGCCAGATTACCTATGGCGGCGGCGACACTTCTATCTTCATCACGCCGGGCTATCGGTTTAAGCTCGTTGACGGCCTAATCACTAACTTCCATCTACCAAAGTCTACGCTCTTGATGCTGGTTGGGGCCTTAATTGGTATGGAAGCTTTGCGTGCCGTCTATCGCCATGCCATTGAAGCGAACTATCGCTTTTACTCATACGGCGACGCGAGCTTGCTTTGGAAAGCACCCACTTCATGAGTTTTAACTTCACCCGCCATGTAACAGATGGTTTGGCACGCACGGGCGTGCTGGACACGCCGCGAGGCCAGATCAGAACCCCCGCCTTTATGCCAGTGGGAACTGCCGCGACGGTGAAAGCCATGAGCGTGGATCAAGTAAAGTCTACCGGGGCCGACATTTTGTTGGGCAATACCTATCATTTGATGTTGCGCCCCGGCGGCGAACGCTTGGCGCGGTTAGGTGGTCTGCATCACTTTATGGGGTGGGATAAGCCGATCCTGACTGATTCGGGTGGTTTCCAAGTTTGGTCTTTGGCTGGCTTGCGCAAAATGAGCGAGGCGGGCGTTGAGTTCCGCAGCCATATTGACGGCTCGAAACATATGTTGACGCCAGAACGCTCTATCGAATTGCAAGCTGACCTGATCGGATCAGACATTATCATGCAATTGGATGAGTGTACGACTTTTGGCTCGACACACGAAGAAGCTCTGGTTTCGCTGGAATTATCCGCCCGTTGGGGCGCAAGGTCTAAAGAGGCGTTTGGCGGAAGCCGCGCAACTCAAGCTTTGTTCGGGATCGTACAAGGTTCTGTTTTCCCTGATTTGCGTGCGCGGTCCGCTGAGGCGCTTAAATCGATTGGGTTTGATGGCTATGCCATTGGGGGGTTGGCGGTAGGCGAGGGGCATGAGCTGATGTGTCAGACGCTCGACGTTACGGTGCCGGAATTGCCGCAAGATAAGCCGCGCTATTTGATGGGGGTGGGAAAGCCGATCGACCTTCTAGAAGCCGTCGCGCGTGGGGTTGATATGTTTGACTGTGTTCTTCCAACGCGGGCAGGCCGACACGGCCAAGCTTGGACGTGGGATGGGCCAATTAACATCAAGAACGCCCGATTCGCCGAGGATGCAGCCCCGATTGACCCAGAAAGCACTTGCCCCGCTAGTAGCCAGTGGTCCAAGGCCTATTTGCACCATTTGTTCAAGGCTGAAGAAATCTTGGGTCAAACCTTATTGTCTTGGCATAATCTAGGGTTTTATCAGGACTTAATGGCACACTTACGAGCCGCGATAGCAGCCGGCGAGTTTGCCCAAGCCCGTCAAATTCTTCGCGTAAGATGGGGATTTGATCCAGCCTAAATGTCCGGGTTATGCCGCGACGTCTAATCGGCAAAGGTCAACATTTCTTCGAATCAGCCAGACCGCGCAAATAGCCACGACGCACCATCCCGCGCTGTTCAGCTTCAGCATACAGACGATCCGCCTTCGAGGCGCCTGTCAGCATGCGAACCAAGCTTCTCTGCGGTACGAGCATCGATCCAACGCCGCGAACCGCTTCAGTGGCACCTTCGCGCGCCATCGTACCGCCGCGAGTGGCCATCGAGCGTTCATCATGGCCAGTCGGTGCCTCCACATCACCTTGCAGAGCCGTATCCAATTGTTGGATTTCATATTGAATCCATTCACAGGTCTGCCCCGTAGGTGGAGCATAGGGGTCGCCGATTCGGGCTAAAGCTGCGGGTATCTTCCGCTTCACCATCCCGAAATCGCGCAAGGGTTGGACTGCGGCATCGGATGCAGCCGCTCGAATGGCCTCGCCATTGCTATTTTCCCCGCTTGTGGCCGTCGTTGTTGAAGTTGATTGCTTCGACCCGCCCGTAGTGGCGCAACCTCCAACGGACAAAAGGGCTAAAGCTGCCATCGTGAAAGATACCAGCTGACCCTGAAGCTGTTTTGCGTGACCTAGATCAAGAGGATGACAGTTGAACATGGTGTTAGTTCCACTTCCGTGCAGCGTGTTCCAAATCGTCCCCACTATGACTTGCCTTGCCGTGACTATGTTGGTCAAGCCTAACATACACGGCCGTGGCTTTGATCTTGGACAATTCTAACTGGAAATGGTAGCACTCAGTCGGTTAGGCGAAGTCGCCAACTATTTGAAAATGCGTTGCGTGAGACCTAATCCGCTATTTTTCGGCGTAAAGGCACGATCCGTGAAACAAGTTAGCCCTGCCACGCACAATCTAACAAAAGAATCAGAAAAACAGTGTTGCTACCTGATGTCGACACTCATGAACTTCACCTCTAGGCATTGACTGGGCGCGGGCCTGTGCTTATCAGCGCCGCTCACACCCGGACCGCGGAAACGCGGTGCCCAGTTTTTGGGAGCCTGTAGCTCAGCCGGTAGAGCAACTGACTTTTAATCAGTAGGTCCCGGGTTCGAACCCCGGCGGGCTCACCATCTTTGTTCTGAACAGTTTCATGTGTAGTTTTTACGTTATTGCCTTGGAACCAAAAGGCAACTTGTGCGCGTGAGGCCGTATTGCAACACTGTTGCAGTTTACACGCAAATTTGCGGCACCGAACATCACTAACCCTTAAGCAAGTGGTTGACCTCTCAATTTCATCGTTTATTAGGTTTACGGAGCGCCCAACCGGGCGTTATCGATTTATGAGGGAAATAGACCCATGAAGAGAATTTGGCTTTGCGCCTCTGCGGTTATCGCATTGGCAGCCGCGCCAGGCATCGTATCCGCTGACGGTTGGTATGGTAGCGCAGGCACTGGCTACAGCATCGGTGGCAGCGTTGACATTGATGCACCTGTGAACCCATCGGGCGTCGGTCAGTCGCCTTATATCATTGGCAAAGGTGCCAAGGGTGATGGCGGCTGGGGCGGAAACATTGCATTAGGCTATGGATTCGAGAACGGTTTCCGCGTTGAGGCTCAATTGGCCAAAGGCAATGCTGGCTTCAAAGACAGCGGCGTCTCTTCAACGGTCGGTAACATCGGCGTTTGGACCGCAATGGTCAACGGCCTGTACGACTTCAATCGCGATGGCAACATCAATCCATTCATCGGTGCCGGCGTTGGTTTGGCCCGCGTCGACTTGCTTGCTGGTTCGTTCGACAAAGCGAACGCTTCGAGCCCCTTGTTGGCTTTGAGCCGCGCTTCGGCGGTTTCGATCAATGACAGCGACACAGGCTTTGCTTGGCAGTTGATGGCTGGTCTTGGTTTGAAGTTGTCTGAGCGTTTGAACGCTGACATCACTTACACCTATGTCAACGTTGCTGACTTGTCGTTTGCAGGTACTGGCCGAGTTCGTTCGAACTCGTTCGGTGGCTCGACCACAGCTCCTCTGACTTTGGGCGCCGGTTCTGGCACCAGCGGCTTGCCAGGCATTGGTGGCCTAGGCTTGGGTCTGCGTTATTCCTTCGCAGCTCCGCCACCACCACCGGCTCCACCACCACCACCGCCGCCGCCGCCACCTCCTCCACCGCCACCTCCACCGCCACCTCCT
>JAJTGP010000309.1 GCA_021299265.1 Hyphomonadaceae bacterium | reverse complement strand
CCGCTGCCGCTTTAAGTGCGGCGATATTGGCCTGATAATGAAGCGGGCCACCTTTAAAGACGGCTGTCCCAGCGACCAAAGTGTCGGCCCCTGCATTGAAACAGTCGCGCGCGGTTTGTGGGTTAACCCCACCATCGACTTCCAAAAGAATCTCCCGCCCCGTCTGATCGATCATTTTTCGCAAGGCTTCTATCTTGCCTAACTGGCTCGGTAAGAAGGTCTGCCCGCCGAATCCCGGATTGATACTCATTACCAAAATCAAGTCGACCATGTCCATGACATGGGCCAGGACAGATTCATGGGTGGAAGGGTTCAAAACGACACCAGCCTTCTTTCCCAAATTCCGAATCGTCTGCAGGCTACGATGGAGGTGTGGTCCAGCTTCGGGATGGATCGAAATGATATCAGCTCCCGCTTCAGCAAAGGCCTGAAGATAAGGATCAGCCGGAGCGATCATCAAGTGTACATCAAAGGGCTTATCCGAATGCGGACGCAGGGCCTTTACGACTTGCGGCCCAATTGTAATGTTGGGCACGAAGTGGCCGTCCATCACATCAATATGAATAAGGTCAGCACCCGCCGCTGTGATGGCCGCGACTTCTTCGCCTAATTTGGCGAAGTCCGCAGACAAAATGGATGGGCTGATAAGTAGCTTTGACATCGTCTGCTCATGCTCTGTTTCGGGGAGGTACTGCAAGATGGCAAATCGGGAGTCGCACCGCAAATCTAAACTGGCTTGACAAAGCGCGCGATGAAAAAGCCGTCCATTCCGCCACGATCGCCCCAATAATGGGGAAGGATGCGCAGACAGCCTTGCTCGGTCACCGCGTGACCCAGATCGGGAACCTCCTCTGGAAGAATTGGGTCTAAACTCAGCCCCGCCTCAATCGCCGCAACAACCGCCGGATCGGCTTCTTCTGGTTCAAGGGAGCACACAGCATAGACAAGTCGGCCACCGCGCTTCAAAGCCGCGGCGGCAGCTTTTACAAGTTCAATCTGAACAGTCGCAAAACGTGCAACATCGCTCGGTGTTTTGATCCAAAGCGCCTCAGGATTACGGCGCAGTGTTCCTGTCGCGCTGCAGGGCGCATCTAGAAGGATGGCGTCAAAATAAGGCTCTGCTAAAACGGTGCGCGCATCGGCAACTTGCAAGCGAGCTACCAAACTCGTCCGAGCTAGGTTTTCTGCTACGCGATTAATCCGCGCTGCATCGAGGTCTAGAGCGGTGACATCAGCCCCTGTGGCTGCCAATTGCATGGTCTTGCCGCCAGGTGCGGCACACATGTCCAGAACTTTCTCACCGGCCTTGGCGGCCAATAAGCGCGCCGGCAAAGCAGCAGCCGCATCCTGCACCCAATAATTGCCTTCGCCCCAAAGCGGCAATGAGGTCACATCGCTGGGCGTTTCCTTCAGGCGAATGCTGCCCGTCGGCAAGACGGTTCCGTCAACAGCGTCAGCAATCGCTGCGCCGTCGCCCTTTGGGGTCAAATCGAGTGCGGGCTGACGGGAAAGGCTTTCAGCGATCGCATCTGCGGCCTCGGCTCCATAGGCTGAACGCCATCGGTTCCACCACAAAGCGGGTACGCGCTCGCGGTCATGGGGTCGCACCAGAGGCTCTGTCGCGATCCGGCGCAGAACGGCATTGATCAGTCCTGCAAAGCCGCGCCCCGTTGCCTCAAACTTCGCTAAATCAACAGATCGACCCACCGCCGCATGTGGTGGCGCCAAGCCTTCAATCAATTGGGCAGCACCAACGCGCAACAGCGCTTTGGCAAAATGCGCGCTGTCGGGCAGTGGTTTAGCCAGTTTAGTTGCCAGCACCGCGTCGACGAGGCCAAGCGCGCGCAAAGTTGCCAAAGTCAAATGGGCAGCAAAGCCCCGATCACGCCCATCAAGGCGAACAAAGGCCTGCTCCTTCCGCATAGCTTCTTCCAGAGTCCAACGCTGATCGACAACATGGGAGACAAGGCAAACAGCGGCAAAACGCGCAGGATCGGGATTGACGAGCGCGCGAGGAGGACGTCGGTCATCTGAACCCTGCCGGACTGAATCTCGACGCGGAGAGCCAGAATGGGGTTTACGGGGACGAGAACGTTCGGGGTGAGAAGGATCAGACGGCATGGAGCAGGCTCCTGCGCGTCCAACCGCCCCGGGTCAAGTGCTTAGACACAAGCTGCGGCGCATAGCCACCTGTCGCACCGTCATCCCCAGGGTCCTTTCTTACGCCCCCAAGGCCCAGATGAGTGCTTAGAACCCTCTTCCAATCCCAGAGTATTGCCGGGCGTGTCAGTGGCTTTTAGGGCTTGCAGCTGTGCCACGCGATTCTCAGTAGCTGGATGGGTGGAGAACAAATTGTCACGCAACCCACCTGCCAGCGGATTGATGATGAACATGTGGGCAGTTGCAGGATGACGTTCGGCATCCTCATTATGAACTTGGCGCGCCCCGTACTGAATTTTTTGTAAGGCAGAGGCCAGCCATTGTGGATCACCCGCAATCTCTGCCCCCAGACGGTCAGCCTCATATTCCCGCGAGCGGCTGATAGCCATTTGTACCACCGCCGCAGCCATGGGCGCGAAAATCATCATCGCGATCATCGCAATCGGGTTTGGCCGCTCCCGGTCGCCACCGAAGAACATGGCGAAGTTTGCCAACATGCCAATCGCCCCTGCCAAAGTCGCAGCCACCGTCATGGTTAAGGTGTCATGGCTTTTCACGTGCGCGAGCTCATGGGCCATGACACCAGCAATCTCTTGTCGGTTAAGCATAGACAGAAGCCCTGTCGTCGCCGCAACAGCCGCATTTTCTGGATTTCGGCCAGTCGCAAAGGCATTGGGCTGCGGGTTCTGGATCACATAAATACGTGGCTTCGGCATCTTGGCGCGTTGCGCCATGGTCAGAACATCTTGTGCGTAGGTTGCGATCATCGGATCCCCATGGTCTGGCCCTACTTCCACAGCGCGATAGGCATTCAAGACCATTTTGTCGGAATTCCAGTAGGAAAAGACATTCATGCCGGCCGCTACGACAAAGGCGATAGCCATGCCGCTCGCTCCACCGATTAGATAGCCCACGCCCATAAAAATGGCAGTCATGGCCGCAAGAAGCATGAAAGTCTTGGTCGTGTTCATAGAAAGCTCGACTCCAATTAGGCTCAGACTATATGTAGGCCCAGTGATGAATGAAAAAAGCGCCCCTCTCCCCTCATTGCCTTCACCAGTGCGTGAAGGCGAGTCGTTTGACCTCAGCACGCCCGCAGGCCGCGCTTTGGCAGAAGCGGCTAAGCGGCGCGTTCAGACAGAAGCCGAATTGGCCTTAGCTAATGAAATCAATGGTCCTAAAGGGGCAGAGCCGACCCGCTTCGGCGACTGGGAGCGTAAAGGCATCGCCTACGATTTTTGAACGGCAGCCCTGTTTCAGATCAAGACATCAAGTCGCCTGTTAGGGTTTTGACTGGGGGCAAACCCGCTCCGAATTCCCCGCAGACGGGCACAGCCTTGAACTTTGGCCTTTTATCATCCCTTTAAACCCTCACGACACACATTTGAGCCGGGCCACAGGATGTGGCGCGCCATAACAGGGGGTCAGAATGACCAAAGCAGCTTTTATCGTCTCTCTGATGGCGCTGGCCGCCGCTGGCCAAGCCTCCGCAAATGGCATGGCTGCTTCTGGTGCACAGCCAGCAGGTTCGGTTGACCCCTGCCTCCTTGGAAGCACCGCCGACCAAGCGGCTTGCGCGGGTATGATCCGGGTCGCCCCGGGGATGACGGTGCAAAGCCAATCGAGCAGCTCGTCTGCTTCCCAGAGCTCCGGCCCTACGGTCCTTTTTGATCCAAACCGTGGTTATCAAGCAGCCCGTGCACCAGAAGCACAGCCGGCCCATACCCACGCACTCGGCGCCCCCAGCGCGCCACGCCAGCAAACGGTGACCGTGACTTCCAGCTATAACGGCACCCCATCCCAAGCTTCTTCGGCCGGTCAGGGCATGATGTCCTCAAGCGCGACGCCGGCAAATCATATCGTTTCCATGAACTGCATTGCCCCACAAGCAGGTGCCAATGTTGCCTGTCGCGGCTATTGGGTTCCAGCCCCACAGGGCCAAGCTGTCCAAGCCCCTCCGCCACCATTGATGGTTCAGCCGCAGTTTCAGCCGAAGCCCCCACAAGTCGTGATGCTGCAGCCACCGACAGCGCAATCTCCCATCATGCTGCCACCGCCCATGTTGCCACCGGTGCCTTGCTGCCAACAGCAAGAAGTGACCCTGATTCCGGCAAGTTTCTTTATGGGCGGCATGAGCTATGGCGTCGGCTTCCCAACGGAAACCTCCTATAGCTATGGCGGCGGTGGTTATGCCTTTGTTGGCGGCGGCACACGCTTTTCAGGCGTGCGCGACCGGGTCCATATGGATCCACCACCACGCAAGCCCCGCAACCCACCGCACAAGCCTTGCGGTTGCCATTAAGGCAGCCGATTTAGTCAGCGCGTCGGAACTTCTGCACTTGTGATTTCATCAGTCGCAACGCGAGGCCGTCGGGCAAAAGCTTGCCAATCGCGGCAATCGTCTTGTTGGTGGTGCCCGTCACCACCACAGGCTGATTGGCCTCTAGGGCGTCATAACCGATCTGGGCGACAGTCTTCGCATCCTGCCACAGCCATTTAGGCATGGTGGAGACTTGATCGCGCATGCCGTTCACATCGTGGAACTCAGAATAAGTAAATCCAGGGCAGAGCGCGCTGACATGCACGCCATTGTCAGTATTTTCCAGATTGAGGGCTTGGCTGAACTTAATCAGAAACGCCTTTGAGGCCCCATACAGGGTAGCCCCTGCGGCGGAAGGCAAATGCCCGGCTAAGGAGGCGACATTCATGATGCGGCCAAAGCGACGCTCTTGCATGCCCGGCAGCACACGGTAAGCGAGCTCGAGTGGGGCT
>JAJTGP010000185.1 GCA_021299265.1 Hyphomonadaceae bacterium | reverse complement strand
TTGGCAATTCATGCGCGACAACTGGCTCTCCAACCGCGTCTTCACCTCCTACGACAACATCGTCGACCATTGCTGCGAGGCATGGAACAAGCTCATCGATCAGCCATGGCACATCATGACCATTGGTCGGCGCAAATGGGCGCATGGGTTATGATCAATGCAGCTTGGTATTAGCTGTCACCGCGTGTTACACCACCAAATGGGACGTGACCTCGAACTCATACTACCTAAGTGAATGAATTAAATTTATAATTATATAAGATGTATATTGATTTTGTTGAGCCGTATTTTTGTTTCGGGTGCTAGCACATGCAACGAATGATGATACGTAACATTTAATCCGTAACTTCGGTAAGGCTCCCTGGACTCACATCTATGATGCATGGTCTTTCTCAGTTTATTTCAGATTGTCGGACAGTGTCTTCCGGGGCCGAGCTCGATGATTTGTTCAGGAACCTATATCGGACCTTTGGTGCTGAGACTGGCGCTTTATCCTGCATAGGGTCTCCTTCCAAGTTATTGAACTTTTCAAAAGTGGTAGGCTCCTCTAATCCGGAATTTGTGCGAACTTACATTGAAAACAATTTCATTCTGTATGATCCAGCCGCCAAAAGGAGCATCAAGAGCCTTGCACCGTTTTCTTGGGACGAATGCCGCATTGAGGTTGGCGAGGATAAGCGGGCACTAAATGTATTAAATGTTGCCGATGAATTTGGTTACAAGAATGGATTTGTTGTTCCCATCCATAGCGGATTGGGCAACTTTTCTGTGGTGACCTTCACCGGATCTGATCTTGACCTTACTCCAGCAACCAGAGGCTCGCTTCACTTGATCGGCATATATTATCATTTGGCACTAGAGCGCCTCATGCTGATTGAGGCCGCCCAGGCTAGACCCGACCTTACCCCGCGCCAGATAGAAGTGTTGCGATGGGTTTCTGCTGGGAAAACGGATTGGGAGATCGGGCGCATACTCTCGATCAGCGAGGCCACAGTAAATAGACATGTTGAACGTGCCAAAGAACGCATTGGCGTCCGTACGCGCGCCCAGGCGATAGTTGAGTGCTTAGTTAATGGCATTGTTACTCTGTGACTTCGTCAGGTCTATTTTGATGCCTTGTTAAAATTGGCATGGGTGTTGCGCGATACTCTTGGGTTTTTGCTCGGGGGTTCCGAAATGATACACGCGGTCACATCGGCAAATAGGCACTTGTATACCAGACAACTCAAAGCGATGCATAAGATGCGATATGATTTTTATGTCGCGCAACGAGGCTGGTCTGATGGTCTGACCATAGAGGATGAGTGCGAGTATGACGAATTTGATCGGCCGGATACGGTTTATCTCATGAACCTGTCGCGGGACGGTGAGATCAGGTCGACCTTTCGACTGATGCCCACGATCGATTATTATTTGCTCGATAAGCTTCCTCAGTTTGTCGACGGTCCCGTTCCTCGAGGCAAGCAAATCTGGGATATGACTCGATGGATCATTGCTCCCGCCTTTCGCAAGGCGAGCGGTCAGACCCGCATTAAGACACAGGGTGAATTAACATGTGGCTTGTTTGAGTTTGCGGCCACTCGGGGCATCACCCACTATACTACCTTGATGGACACAGCCTTCCTACCCGCCGTAGAACAGGCCGGTTGGAAATATGAGCTATTGGGATTACCTGTGCCATATGGTGATCGAGGTGAAACAGCTATAGCAGTTATCATTGATGTTGGCCCGAAGGCGCTCGCGCACAATCGAATGATTTACGGTGTTGATTATTCTATTTTATTCGAGTCTCCACCCCCGAGGATCGGAGAGCGCATTGAAGACGTGCTCGCACGATTAGATGTAATAGAAACTATTGAGAAAATATCAGATCGAGAAGCTAGAATGGCAGCGTGGAGCGGTCTTACGACTCAGTTTAGTGCCGCTTAGCTTCTACCCGTCTTTTGATTTTTGCTCGTCCGCACTTTTGTCGTTGCAGAAGCTCTGCGAGCTCCCTTGCATGATCAATTGCAACCACGAGACCGCCACTTTGCTCTATTTCAAGCAGCCTTCTTAACATGCGCGACAACATTATTTCGTCGGAGGCATTGATCGGGCCCAAACATTGTATTGCGGGGCGAATGACTGCCAAGACCGGTTCACTCGGTACTTGGGATTTTGCACAACCAGTGCCCTTTTGATGGGTAACACTGTCTTGCTTTTGATTGTCGTTCACGGGTGTAGCAGGGGAAAAAAACACCATATTCGTTGCCTAAACAAGCTGATTGAATCTTGTTTAGGCGCGTTTGCACACATTTTGCTTGGTGAAAATCCACCAAGGACCAACCCTTTCTTACTGCCAGTTAAGTTCTCCCATTTAGCCCGTTTGATCTGATCAGGCCATTTTGCGCCTGCTAAATCATTGAGGTTACTATGTCGGGAAGTTCACCAAGCAACTCGCTATTCCCTATCACACAGAGCAACGTCGAAAACGTCTTCGGCTATATTTTTGCCCCATGGGTTAAAGAATTAGGTTTCAAAGACTTTATTGTTTCCACTGGGCATTGCAGTGTCGTCCTGCCGCTGTCCAGCAAGGTGAAGTTTGTGACAGGTGCCATGTGCGGACAGGCTATCATGGCGGGCATCGATACGGCGTCAGGCTTGGCCACTGGTACCAGTGAGCGCGTTGGCAAAGGTACCGTATATCAACATACCCATTTCGTTTC
Organism: Hyphomonadaceae bacterium; assembly: GCA_021299265.1. Classification (GTDB taxonomy): domain Bacteria; phylum Pseudomonadota; class Alphaproteobacteria; order Caulobacterales; family Aquidulcibacteraceae; genus Aquidulcibacter. Next base: position 2,843 of record JAJTGP010000185.1, on the reverse strand, counting down.
GCCGGCCGCCAACGATGACTACCGTTTCGAGGCAATTGTGAAGAGCTTCCGCTCATCGCGCGCGTACGTCGAATGTGATGTCGTGTCTGTTACGACGGGGGAGCTTGTTGCCCGTGGTGTAAGTGAGTTTGCATTCTAGCTGGTCAAGCGTGCGGACCCCTGATTTTTCCCTACCGGAACTTTCAAAGCTCATCCTAACCGACGTGCACAAACGATGAATACTCTCAACAAAGGAGAGGACTATGGCAGAGAACCATAAAGGCCTCAAATTGTACTTTGTCGGAAGCGGCGAAGTTTCCGAGGGCAATACGACCGACGATTGGGATGGGTTCAGTAAGACCCTCGTGGCAGCGACGAGTCGCCGAAATGCTCTCGTAGTCGCGAAACTTTATGATCAGAACAAAGCCTGGCCGGCCACTTTAGAATGGGAAGGCCAACCCGTTACCATGGTTAGCTTCAAGGATCCGAACACGGGACTTTATCTCTAGACAAATCTGTTGGCGATCAGCGTGTCGTGATGTCGTCTCTGCTGATTTTGCATGCTTTGGCTTTCAGATAGGAAGGTACGTTAGGCGCCTTGGTGGATTCTCCCAATAGGAAAGGAAAAATGCTCGTCTATGAGGGACTATGGCCAGTTCCTTTAACCTAGCTAATTTTTCAATTTTAGCGGGACTAATTGTGTTTGTGGGTTTGATTTTCCTGATTTATGCGTCTCTGCGCTTGCTTGACGATCCAAGAAGCAAAGAAGATCGAGACATCGATTAGACTGTTCGTAGCCGTTTATGTGCTTGTTTGTTGCCCATCGGCCTAATTAACTTGGCGGATGGTCTTTGGGTTTGCGATTTATCATCAGCGATGTTGCGAATCTTGCTGCCTCTTCGATTGGTGTTAATGGCCATAAGAATGGTTTGCTTGGGCCAGGCGGCGATTGAGGCAAATCGCCCATCCGCTTGGCCAGCATTGCCAAGTGCTCGCGTCGGACCAGCCCTAAGTTGGTCGTATTCTGTCACACCGGTTAGCAACTTCATTTAGCACGTCGACCATTGTCAAATAGGAATGCCTGCCAATATTGACCATCATGTGAAGCCAGCTAGCTGCTTCCATCAATTCCAAAGCATTGGTAATCTTATCGTTCTCCAGTGCACGTGTTATGCGGGTCGAAAAATTAAACTCTTCTAATCTTATGGCTGACAGATATTCCGGGTAATTTGATACATAAAATTTGGAAAAGTCCTCGGCTAACGCAATCATCCCATGCGTCGGCTGTAGCTTCATCTGTTGAAAGGTTAGTCTGTACATATCTGCTCCTTGTTTTTCTAAACTTGGCCGTGGCTTAATCATTGGCTGGCCAGACAATTTGTGGTCGTACTGGGGCTGGCCGCATTGCGTAGCGGACATCAACGTGTGGCATGACTGTATTGGTCGTTTCGGCATGCCGGCCCGCCTCCTGCTTGCGCATGGGCTTATCTCTTGCTTCCACTGCTGTCGGCATAGACGGCGCAACAGCTGCCGACTCTTCCTTTTGTGCTGCCTCTTTGGCCCTTCGCTCTTTGATCTCGCGTTTTTTGGCGCTGGTAATTGCCTTTTGCTGAAGCCGTAGTTCGTCATTGAGATAATCCACCCCACGGAAATAGTCCGTTTGGTAGGGCGTATCTCTGACCGCCCCACTTAATGCCTCTAGGTCTGCTCGCAGATTCATCACTGCTTTGACTTTTTCATGTGGCTGACGGGCGGCACCTACCGCTTGCTCCAATCGAGCGCGGATCTCCTCTGGTCTGATGTTATCGATAGTGAACATCTCTGCGTCCCTTAGGTCTCGACGTGAGTTTCTTGGTTGAGGGGTGAGTCCGCAATTGAAGTGCCTCGTCTAGAATTAATTCCAGCTATCGATCCTTCAGCTTTCACCGTCTTGAGCTTAGCAATCGCCATTACCGAAACCCCGACTGGGAGATTGGCTTTTCGCAACAGGTATGTCTCAGAACCAAAAAGCTTTGTGAGGAATGCATTGGCCGCTTTCCCTGGCATCGAGACGTCGCCAGACGGCGAATGGGGCACAGGGAGCATGTTCCCGACTACCCGCGCCATTAAGATGACGGGGAAAAGAATCGTATTGAAATAGGTAATCCGCTCGATCTCGAACCCTGTTTCTCGCAAGACGCGGTCGAGGCCCTTTTTCGTATAGCGGCGACAATGATGGTGAGCCCGGTCGTGATCGCTCCACAAGAAGTTGAAAGCAGGCACTGTGATCAGAACATGGCCGTTTGGCTTAACCAGTGTCGCGACATATTTGAGAGCGCTGGCATCATCCTCGATATACTCGAGGACATCGAGCAACACGATCAGATCGCTCTGAGCAATTGCCGGCATATCATCTGGCAAAGAGCCTCCTTGAACCTCCAGCCCACTCCGCTCGATGGCGCGTTGACGTGAGAGCGGATCTTGCTCGACGGCCGTTACACTTCCACCTTGCTTGTCTGCGATCGCTTGCAACATCGGAAGGTTTCCCCCCGCCCCTGCCCCAATCTCAACGATATGCGCGTGCGAAGGGACTGGGATCTGCCCTATGATATCCGTAATGATCGCGCGGCGGCCGACAAACCACCAATGCGTCGTATCAATCGAGAGCGCTTCGTAGGCTTCAGGCGTCATTCCATGAACCCCGTTTCCAGTTGGCGGTTTTGAATAGGTTCATCGATCACCCCACCCTGGTCGTTTCAAACGGGTTGATCGTCTTTTCGAGTGCCGCCAGCAGATCGAGTGTTGGATGCGTGAGAGCCGTGAGAACTTCATCGACGAAATCAAGGAAGGCTTGGTTCGGGACAGGATCTTCGCGTGTCGGGACT
>JAJTGP010000087.1 GCA_021299265.1 Hyphomonadaceae bacterium | reverse complement strand
GAGTGATGGCCGTTTAGGCGGCGCGGACTCGGGTCATCGCGGCCTCAAAGGCCTGAGTAATCTTTGAGCCTGCATATTTTCCATACTCACACTTGGCCATTACTTCGGCTGGCGGGAAGATGGTTGGGTTGTTCTTGTAGGTGTCATCCATCAGCGCCTTAGCGGCTGCGTTTGGCGTTGGGTAGAGAATGGTTTTGGTGATGTTCGCACCATTCTGACCATCCAACAGGAAGTTGATGAAAGCATGTGCATTGTTGGGGTTAGGTGCCCCAGTTGGGATACACATGCAATCAGAGTTCAAAAGCGAACCTTCCTTCGGCACCACAAAGGCCAAATCAGGATCTTCGGTCTCTTTCTGAGCAATATCGCCATTATACTCGAGCACGATATCAACCTCTTTCGACATCAAGAGGTCTTGACCATTGTCTTCATGGAAATTTTTAATATTGGCCTTCTGCTTGATCAGCATGTCTTCGACTTGTTTGATCAATTCGGGTGTCGCGTCGTTGACACTTTTGCCGAGATATTTGAAGCCCAAGCGGAATACGTCTGCACTATCGGAAAGTAGCGACATACGACCTTTGTATTCGGCGCTATCATAGAGATACTTCCAGCTGTCAGGGATGACCCCACCCTTCATGGCAGACTTGCGATAGCCAATGCCGAGAACCAGCCAAGTATAGGGCATGGAATACTTGCGGCCCGGATCGAAGTCCGCATCTTGGAACTCCGGCAACAAATTCTTTTTGTTCGGAATTTTGGCATGATCCAATGGGGCCAACATTTTGGCTTCAATCATACGTGCGACATATTCGTTAGATGGCATGATGAGATCAAAGCCAGGGTTGCCTGCGCGAAATTTGGCAAAAAGCTCATCATTAGTTGCGAACAAGGTCATATTGACCTCAACCCCGCTTGCGGCCTTAAAGTCGGACAAGGTGTTTTCGCCGATATAAGTGTCCCAATTATAGAAGGCGAGCTTGTTACCCTCGGAGCCTTCAATAACCAGCTTGCCTTCCGCCTTTGCTTCCGGCTCAGCAGGCTTACAGCCTGAAAGTGTCAGCGCGGCAGCGGTTGCACCAAAGGCAGCCATAAAAGCTCGCCGTGAGTGGGGTCGGAGCCGCAGGAACAGATCAACTTCTTCACGTGACAGTGGTCGCTCAGTCATTCACGTATCTCCCTCTCTAGTTACATCCGTGGTCTAGGCGTTGCGGAAACACCAATCATAATCCGCAAGCGGAACATGTGCGAAGTAGCGGTCCTGCTCTGTCCGCTTAACAATTGTATACATGGCTTGAAAACGCGCACCCAGATAGTCTTTCAGGACTTCAGATGACGCAAAAGTGTCCACCGCTGCAAACCAATTCTTGGGCAAATCTACGGGTGCCTTATCGGCCTGGGCATATCCATCGCCTGTAATTGCAGGGCCGGGGTCGAGCTTGTTCGTTAGGCCATAGTGGACACCTGCCAGCATGGCAGCCAATGCCAGATACGGATTTGCGTCCGCGCCGGAGACCCGATGTTCGACATGCCGGCTAGCTGGCGGCCCGGCCGTAACGCGCAAGCCAACTGTCCGGTTATTCACGCCCCAGGTCGCTGCCACTGGGGCATAGGAATTGCCAACAAAGCGACGGTAGGAATTCTGGTTTGGCGCGAAAATGGCAATGCCTGCCGGGAGGAGTTGCTGCATCCCCGCAATCGCATGACGCAGCGCGGGTGTACCATGTGGATCCTTGCTGGCGAAAATATTGCGCCCGTCCTGATCAAGGACCGAGACGTGCAGGTGTTGGCCATTACCGGCGCGCCCTTCAAACGGCTTTGCCATGAAAGTCGCTTCCAGACCGTGACTGACAGCACACCCTTTTACGAGGCGCTTAAACATCATAGCCTCATCGGCCACACGCAGTGCGTCCGCACGATGTTCCAGACCGATTTCCAACTGTCCCGGAGCAAATTCGCTGATCGCCGCTTCAATCGGCAACCCTTGCGCTTCTGCTGCCTCATAGAGGTCGCGCAGATAGGGCATATAATCATCAAGCTCACGCAGGCCATAGACTTCATGGCCACTGGGCGTATGACCTGTGATGGGTGAAGATGGCAAGGACGGGGCTTGGCCAGCATAGCGCTGGTCTAAAAGATAGAACTCAAGCTCGCACGCCACATCTGGCGTCAGGCCATCGGCAGCAAACCGATCCAAAACACGTTGCAGGACATTGCGCGGGTCAAGGTCGCTGGCCGGACCATCAAGCTCATAGAGCGACAGAACACACTGGGCGATGTCGTCGCCTAACCAAGGTGCCTTGAACAACGTATTGGGCGCAGGCTTAGCCAAGCGGTCGGCATCGCCATCTTCCCAGACAAGCCCGGTTCCTTCGCAATCTGCCCCTTGCATATCCACTACGGTGATAGAACCCGGCAAATAGCGGCCATGACCATAAACCGTCAAAAGCTCGTGGGGACGAATCCGCTTGCCGCGAGGCGGCCCACTCATCGGATTATAGAGAATATCGATAAAATTGACGCCGGGATTTGCGGCCAGAAAAGCTTCCGCTTCTGCTTTGGAAGCGATGCCGTATGTGTGTTGGGTTAGCTTCTTGGACAAAACAGGACCTCAGACTTTCAGGAGTAAATGTTCGCGTTCCCAGGCCGAAACGACCCCTTCGAAGGCGTCAAGCTCGTCCAGCTTAACGGCAGCAAACACGCGACAGAATTCTTCACCCAACACTTCTCGCATGGGTTCACAGTTTTGGAAACGACCCAATGCCTCATCCAACGTACGCGGAAGAGACCGTGGCATCCGGTAAGCCGATGTTGTGATCAGGGGCCCGGGTTCAAGACCCTGTACCATGCCGACATAGCCACAAGCCAAGGACGAGGCGATGGCGAGATATGAATTGGCGTCGGCTCCAGGTAGGCGGTTCTCAACCCGACGATTGCGGCCGTCACTTATAGGGGTACGCAGACCGCAGGAACGATTATCAAGGCCCCATTGCACGTTAATCGGCGCATCAAACTGGGGGCGCATCCGACGGAAAGAGTTTACATTTGGCGCAAATAGAGGTGCCACATCCGGCAGATAGGTTTGCAAGCCACCAACGAAGGAGCGGAACAATTTGCTATCCGTCCCATTAGTATTGGCAAACAGATTACGTCCTGTCGCCCTATCCACCAAGGACTGGTGAATATGCATGGCGCTACCAGGCTGATTATCCATCGGCTTGGCCATGAAGGTGGCATAGACATTCTGGGATAAGGCCACTTGCCGTACGATGCGCTTAAACATTAAGACCTGATCGGCCAGCTCCAGCGCATCGCCATGATTGAAGTTGACTTCCAACTGCGCGGCACCAGCTTCGTGGATCATGGTGTCGATATCGAGTTCGGCGATCTCGCAATATTCATAGATCTGCTCAATTAGATCTTCATACTCGTTGATCGCTTCAAGGCCATACGGCTGGGACACAGTTTCGGCTCGGCCTGATCGTCCAACCGGGGTTTCAAGCGGCAAATCAGGGTCGATGTTGCGAGCCGTCAGGAAGAACTCCACTTCCGGTGCCACAACAGGTTCCCAACCGCGCTCTGCATAAAGGTCCAGCACGCGACGCAGAACTTGGCGCGGGGCGATATCAATCAGCTTGCCCGCATGTGTGTAGGCATCTGTCACCACATAGGCCGTCGGCGTGCGATACCCAGGGGCGACACAGATTGAGGCAGGATCTGGAACCAGCACGCAATCAGGGTCCAAGGTACCGGAAAACCCGTCTTCATCGTCGGATTCCGCATCTGGATATTCACCCGTAACCGTTACTCGTAAGATCGACGAGGCAATCCGCAAAGTGTGGTTTGACACACCTTTCAAGAAGCGCGCAGCGGGCACAACTTTGCCCCGGATAATGCCGTTCATATCCGGCAGTATCAACTCGATTTCAGACACGCCTTTCTCTTTGATCCAAGCTTCAAGGCGCTTGTGAATGCTAGGGTCTGTTTCGAACGACATAGGTCACCAATTTCCGCTAAAGGATCTCGTTAAGAATGGCATTAAGGGCAGCAACATAAGCTGCTGGTGCCTCTCTGGATAGGCTCGGCCCAGCCAAGAGCATGTTGTGAAACGGCGTCACCAAGAAGCCGCGATTTAAAAGTCCAAGGTGAATCGCGGCCTCAAGCTCATAATCAAAGCTTGCGCGCATTTGCTCGGCATTTGTTGGCAGGGTGGGAGCAAACACTGTCTCAAGCCGAGCACCCAATCGAATAACCGACCACGGCAAGTCGAGCTTTGCGATTAAGGCATTTAGGCCATCTTCCAACGCAATAGCCCCGGCGATCATGGCTGCATAATTGGTCTCGGTCATGACGTCCTGCAGGCAAGCGCGTAGTGCTGCCATTTGTAGGGCAGAGCCTGACAAGGTTGTGCCGACACCAGAATGCCCCGCAGGTATCTCAGTGCGCACCTGCTCGATCCCGCGCTTCACGTCTTCCGTAAAGCCCCAGACACCGGTAGGAATTCCGCCAGCGATTGCCTTGCCCGCAACCCAAATGTCAGGCTCAAGGCCATAAGTGCCCGTCCAGCCGCCGGGACCGGTTGAAAGCGTGTGGGTTTCATCGATCAATAAATGACTGCCGTGGGCACGGGTTAGGCGACGGACCTCGTCCAGAAAGCCCGACGCCGGTGCCACCATCCCGCAATTGGTCAGCGCGGGCTCCATAATGACGCAAGCGATCTCGTCGCTCTTCAGCGCCGTCTCTAACGCTTCGACATCATTAAAGGGCACGCACGTGGTCACTGCCGCCAAATCATAGGCTTGGCCCCAAAGACTGGGCTTGGCGACCGTCCGGCCAGCCGTCAGATTTACCGCCGTCTCATCTACTGCACCGTGATAGCAGCCATCAAACACAAGGATTTTGGCCCTCTTGGTAATGGCCCGCGCGGCGCGAAGGGCAAAGCGATTGGCGTCTGACGCGGTCAAAGTAATCTGCCAATACGGCATACCAAACTTGGCTTGCAGGAGACGCCCGACCTCTTCGACATCGGCAGATGGCAACATAGAGGTCAAGCCCCGCGAGGCTTGAGCCTGCACGGCCCTTGCGACGGGTTCTGGATTGTGCCCAAACATGGCCCCCGTATCACCCAAGCAAAGGTCGGTGAGAATATGGCCATCAAGGTCTGTCAGGTTGGTGCCGCTTGCTTGCTGGACGACCAATGGGAATGGCATTGGCCAGTCCAGCATCCAATGCTGAGGAACACCGCCAAAGAAGCCGTTTTCTTGATTTGCGCGCGCAGCAGATAGAGGACGGCTTTGCCGATAGGCCGCGCTTTCGCGCGCCTTAAACTCCCCCAACTTCTCCCTGACGATCGGCACATTCCACCTCAGGAATTGTTATAACGTTCTAAGGGTGGGGTTGGTCAAGCCAAAAACGGCATTAAATGCGCTTTATCATCCAATCGAGGCCATCTTGCACATCTGCAGCAATGGCTGCCCGCAATCCAGCTTCATCACCAGCCTCAAGTGCCTTAAGTGCGTCGCCGTGGCGATCGGATAGATCGAGGTCATTAACGGCATCCGGAAACATCAAGCGCATAAAGGGACCAAAACGCACCCAAATGCTTTCAATCATCGGCACCACGACATTGGACGGGCAAGCCCGATATAGCCCAAAATGGAAAGCATGATTGCTGGACATATAGCCGACTATATCGCCCTGACGAAGAGCTTTATTCATCGCATCATTGGCTTCGGTCATGGCTCGAAGATGCTCGGCAGTAATGAAAGGCAGCGCCCTGGCTGCAGCCTCCGGCTCCAGTAACGTCCGAGCGCGCATCAATTCCACGATCCCGGTCCGATCCATTTCTGGCACCGTGATCCGCCTGGTTGCTCCCATGCTTAAGGCATGCTCAGCCGTTAGGCGCCAGACTGCATCGCGCACCGGAGTCACGCTACCGCCTAACTCGGTGGCAAGTGAGCGCAAGCTGAGACTATCGCCTGGCGCAAAGGCTCCCCTCGAGAGCCGTGCCCGCAATTCCTGATAAATCGCCTCGTGCAGCGGTTCAGCACGATCGGCAGGTTCTCCAGCAAGGATCTCAGTTTCTGACATATGACTATTGTTGGGTTATTTCGCGGGGTCTGTCGATCATTTTCCGATCACAAAACTTGGCACGCTGATTCAAATGACAGACGCGGTAAGCGGGGGAACAAATCTTTGTCTGTCCCATGCCCCAAATTGACTAGGAAATTCGACTTCCAGCCGTTTTCGCTGAAGAAAGTCCGATCTACGCCCGCGGCATCAAAGCCACTCATCGGGCCGCAATCAAGCCCCAGAGCGCGGGCTGCCAACATAAAATAGGCCCCTTGCAGCGTGCCATTTCGAAAGGCCGCTTCTGCACCACCATCGGGCATGCCAGAAAACCACTTAGCCGCTTCTGGATTGTGCGGAAACAGCTCCGGAATTTTGTCGTAAAATTTTGGATCGGTGGCCAGTATCACCGTCCAAGGTGCCGACATGGTCTTGTCAACATTGCCGGGGGCTAAATAAGGCTTAAGCTTAGCCTTGCCTTCTGCCGAGTCAATAAAGACAAAACGGGCAGGCGAACAATTAGCGCTGGTTGGGCCCCATTTTGTGAGATCATAGACCGCGCGCATCAAGCTTTCGGGCAAAGTCTCCTCAACCCAACCATTACGGGTACGAGCATCCACAAACAATTGATGCAAAGCTGTATCGTCAAGCGCGCCCATCATACTCCCCCTTTAAAACAAGCAATTGGTCTACAGAGCCTGTTCAACCCGCAACACTTCAGGGACATAATGCTTGAGCATGTTCTCAATGCCCTGCTTCAATGTAATCGTCGAGGAGGGGCAGCCGGCGCAAGAGCCGCGAAGTCTCAGATAGACGGTGCCGGTTTCTGGCTCAAACCGGCCAAAATCAATGTCACCACCATCTTGTGCGACGGCAGGGCGCACACGGGTCGCCAGCAATTCTTCGATCTCGCGTACGATCTGGGCCGCATCACCACTATAGGCACCTGCTGAAGAAGATGGTTCAGAGGTGACGCTGCCGGTCATCACTGGCGCACCCGAGACAAATGTGTCCATGATCGCGCCCAAGAGCGATGGCTTGATATGTGGCCAATCGATCTCTGCATCTTTCGTAACGGTGATGAAGTCTGCGCCAAAAAAGACGCGGCGGACCCCGTCAATTTTGAACAAGGCAGCAGCTAGAGGTGACGCCGCAGCAGCTTCGATGTCATTAAACTCAATGGCTCCCGCCGGATGCACATCGCGTCCGGGCAGAAACTTCAGAGTGGCGGGGTTCGGGGTGGCTTCGGTTTGAATAAACATGGGTTAGACATGGGCCTCTTGGTAAAGAAATTCAACGTCTTTCAGGACCGGGTGGCAGATGCGTGCATCCTAAGTCGCAAGATCTGCTAACTCTTCATCGCTTAATCCTGCCGGGACAATCATAATCGCCACGGCGCGCGCACCAAACCCAAAACCCCCGCGCATCGCTGCGGCAACTAAAGGCCCCGGTCCCCCGCGCCCGGCAGCTGCTGCCAACAACAAAGTCTTCACGCTAGGCGTGGCGTCAATGAAGGCACGAATTTGATGATCCAAAGTACCCTCTTGTACCACCAACTCAGGCGCAAGCCCGGCAGCTTGCCAAGCGACATCGGAGAGTTCCTGCAAATCATCTAAAGCTTCAAGACGCATACGCTCCCGCATCGCCTCACCCATTGCCGACCAAAGCCCGGGATCCATGGGCTCCACGACCCGCAAAATGGTTAGTTTCGCGTCGGTGCTGGCCGCACGCAAGGCACCGAAATAGACAGCGGCCCTGCATTCTGGGCTGTCATCCGCAATGCAAAGAAGTTTGCGCTCGCCCATGCCCTACATCCTTTAGCGTTGAAGAATGTCGGTTATCTCGCGCAGTTTCGAGCGCGCGCGAAGCAAATAGAAGCCCTCAGTCGATAAATGATTTGGCATTAAGAGTGCATTGGGTGAGGCATTCTGCACGATCAGGGGCTGCAAGCTCGCGGCAGTGGCAAGGTCTGCAAGCATTGCGTCATACAGGGTAGCTACCCGTCGCTCTACGATGACATCCTTGAAGTCTTCGCGTACGGCCCGCAGTGCGATGAAATAGGCGTAGGATTGGCCCTTTACAAAATAGAATAACTTGTCAGCCCGCCGATCAATGAAAACTTTGCGGCCTGCCCCGATTTGCTTTTCCAGCGCGTCAGATGACGATCCAAGATCGAGGGCTGATCGCGCCAGTAACGCTTGCAAATTGTCTGAGCGCACATCGAAAACAGCCCGACCATCAGCTACCCGCGCATTATAAGCGATTAGAGCAGTGCGGGCTTTTCGGTATTCTTGGTCTGCAGACGAGGTTGGCCAAGGGTCGAGCAACCATGTGTCTGGCTGGCGGGACAAACCTTGACGCGCTCGCCCCAAATCCGGATCGGCGGCAGAGGTTCCCCGCGAGCGCCCCACATAGCTCTCAATTTCCACCGTGATGTTGGACAAGGCCTTGACCATGCCAGACTGGAAGTTCGCCATATTGCCGCCGTAGCGCAGTAAAGCAGCGGGCTGGAAAGGTTGGGTATTCGGTGCCCAAGCTGTTTGATTGATTTCGCGATCAATCAGACCGGCAATGACTGCAATTGTGCGCGACGCACCGGGACCGGGATCGTCCGCTTTAAAATTCAAGTCGTCATTGATGCGATGGGTGAGGACGGCACCAAATATGTAATAGATGGGCACAACGACCAAGACGGCGGCGATCGCCCAGCCCTGCCATCGCTGTTTGGGCTTCGTCGTCACGGGCGCAGCGGCAGGCGCGGCCTCAGCGGCAGCAAAAGGGTCTTGGGGTGGGCGCGGCGTAACCATGCGCTTCAGACCAGCCAGACTATGTCGCACGCGTTGACCAAAATCCATCTGACCTCTCCGAAAAACAATCTGTAAGGCACGCCTTTGTTCCATGCGTCGCCGCCTTATCCGCAGATCAATAACGACAACGCACCCTATAGCAAGTCAAGATCCATTTGGCCGCGTGTGATGGCCGCACTCCAAGGGTATTCAATCCTGATTCTCAAGACTCTTTCGTAGTCTGTTACCATTGGGCACCCGAACCAGCACCCTTTCATCCGTTGTTTTAGCGCAAAAAGATAGTCAAAAACAAAAGTCGGCATAATCATCTTTCGTGGACGCATAATCCAACCAGCGGATTCTGCGATGGTCACAGGTCCGTGACTCTGGACCTCAAGCGAATTCGCACTATAAGTACAATGATCAGAAGGCTCGCACGCCGATTTTGAGAGGAAAAACCATGAAAAGACAAATTTTGGGTTCTGGAATTGCTGTCTCGCTCGCGGCTTTGGCCTTGGTGGCCGGCTGTGGCCAGCAAGCAAGCCAGAAGGCAGAAGCGCCCGCCGCTACTGAAGCTGCGGCACCCGCAACCAACGAAGTTGCCGCCGCTCCTGCAGCTGAAGCACCTGCAACCAATGAAGTTGCCGCTGCTGCGGCCCCAGCAGCAGAAGCCGCCGCTCCTGCCGCAGCTGCGCCTGCTGCCGGTGCCATGGTTCTCGCGATCAAGGACAAAGCCGGTGCTACCCTTTCGGGTGACCCAGTTAAAGGTGAAGCCGTATTCCGTCAGTGCCAAACCTGCCACGTCGTGACCGCAGGTGTGAACAAGGTCGGCCCATCCTTGCACAACATCATTGGCCGCCCAGCAGGCCAAGTGGCAGGCTTCCGTTATTCCGAAGCCAACAAGAATTCTGGCATTACCTGGAGTGAGCAAGAAATTTACACCTATCTCGAGAATCCAAAGGCCCGCATCCCCGGAACCATCATGGCTTTTGTAGGTATTAAAGACTCGCAAAAGCGCGCTGACTTGGTGGCTTATTTGAAGACCCACACCAATTAGAATTGGTTTGCCATGTCGGTTAGGTGAAACTAGCTTCGGTAGAATTCGAAGAGGCGGGATGTTCATACATCCCGCCTTATTCGTGCGAGTTAGAACGCAGACAGATCTTACTCTTAAATCTTGCGCCGGACGAGATCGATCAAGTGAAGCGGCAAGGATAGCGTGAGGAAGAATGCTACCCAAACGACACCGGATTGGGTGAGAGCAGCCCGTAAGGCCAGCATCAGACACACACCAGGGCCCAAGGCTAGAATAAGGGAAACCGCACGCGTTGCTAATGTCCCGCTCTTTCCTAAAAGGCAAAGACCTAGAAACTCAAGCGCGATAGCAACCAATGCCACATCGACCGCCAGTCCTGAGAGGAAAAGCTGGGTTACGAATGGTGGAAGTGTTTCAGGCATTCTTCTGTCGTGCCAGTTGCATTACGATGGCGACAGACCCAGCAAATGCCCCATATCTTTGAGGAAGATGCGAGCATGGGCCGCGGGCTTTGCGCGCACCAATTCCTTGTTCATATAGGCCTGCCACGTCAGATATTGCACGTCTGGATCCGCACACATTTGAACAAACCGCTCCCGCCGTTTATCGCTGCGATACCAGAAATGCTGCATAATACCCAAGACCCAGAAGACCTTGCCATGAGCCTTCATGAAGCGCTTGCGTGACAGTTTGAGGGCTGAAACTTTACCCGTCGCCAGGGCTTCCGATACTGCATTTGCGGCTTCCCGGCCGCAGACCATGGCATAATAGATGCCCTCACCCGAAGACGGCGCCACGACGCCTGCAGCGTCGCCCGCCAGAAGAACATCACGGCCATTATCCCACCGCTTGAGAGGCTTTAGGGGAATGGGCGCACCTTCGGTTCGCACGGTATGATTCACGACTAGGCCCGAAGCCGCGCGCAAATCCTTGATAGCCCCCCTCAAGGAAAAACCTTTTTGCGCACTGCCAACACCAATGCTGGCCGTCGATCCGTGCGGAAATATCCACGCATAAAAGTCTGGCGATAAATGGCCCTGATAATAAACATCGCACCGACTAGGGTCGAAGTCGCCGGACATAGTCTCCGGCACTTCAACGATCTCATGATAGGCAAAAACGCAGGGGATTTTCTCCGCGCCTTTAATGGTTTGCTTCCCGACTTTGGAACGCGCGCCGTCCGCGCCAATAACATATTGCGCCGTGACTTGTTGGGCCTGACCCTCATTATCGACATAGTGAACAAGGGTGGGGCCAACAGCTTGATGCTCAAGCCGCTCAAACTCACCTCTGCGACGTTCCGCGCCAGATTTTTCAGCCCGTTCCCGCAAAAATTCATCGAACGTGTCGCGATTGACCATACCGACGTAGCCACCTTCAATCGGCATATCGACGACCTTGCCGCTAGGTGCGATCATGCGTGCAGCTTTGGCGTGGGCGCATAGCAGATAAGCTGGAATATCAAAGTCGCGCATCAGGCGAGGCGGAATGGCACCGCCGCACGGCTTGATCCGGCCAGCCTTGTCCAGCAACAAAACACGATGACCCTGCAGCGCAAGATCAGTTGCCGCCGTTGCCCCAGATGGGCCACCACCTACGACAATGACATCAAATTCTGGGGGTTGAGCCATCGTCTTATCCTTGTGCCAGTGGGGAACCTTGCCCGATGAGTTTGGTTGAGCCATTCGCCGGCGCTGGGATGCCTGATTTCCGGTGATCTAGGCGACTGGCGAGATAGGCAGAAACGAGGAAGAGGCCAGCCTCAATCACAAAAACGACGAGGAAGGCGTGGCCGGTTTCCGGCAGCACGGCACGCAGACCGTCAACGCCCATCGCTCCAAAAAAGCCGCCAAGGCCAAAGGCAATCGCTTGGGCCGCGCCCCAGATACCCATTCGGATACCAACCCGCGACTTCTGGCCATTTCCAGCAAGCCCCATCATCGACCCAATGGCCGCGACGGCGAAGACACCATTAGCAAAACCTAAGGCAAAAACAGTCGGCTTAAGTGGCCAGCCTGGGCCTATTTCTGCGGCGGCGGCCAAGCCCAAAAGGGCAAGGGCGGAGCCTAAACAGCCAAAGATCGCCCATGCCGCCATCCAGCTTTTGCCAGAACGCGTGCTGCGCCCGCCAATTGCTCCCGTCAGAATCATACCAAGTAGAACGCCCAAATTCTGCATGCTCGACATCTGTGTCGATTGGCCCGGCGTCATATGGAAGACCAAACCGGCAAAGGGCTCTAGAATCAGGTCTTGCGCGCTATAGGCCAGCATCGAGACAAACACAAAGATGGAGAAATTGCGCGCCAAAGGCTCTGCCCAAATTTCTTTCAAGGCTTGACGAAATGGCACAGCCTCGCGGGAGTCCTCAGCCTCGTCAGGTTCGGCCTGCGCAGCACCTTTTGGCAACTCCACTCCATGCACCGCCACTAAAGTCAAAAGGAAAGCACACCCCGCAAGACCCGTCGCCGCGAACGCCAAAGCTTGCGCGGTGAAGGGCTCAATCAATTTGCCGACTATTAAGGACGAAATGACAATACCAAGGATCATCATAATCCACGTGATCGAGGCGGCAGCGGGCCGCCGTTCTGGGGCAACGCGGGTAGCCAAAAGAGCCAACAAGGATGTGCCAGAAGCGCCAACGCCCATGCCAATCATCAAATAAGCCAGCACCGAAATCAGCAGGCCAAGGATAGGCGTACTGGCCATCATCAGTGCCGCGTTGGTTGCCGCTAATGCCCCCAAGCACAGACACGCCATACCGCCGATAATCCAAGGCGTCCGGCGACTGCCAAGGTCTGAACCATAACCCCAATGTGGACGAGTGATCTGCACCGCAAAGTGCAAACCGACAAGCGCTGCAGGCAGCATCGCAGGCAACGCCATCTCAACCACCATGACTCGATTGAGAGTCGAGGTAGTCAGAGCCACGACCGCCCCAAGAGCGCTTTGCACAAGCCCAAGTCGAGCAATGCCGAACCAACCCAAGGGTTTGTAGAGCGATTGGGTCATGCATTTCCTCCAAGCAGGGATCCGACACCAATGGCGCTGACTAGCATGCCCAGCACATAAAGGCTGGTTCCAGTCGCATTATACCAAGGCGTGTGTTTCAAAGGGTCGCTCAGCAAACGTCGCATCAGCGCAAATTGGGCGAGAAGCGCGATCAGCACGCCACCGGCATATGGCAAGAGCCCCCAAGAGACGAGCAAGGCAATTACCACAGCTTGCGGCAAGGCCATCACCAAACAAGCAAACCGTGCGGCCCCATCGACACCCATCACAACAGGCAAGGACCGAAGGCCAAGTTGACGGTCGCCCTCTACTGCCTTGAAGTCATTCAAGGTCATAATGCCATGCGCGCCAGCAGCATAGAGGCCCGCGAGCAATAAGATTTTTACGTCCGGCAGAGTCTGGGTGACAACGGCGGCCCCTGTGAACCATGTCAGACCTTCGTAAGAGAACCCGACAGAGGCCGGGCCCCACCAACCGCTTTGCTTCAGGCGAAATGGCGGCGCGCTATAGGCCCAAGCCAGCACTATTCCGAGCGCTGCGGCCACCAACACCCAAAGTCCCAATGTCGCCGCGAACAATAAGGAGACCACCGTCCAGATCATTGCGATCCATAAGCCCCAACGCCCTGGAATACGCCCAGATGGGATCGGCCGATTTGGCTCATTTATGGCGTCGACATGGCGATCAAACCAGTCATTCACCGCCTGGCTGGTCGCGCAGATCATCGGCCCGGCCAGAATTGCCCCCGCTAACGCCAACGGCCATTTGTCAGAAAACGGGGCCCCAGAGGAGACGACTCCACACATGAAAGCCCACATGGGCGCAAACCACGTGATGGGCTTAAACAGCTCCAGCACCGCTTTGGGTGACGGCAGATTGGATCGCACCGAGGGAGCTATTGTCTCATTCATAGGGCGAGCCTATGTTGGACACTTAAAAGTGTCAATTAAAATCGACACTAAATGGCTTTGACAGTGCTTTGAAAAAAGGCTGTATTTTCAATGCAAATGGGCGCTCAACCAAGGCGTACTTGGACCATTGCCAGCAAGAACTTGCTATTTATTGCCACATTGATTGGTAAAAGTGTAGCTGCGGCCTACTGGCCGTCATCCTCAAAATTGCCAATTCCAAAACGATGGAGCTTGGAATAGAGGCTTTGTCGGCTCACACCTAAAATCTCAGCCGCCGAGGCGCGGTTATTACCCGTCAGATCAAGGGCAGCTTCGATACAAAGTCGCTCAACAAAATCTGTTGTATCGCGGACGATTTCCTTCAGAGAAACACGGCCGACCAATTCACTCATGTCGGCAGGCGAACGCACCAATTCTAAAGGCTGTTGCCCACGCTCCATCTCTCGGCGGCTAACGCGACGAATACTAAAGCCATAGAAGCCATCTTCGCCTTCGGTAACCGAGACGGCGCAGACTTCGACGTCTTCTAATTCGCCAAATTGGGTTTGCAGGACGGTTGGGAAGTTGCGAACAACGCCATATTTGACGAGATTTTCCAGCAAAATATTGCGATCAACGCCGGGACGACCCAAAAACCGAGTCAATGGCTCGCCATTGGCCTGCTCTGGGGTCGGCAGATGCACGAGATCCAAGAAAGCTGAGTTCTCGGTTAAAATTTTCAAGTCGCGATCTGTTACCACAAGCCCATCTGGCAATAAATTGATCGCCGCCAACATGCGATGGCTGCTGTCGACAATAATTGGCTCAGACCGCTCAACGGGAACCAGTCGAACCAAAAAATGCACGCTGCGATCTTGCCGAAACAGGGACGCGGTTACATTCAGCTGCCGCCCATTTGAAGTCAGGCTACTTTGGGGTGCCGAGCGACTGGTGGACGCTTGAGCGACAGACAGGAGTGATGCGGCATCTTCTTGGCTTTGCACGGCGAACAGCCGCGAAAACGGCTTACCGACTAGCGAACCATCGCCACCAATTAGGCGATCAGCAGCTGGATTTGCCTCAGCAACACGACGGGTGGAACCATCGATAATCAACACAGCTTCACTGGTTGATTGGAATAGCATTCGATAGCGCGATTCAGAGGTGCGCATCCGCGCATAATCTCGCTCCATCGATTGCTGGGCTTGCAGCAACCGTTGCTGCAGCACCGATGCGGCTCGGTGGTCGCGGCCAATTGCGATAATCCGCCCGTCATCCCCAGTTCCGACTGCAACATATCGCAAAGAAACCGAGTCGCCGCGGCGAGAAGGGTGGTTGAGTTCACGCCAGCGAATCGCCTTGTCTGATGCCGCGTCCCGCAACATCTCTTCGACCTTCGGGCGGCTGTCTTGAGTGACAGTATCAGACCAAGGTTTGTTCACCCAGCTTTCGAAATCATCGAGCTGCAGATCTGAATTACCTACGGCTAAATCGCAAATCACACCGTCTCGGTCAATGACAATTGCAACGTCACCGCCTGCGGCTAAGACCTTTACCGCAATCGAAGCTTCCAAGTCGCCAAGTGCCGCGGGCTGCAGCAATGGACCGAAGTTTTGATTGGGCGGGCGATGTTCCATGTGCGCTTTGAATACCTTGAAACTAGCATAGACGGTTAATGCCTGTGGATGTGCTCGTATATGACTGTTTCAGCGATTGCGATAGCTTCTCTGCCGTCACTAGCAGAGAAATCGGCCCCAATGCTCGCCGCCAATTCAGGCCGCCCGACAATTTGGCTTCCCCCAACCAACACGAGAATATGGCGATTGTGTGAGACTTTTCGTACTTGGCGGATCAATTCCCTCACAAATGGGACCTGTGCCTCGCAAGAAATGCCGATTCCGAGGATATGGAAGCTCTCACTGCCCACTATCGCCAAGACATCATTGATGCGAGAATTGGGCTCACACAGGGTCCGCCACCCTGCGCGCCTGAACAATTCGTCCACCATGCGGATGCCAAAGCTGTGCATTTCGCCCGCCGGGGTCACAAAAAGACCTGACGCAAGGTCAGCGCGTACGTCCTCTTCATTGCGATAGGCGTCGCTTAACCGATTCAGCAGTGTTTGCATCCGGCCAAGGCCAATTGTGACGTCAGAGAATGTCGCCGTGTCGTCTTCCCACATCGCACCCAGATGCCGAGCAGCTGGCGCCATCAGATCAATATAAACCTCATCTAGGCGCATACCGGACTTCATGTATGCGTGAAGGATTAGTTCCACATCATCGACTTCATGGGTTAGCAAAAGATGAGCAAGGTCGACGACGGCAGTCTGCCCCAGCGCCTTGCCGGCAACTTGGCCTTGAGATTGTTCGCGGTGGTTTTTGTGAGCTAACATGAGACGGGGTATAATATCGCCTTCAACCATCTGCGCCAACAGCTCCATGATCTTTACCTCAGTTGATTTGTCGGCGCTTAGTCCTTGGGTTGCGTCTGCCGAATTCCAAGTAGACGTAGAGCCTTGCTTGGAGTCTTCTTGGCCATGGCTTCTGGGATCCAGGTGCTCCAAGGTGTCTTGATTGGGCATTTGCTTCTCCAGATTACTTTCGGAGTCACACCGTCTCGTACGCGTCCAGCTACGCGCTGCCCCCTAGTGGTGGTTCCCGCCATACGCGGAAATCAATCATCAGGTCCTTATAAACCAGAGCAGGTGCCCTTGTGCTTAAGCTTTCGCTGACCTCTGGTTTTATCAACTTACACGAAGATTCAATATGAGCCAGAGCGAAATTAAATTTTTTATCCACAAAAGTCAAAAAGTGTCAGTTTAGTTAGGCGTCCAAATAACTTGACATTCAAAGGCGGCATGCGAAACTGAGGGATGGCGTGGGCATTTTTCGCTCCACGACACAGGAAATTTCGGATGCAATTCTTGCATACCTCTTTAAAAACAAAAGATTCGCATGCATTTTGCGAGTGCGAAGCTGCGCCTGCGATAGAGCAAGGTGCGAGGTATGAGGGGCATCCAGCGGTCGAGATTTTCAGCGCAGATCAAGCCGGTGTTGACTGTGTTTTGTCCAATCTACCCGTCAGTTTAACGCCACCAGTGGCCGCAGGACGGTCTAAATCTCCAAGAAAGCCGCTCTATACACCCGAACAAAGGGCGCGTCGCGACGCCACGCCCTGGACCATGGTACAGGCTATTCTGGCACCGTTACAATTTCTGGTGTTTCTAATCAGCCTAGGTTTGGTTGGCTATTATCTGACAACCGGCAAGGGTTATGAAGCGGCCACGATCTCCATTCTTCTCAAAACTTTCCTGCTTTATACTATCATGATCACCGGTTCGATCTGGGAGAAAGTCGTCTTTGACGAGTGGCTGTTTGTCGAAGCTTTCTTCTGGGAAGACGTCTTTTCTATGTTGGTCCTCGCCCTTCAGACCCTTTACGTCGTCGCCCTTTTCAAAGGCTGGTGGACCCCTGAGCAACAAATCTATATCGCGGTCGCCGCCTATGGGACTTATGTGATCAATGCGATCCAATTCCTGTGGAAGCTGCGCGTCGCGCGTCTTGAGGGAAAGAAAAATGACGAGAGCTCTCAGAACAGGCAACTATCACCGTCCTTAACGACGTCCGGCACCAATTGGGCAGGACAACGATCATGACGCCTCAAGCCGAAAAAGTCGCCGCCGCTTGGCGTCAGCTGTTCCTCAGCATGCTGCCTTTTGCAGACTCAGCAAGCAAAGACCTGCCCATCAGCCGGCTACTACGTTTATCCTTGTTTCAAATTTCGACCGGTATGGCCGCTGTCCTCTTAACTGGGACGCTCAACCGGGTCATGATTGTTGAGCTGGGTGTGAGCGGCACGCTAGTCGCTTTGATGGTGTCCTTACCGCTCTTGTTCGCACCTTTGCGCGCCCTAATCGGCTTTAAGTCTGACACACATAAGTCTTATTTGGGCTGGCGTCGCACACCTTACATTTTTATGGGCACGATGGCACAGTATGGCGGCCTAGCCATCATGCCGTTTGCACTGCTTATCCTATCCGGCAACGGGCAAGGGCCGATCATCTTTGGTCATGTCGGCGCGGCGCTGGCTTTCTTGCTTGTCGGTGCCGGTATGCACACCACCCAAACGGCAGGCTTGGCCTTAGCAACTGACCTTGCAACAGACGAGACCCGCCCGCGCGTCGTCGCGCTCCTTTATGTCATGCTTTTGGTTGGCATGTTGATTTCATCCTTGGTTTTGGGTGGCTTGTTGGTGGACTTTGACGCCATGCGTCTAATCCAAGTCATTCAGGGTGCAGCGGTTGTTTCGTTCGTCTTGAATGCGGTCGCTGTGTGGAAGCAAGAAATTCGTAATCCTGCCCTCACGGCTCCAGACCGCGAGCGGCCCATCTTTAGGGAACAATGGAACCTGCTGATGCAGCAAGGGCGGACAGTTCGTCTGCTGGTTGCAACCGGCTTGGGTGCTGGTGCCTTTGCCATGCAAGATGTCCTATTGGAGCCTTATGGTGCTGAAGTTTTGGGCATGAATGTTGGTTCCACTACCGCATTGACTGCGCTTTGGGCTGCAGGAACGTTGACCGGATTTGCTTTTGCCTCCCAACAACTCAGCCGGGAAGGCGAAGCCCATCGGCTAGCGGGTTATGGCGCCCTGATTGGCGTTGTTGCCTTTGCCTGTGTCATCTTGGCCGGAGCGATCTCCTTGACCCCCCTCTTTTGCTTAGGCGTGATGGGCATCGGCTTGGGCGGCGGCTTGTTTTCAATTGGCACGCTGACGGCGGCCATGGCTTTAGCTGGAGACGGCCATCAGTCCGGCCTCGCACTTGGGGCTTGGGGCGGCGTACAGGCGACATCCGCGGGCCTTGGTATTGCGCTTGGCGGCGGCATTCGCGACCTTGGTGCCCAAATGTCTGCCTCCGGGGTGTTAGGGGCGGCCTTCAGCGGCCAAGCAACAAGCTATGGCATTGTCTATCATTTGGAAATCGGACTGCTGTTTGCAGCTCTTGTGGCGATCGGTCCGCTCGCCAAGCACGCGCCGGGCCCATCGAAAATTCGTGAAGCACAAGAAATCAACAACACAGGGGAGCGCCGTTTCGGGCTCTCGGAATTCCCAACCCTCTAACTACGATGGAGAAGTGACATGTATAACCAATATTTCGCGGGGACCGTGGATGTCACGGAGATAGTTCTATATCTCTTCTTTGGCTTTTTCTTCTTGTTGGTACTTTACCTTTTGCGCGAAGGTCGGCGCGAAGGCTTCCCGCTTGAACATGATGTATCTGGGGCTCTTGAATCCACACCGGGCGGGCTGTTTCCCTCGGTGCCAAAGACCTACAATTTGCCTAACGGAAGCAAGCTGGTGAAGCCAGACGACTCGCGTGACACTCATGCCACCCAATTTAAGCGGACCGCCCCATGGTCTGGTTCGCCGATTGAGCCAGATGGCAATCCTCTCTCAGCCGGAATTGGTCCAGGCGCTTATGCTATGCGTGCGGATAAGCCAGACATGACCAATCACGGCACAACGCGTCTTGCACCGCTGCGCATAGCGTCAGACTATTCGATCGACAAGAAGGATCCAGACCTCCGCGGCTTTGCCTTGGTGGGTCTAGATGGCTCATCTGCTGGGATCATTAAGGACATTTGGGTCGACCGTGCAGAGTTCCTCGTCCGCTACCTTGAAGTCGATGTCACGCCCGAAGGTGGAACGGCCAAGCATGTGCTCGTCCCCATGACCATGTGCGTCGTTCAGAAGAACCTTAAGCGGGTTCGCCTCGATGCAGTCTTGGGTAGCCAAGTCGCAGGTGCGCCAACTCTGGCAAATCCAGACCAGATAACCTTGCTGGAAGAAGAAAAGATCACTGGCTACTTCGGTGCCGGCTATCTCTATTCCACGCCAGCCCGCTCGGAGCCCTTGATATGAGCGGCGAACACGATTTTGAGCCCATTCGCGGCTTACCAAGTGACCTCCCACCGGGTGAAACCATCCTGTGGCAGGGAGAGCCTGATTGGACACTTATGGCCCGGCGCGTCTTCCGGGTTGACTGGGTAGCGGCCTATTTTGTGGCGCTGATGGCGTGGCGAGTTGTCGACAGTACGGCGAACGGCCAAGACCTTGCCACCGCACTTTTGGCTGCTGCTTGGGTCGCGCCAATTGGTATTGTGGGTTTGGGCCTATTGATGGGCTTGGCCTATTTGAATAGCCGAACCACGGTCTATACTTTGACCAATCGCCGCTTGGTGATGCGGTTTGGCGCGGCACTGACCAAAGCGATCAATATTCCTTACAAGATCATTGATAGTGCTGCGGTCAGCCAAAAGGCCGACGGCAGCGGCGATGTTGCGCTTCAATTGGTGAAGCCCAATAAAATTTCGATTGTGTTGTTGTGGCCGCATGCCCGCCCCGGCTTTATCGCCCAGCCACAGCCGGCCTTGCGTTGCTTGCGCGACTCCACGAAAGCCGCCGCCGTATTGGCCGAAGGCCTTCGCCTGACCCACGAGCAATCTCATGCCACCGCACCGCGTGTCAGCGATGCCTCCACCACCTCAAACGGTGGGAACGTCGGAGCAGAGCCTGCTCTTGCCTAATCTGCAGTTGGCTCGCCCCGCCCTCTCAGGGCGAGCCATAGGAAACCTCTAGCGACTCAAGCCCAACTGAAGGAACACTACCATGAGTGCAATTGACCATGAGCCATTTCCAAAAGGGGCCTTATTTGCTGCGGGCAGCTTGATCGCCTTGTCGCTGATCGCTGCAGCCGTAGGACGCTATCAGAATCTCAATCCACCCGTGGATTCAATTGTCTCGGCACCCATTCCCGACCAAGTTCTCAAAATGCGCTTTCAGGATAAGCCGGATGGCTCCGTAGTCGTCTTGAATGCAGATTCCGGGGCCGAATTGGAAACCATCGCTCCTGGCCAAGATGCCTTTATCCGCGCGGTAATGCGGGGCTTCGTTCGCGACCGCAAGCTGCGCAAGATTGGGGCTGAAGTGCCGTTTAACCTCTCGCTCTATCCCAACAAGCGGTTGACCATGTCTGACCCTACGACGGGCAAAGAGATTGATTTGCGAGCCTTTGGGCCAACCAATGAGGGCGCTTTCGCGCGCTTTCTGGCAACAACCGAGGCGCGTTGATGGCAAAGCAGAGCGACGGCTTTAGCATGATGCGAGATCTCTGATGGACTTCGCTAGTCTCGCTGCGCCGATCGTGACGACTGTCTTTGCTTGGTGGTTTAGTACCGGCATCATCCTTTTGCTTGTTCGATTGCCGCCTAAGAGTTATGGCACCGCACTCAGCTTATTTGCGCTGGTTTTGGCTTTGGCCACAGGTGGTGTGATAGCTACAGCAGACGATAACACCACATCAGCGGCATATTCTGCGGCTGGTTGCGCGCTGTGCATTTGGGGGTGGCATGAAGCAAGCTTCCTGATGGGCAAGATAACAGGCCCCCGGCCCGCCGCCTGCCCAGCCGACGCAAAAGGTTGGACGCGATTTAAGTACGCGACATTGACCGTCATACACCACGAGATTGCGATTTTTCTGACGCTACTGGCGTTGATTGGCTTGACATGGGGTCAGCCAAATCCTGTCGCGGCATGGACATTTGGTGTCTTGTTTGCCATGCGGATCAGCGCGAAGCTCAACATCTTTTTGGGCGTCCCCAATCTGACAGATGAATTTTTCCCAACGCATCTAGAGCATTTGAAATCTTACCTGCCCAAGCGCCCGATGAACGCATTAATGCCGGTTTCAGTAATTGGATCGCTCATTCTATGCGCTTGGCTAATGACCCAAGCAGATCGGGCCGTCGAGGGTTCTGCCATGGCAACAGGCTTTGTCTTGTTATTCACCTTGGCTGGCTTAGCTCTGCTGGAACACTTCTTTATGGTCTTGCCAGTTCAAGATGCTGCGTTGTGGCGGTGGGCCTCGCCGAGTAAGAGCGTGCAGAAATCAGAAGCGAATTCAACCGAGGACAAAGGTCTAAGCTCAAACGCATTGGAGTCGACGAAGTGAATCATCTTGTAGCGACCCCGGTTGAGCCGCTCTTGTCCCAAACGCCTCGCGCCCCGTCACGCCCGCTAGTCATTCCAGCTATTGGGGCAGACGGCCTTCTGTTTCCTATTGAGAAGCTTAAAGCACATGAAGACGGAACTTTGCATCTCGCCGTTTCCATCTTTGTCTTTTGTGGTCCAAGTCTTTTGATCCAGCAGCGTGCTGCGAGCAAATATCATTGCGGGGGCTTATGGGCGAACACTTGCTGCACGCATCCGCACTGGAACGAAGCACCAGAGGACAGTGCTCGCCGCCGATTATATGAAGAGCTTGGCCTCAAGCTCGACCTCCAGCCAGCACATGTGGTTGAGTATTATGCAGAAGTCTCCAATAACTTGATCGAGCATGAGCGTGTTCAGGTGTACCGCGCGGATGTTGCAAGCCAAAATCTCGCTTTCGACCTCGCCCCCGAAGAAGTGGCTGACGTTCGGTGGGTTGACGTGCGCGAGCTCAAGGCTGATGCCGTCACAAACCCGCAACTCTATGCGCCTTGGTTCAAGATTTATTTGGCCCGATGGCATGAACTGGGCCTGTAGGACCCTTAGGTTCTTAATCCGTCAGTCTCGATAGAATGTCGCCCAAAAGACGGGTTACTACATCGCGCGCCTCTTGAATCGACAAATCCTGCTCAAACCGCAATGCGTGCCAATTTTGGAAACTCAACACCACTTTGATGCTGCGGGTAGATAAGTTGTCGACCAGAATATGCTCCGGCAGCAAGGCTTCCACTGTGCTGGCTTCCAATTGCAACGTTCGTCGATATTCTTCAGTTAGAAAGGCTGAGTGAAACCGCTTAAAGCTTGTCGACAGTCGAAACGGGTGGATGCGCTCAAAAATAGTGGCACGCCTCTCGACGACGTTCATAAGTCGCTCTTTCCAGACAGCCCCGGTCACAGGCTCATCGAGGAGGGGCATAACTTCTGCCGAAACCCGCTCACTCACCTCTTGATACAGCGTCTCCATATCGTCGAAATGGCGGAACACCGACCGCAAGCCGACACCGGCGACTTCAGCAACTCGTGCAGCGCTTGGGGACAAATCACCTCCCTCGACCAATTGGAGGAGCGCAGAAACGATCTTGTCGCGACTGGTTTGACTGCGCGCACGACGGCCGTCGCTAGGCGGATCGGATGGGAAACGTATATTTAGGATGGTTGCAGAAGCCATCGTTAATCTCTTGCCTTAAAAAGCCAAAATGGCAAGTCAAACCACCAGCCGGCCTGCTTGTCGGCACCATATTGACATGATAAGTGTCAATAAATGTAGCTGAGGGGTGCGAGATGATTGGATTGAGTATCACAACTGCTGTCCTGCTTATAACAGCAGCAAGTGCAGGCGAAAGCACGCCAACGACTAAGCAGCGAGACGATGTGCGCAAAGCCTGCATGTCAGATGTGATGCGCCTGTGCCCGCGTGAAGCGTCTGCCCGCGACCGTCAGGGCGTTCGCGCCTGCCTCAAGGCTAATTTCTCCAAGACCTCACAAGCGTGCCAAACCAGCTTGAGGACGGCCGGAGCGGATCGTGAAAAACAAAGCAGTTCCAGCCGTCCGCGTTCCTCCGATCGACCAAACACTCCCGCACCCAAACCTTAGGAGCTTACATGTCACCTTGGATCATCTGGGGCACTGCCTTGTTGCTCTATCTTCTATTCCGGCTTTGGTACGACAATTGGCAAGGGCCGGTAAAGCCACACGAGATCGAAACTTTCCTTGACTCTGTTGGGGATAGACTGGAGGAGACCGGCAATAGCCGGGCGATCCTGAGAGCATTTCTAGAACAAGACGATGGGGGTGAATTCCTCATGCTCAATCTCGTTAAGGCTGAGATGGGCGAGGTTGAGGACCCAAGAACCGGTGAAATGGTACGGGGTGTCGAGTTGTTAAAGCGCTACTCCGAACGCTTCATGCCAGTACTGCTCGGCCGTGGCGGTCATCCGGGATTCGTTGGGCGTAAGGTTGGAGGCTATGTTGACGCTTGGAATACATCTCCCGACCCGGGCTGGACTTTGTTTGGCTTAATGCGCTACCGCAGTCGGCGCGACATGATGCGCTTGGCCTCAGATCCAGCCTTTATTGCCGCCCATCCTGAGAAGATTCTTGGAACTCCGGTGACGTTCTCCTTTCCTACCAAGAGGATGATCAGCCTTTATATCGGGCCTCGCGCGTCAGTTCTTTTGATCCTCGCCTTAGCGGCCGCTCTCGTTCAATTGGCGTGGGGGGTGTGAGGGCGCGAGCGGGGAAAAGATAAAGTGCCGCCCGCCAGCAGGCTTTGAAAATCGACTTCTGGCTCGGTGATGGCCCGGCTGCGAAGCATGACATCAGCTGCATTTGACTGCGTAATCTTTAGCGTTTTCCCGTTTGACAAATAAAGCCTAGCTTGGGGGACCAATGGGCGGCCCAAAGTAAAACGCCCACTCGCGGGCTCAACCGGGTAGAAGCCCAAGGCAGCAAAGACGTACCACGCACTCATCTGCCCACAGTCGTCATTGCCGATGATGCCGTCAGGACGATCCGAGTAAAAGGTCCGGGCAATCTGCGCGACCCTCTCGTAGCCTCGCTCTGGTGCGTCCGTATAGGCATAAAGCCACGCAATATGATGGCTGGGTTCGTTACCGTGCGCATATTGGCCAATCAAAGCCTCTTGACCTAAATGCTTGTTATCGCCCAGCGACGGCAGAGAAAAAAACGTATCCAACCAGCGCGCCAACCCATTTGGTCCGCCGATAAGCGCGCGAAAACCCTCCACATCGTGCAACGCAGGGGTCGCGGTATATTGCCAAGCATTGGCCTCGGTGTAATCGCCGGGGTTATTCATAGGAGAAGTGGGCACCAAGGGATCAAATGGGGTTCGCCAGCCACCCGCTTGATTGCGCGCGCGCATGGTTTGAGTTGCTGGATCAAAGAGTTTTTGATAGCCTAGCGCGCGGGATTGAAAGCGTTGCGCGACTTGATCCTTGCCCAAAAGCCGGGCAACCCGCGCCACGGCATTGTCGCCAATACCATACTCTAAAGTCTTGGAAACGGCTTCGCCTTCGCCAAGGTCATAGGGTAGATAGCCGTATTTCTCGTAAGCTATCCAATCTTTCTGAGCCCACGAGGGAGCATTT
>JAJTGP010000268.1 GCA_021299265.1 Hyphomonadaceae bacterium | reverse complement strand
CGCCAGACAGAGCCCATTTCAAGGCCGATATAGCCCCCGCCAATCACGATCATCTTCTTGGGCACAGCAGCCAGCTTCAAAGCGCCAGTGGAGGAGACAATCCGCTCTTCATCGATGGTCACGCCGGGCAAGGACAGGATGTCAGACCCTGTGGCGATGACGATATTCTTGGCAGCTAGGCTGGAAACCGCGCCATCAGCGGCAGTCACATTCACCGTGCCGGCACCCGCAATCGCGCCGGTTCCGACCAGATAAGTGATCTTGTTTTTCTTCATCAAGAACTCAACGCCCTTGGTCAGGCCATCAACGGCGTCATCCTTTTGCGCCAGCATTTTGGCGAGGTTGAGCGAGACACCAGTAACTTCAATGCCCATATCGGCAAAGTGATGCTGGGCCGCTTCATAGGCTTCGGAGGCATGCAACAGCGCTTTAGACGGAATACATCCGACATTCAGACAGGTGCCACCTAAGCGGCCGCGCTTTTCAACAATGGCGGTCTTCAGCCCCAGTTGGGCTGCCCGAATGGCGCAGTTATAGCCGCCTGGACCACCCCCGATGATGACGACGTCAAACTGTTCTGCCATGATAGAAGCTCCTGATTGGATGGTTTGAACGACCGCTATTACGCCCCTTGGGCTGCAATCGCTACTGAGGGATGGACCAATCTCTGCAATTGGCCGACTGAAAATTCCTTAGGTAAGCGCGCCCGTCAGCGTCAGCCAGAAGAAGAGGGTAAAGCTTGCCAAAAGCGCCACACATTGGGCCGCATCGACCAGACGTTCGACCCAGCTGGTTTGTTCCAAAATCAAGCGGATATCCCGGCAGGTCATAAAGAGAATGCAATCAATGGCCAGTGCGACACCTAAGGCCCAAAAGGCCAGCGAACTTGAAAAGATGAGCGCAACAAGGCTGGTGACCAAAGCGGCTATCGAGGTACGCCAGGCGACGGCGCGCCAGCCCATCGCGTAATTGGCCATCAGGTCGAGATGATGCTGCGGTGTTTCAGCCAGCGCTTCCGGGATCGGACCCTCGCCCTCCAGCACCTTGGTGACCTGCGACGAGAGCCACAGACCCAATATGCTGGAGACAGCGTAGAGAAATACGATGATCCCGGCGAGGGTTAGCATTCAATCCATCCCAGCCCTAAAGCCTTGGTCACGACGGGCGCGACCTGTTTAGATGTCCAACAACATGCGCTCTGGATCTTCCAAGCATTCTTTGACGCGGACGAGGAAGGTCACGGCCTCTTTGCCGTCCACGATCCGGTGATCATAGGACAAAGCCAGATACATCATTGGGCGAACCATGATTTGACCGCCAACAACCATCGGACGATCTTGGATCTTGTGCATGCCCAAAATGCCCGACTGCGGCGCATTCAGGATCGGCGTGGACATCAGCGAGCCATAGACGCCACCATTGGAAATGGTGAAAGTGCCGCCCTGCATGTCATCAATGGTCAAGGCGCCATCGCGGGCCTTTTTGCCCAGATCAGCAATGCCCTTTTCAATACCGGCGAGGCCTAAGTCTTCAGCGTTGCGCAACACAGGAACCACAAGACCCTTTTCGGTGCCCACGGCGACACCAATATCATAGAAGTTCTTGTAGATGATGTCGGTGCCATCAATCTCAGCGTTCACGGCCGGCACGTCCTTCAGGGCGACCAGACAAGCCTTCACGAAGAAGCTCATAAAGCCCAATTTGGTGCCGTGCTTCTTCTCAAAAATGTCTTTGTATTTGTTGCGCACCGCCATGACATTGGTCATGTCGACTTCGTTGAAGGTCGTCAGCATGGCTGCGGTGTTTTGCGCGTCCTTCAAGCGGCGGGCGATGGTTTGACGCAGGCGCGTCATCTTCACACGCTCTTCGCGGGCACCCAAAGCGCGGGGTGCTGTCGGCGCGACTGCAACGGGCGCAGGCGCTGCAGCCAAAGCTGCAACAGCGGCCAAAGCGTCGCCCTTGGTGATCCGGCCGTCCTTGCCGCTGCCGGTCACGGCGCTGGCTGGAACGCCTGCGGTTTCCAAAGCACGTGCGGCTGATGGCATGGGCTCATGGGTTGCTACTGGGGCTGCAACCGGGGCAGGAGCAGCAACAGGTGCTGGTGCCACGGCGGCCGGGGCAGGCTTGGCTGCGGCTGGGCTTGCGGCTGCACCGGCTTCCACCCGACCAATCACCATGCCGGGGGTCACGGTTGCACCATCTGTCGCTAAGATTTCAGCCAGAACACCGTCGGCTGGTGCCACGACTTCTAGAGCAACCTTGTCGGTTTCGATCTCGACCAGAATCTCGTCTTTTTTGACCGCATCACCGGCCTTTTTCGACCAAGAACCAATCGAGCCTTCGGCAACGGATTCACCCATAACGGGGACGACGATATCGAGCATAAAACCTCCAGCGGAGTCAGAATGGTGAAGGGGCAACAGGCCCCTATGTAAGGATCGAAAGCGAGTTTCGCCAGATGATTAGTAGGTCATCGCTTCATTGAGGAAGGTCTCAAGTTCGCGAATATGCTTCTTCATCAAGCCAGCAGCGGTGGAAGCCGAGGCGGGACGACCAGCATAGGCCGCACGCTTGGCTTTGTTCTTTGTTTTGCCAAGAACCCATTCGATATTGGGCTCCATAAAGTTCCAAGCACCCATGTTTTTGGGCTCTTCTTGGCACCAAACCACATCGGCATTCTTGAAACGCGACAATTCGGTGATCATCGACTTGGCAGGGAATGGATAAAGCTGTTCAACGCGCAGGATCACCACATCGTTCAATCCGCGCTTTTCACGCTCTTCAAACAGATCGTAATAGACCTTGCCCGAGCATAGGATGACGCGCTTAATCTCTGAATCTTCCTTCAAAGTCACCGTCGTGGTTTCTGGGCGATAATGCGCATCGTCCCACAGAATCCGGTGGAAGGAGGAGCCGGGGCCCATTTCCGCCAAGGTCGAGACGCAGCGCTTATGACGCAATAGCGACTTTGGCGACATGACGATCAAGGGCTTGCGGAACTGGCGGTGGATCTGACGACGCAGCACGTGGAAATAGTTCGCAGGCGTCGTGCAGTTCACAACCTGCATATTGTCTTCCGCACACAATTGCAGGAAGCGCTCAAGGCGGGCTGACGAATGCTCTGGCCCTTGGCCTTCATAGCCATGCGGCAACAGCATCACCAGGCCACTCATCCGCAACCACTTCCGCTCACCCGAGCAAATAAATTGGTCGATGACGACCTGCGCGCCGTTCACGAAGTCACCGAACTGGCCTTCCCAAATGGTCAGGCTGTTGGGCGAGGAAAGCGAATAGCCATATTCATAGCCCAGCACCGCTTCTTCCGACAAAGCGCTGTCGATGACTTCATATTGGGCTTGGGCGGGGGAGATATTGTTGAGCGGCGTATAACGCTGCTCCGTCAATTGGTCGACGAAATGGCTGTGACGATGCGAGAAGGTGCCGCGGCAAGAATCTTGGCCGGACAGACGCACGGGGAAGCCTTCGTCGAGCAGCGAGGCAAAAGCCAAATGCTCACCCAAGGCCCAATCGACATTCTCACCCGTCTCAACCATTTTTTGCCGGGCTTGCACCACACGCTCAACGGTCTTGTGGATCGTCAGATCGGTGGGGATATTGGTGATCTTCTCGCCCAAATCCTTCAACTTTTCGATCGAAAGATTGGTGTCGCCGCGAAGATCTTCGCCCTCAGGCAGACCAAGACCAGCCCACACGCCGTCCAACCAGTCTGCTTTGTTGGGTTTATAGGTTTTTGCGGCCTCAAACTCACTTTCGAGGAAGGCTTCAAATTCCTTGACTTCGGCTTCAACTTCTTCGGCGGTGACAATGCCCTGCTCGATCAAGCGGGCGGCATAAAGCTCACGGGTCGGCTTTTGGTTCTTGATCTTGGCGTACATGACGGGGTTCGTCATGGTGGGATCATCGCCTTCATTATGGCCAAAGCGGCGGTAGCAGAACATGTCGACCACCACGTCTTTTGCGAATTTCTGGCGATATTCGGTTGCCACTTTCGCCGCAAACACCACCGCCTCTGGATCATCGCCATTCACGTGGAAGATGGGGGCTGCCACCATCAGCGCGACGTCTGACGGATAAGGTGACGAACGCGAGAAGCGCGGGGCAGTAGTAAAGCCGATTTGGTTATTGACGATCAGATGGACCGTGCCGCCGGTGCGGTGACCACGGACGCCAGAGATGGCAAAACATTCTGCCACCACGCCTTGGCCAGCAAAGGCGGCATCGCCGTGCAAAAGAAGCGGCATGACGGCGCGGAACTGATCGGCCTTTTCAGGCCCATGAGTCATCATCTTGGCGCGGCATTTGCCCAAAACGACGGGATTGACGATCTCGAGGTGAGATGGGTTCGGGGTCAGCGACAAGTGGACGCTATTGCCGTCAAACGCGCGATCCGACGACGCACCCATATGGTATTTCACGTCGCCAGAGCCACCAACATCGTCTGGCGTGGCAGAACCACCTTGGAACTCGTGGAAAATGACATGATAGGGCTTGCCCATCACAGCAGACAATACGTTCAAGCGGCCACGGTGTGGCATGCCCAGAACAATGTCCTTCACGCCCAG
This sequence comes from Hyphomonadaceae bacterium, assembly GCA_021299265.1. Classification (GTDB taxonomy): domain Bacteria; phylum Pseudomonadota; class Alphaproteobacteria; order Caulobacterales; family Aquidulcibacteraceae; genus Aquidulcibacter. The sequence goes on along the minus strand of JAJTGP010000268.1, from coordinate 1,628 downwards.
ATTGCCACCGCGCTTGATGATTTGTTCCATCGCAGGGATGAGGGCCTCACCGCCGTCCAAGCCAAAGCGCTTGGTGCCGGGGAAGCGTTTGTGCAGGAATTTCTCAAAGGTTTCAGCCTGAATGACTTTGCTCAGGATTGCCTTCTTACCTTCATTGGTGAAGGCGATGCTTTTGTCTGGGCCTTCAATCCGCTCTTGCAGCCAAGATTTTTCGGCTGGGTCCGAGATGTGCATGAACTCAATGCCGACCGTCGAACAATAGGTGCGGTTCAAAACATCCAGCATTTGGCGCGGCGTGGCATATTCCATGCCGAGCACGAAATCGATAAAAATCGGCCGATCCATATCTTCGGGACCAAAGCCGTAGGATTCTGGCTGGAGTTCTGGCTGAGGCTCACGGCCCTCATCTAAGCCAAGCGGGTCCAGCTTTGCGGCCAAATGACCGCGGATACGAAAGGCGCGGATCATCATCAAAGCCTTGATGCTGTCGCGCGTGGCGCGCATGACATCGACTTCTGAGACGGGCTTGCCGGCATTAGCGGGTGCTGCAGCAGCTTTTTCAGTCAGCTTCTTTTCGATCTTGGGCTCAATCAGCGCCCAATTGCCGTCCAAAGTGGCGACCCATTCGCCAACTTCAGACTTTGGCCAATCGTTGCGTTTCCAAGAAGGGCCGTTGGCGGCGCGCTGTGCGTCGCCCGCCCCATCGCCCATCCCGGCAAAGAAGCTGGCCCAAGACGCGTCAACCGACGCGGGATTGGCCGCCCATTTGGCGTATTGCTGCTCGATGAAGACAGCATTGCCGCCATACAGAAATGAAGTGTCGAGGAGTGCGGAATTTTGCGCACTGCGCATGTCGTCTGCCATAAGCCAACCGTCCATTCGTGGGGACGGTCGGTCAGGGCGAAGGAAGTCGGCCTTGCCCGGCCGTCACACATTTACTTCTATATAGTCATTCGCTTTTCAGGCGACTGCTTTATTTATGCTTAAAGCACATCAACCCTTAAGAACTTCCAACAATGTTGAACCCAATGCAGCAGGCGATGGCGCAACGCGAATACCTGCGGCTTCCATGGCTGCAATCTTATCTTCCGAACCACCTTTGCCGCCGGCGATAATCGCACCGGCATGGCCCATACGACGGCCTGGAGGCGCGGTGCGTCCAGCGATAAAGCCTGCCATTGGCTTCTTACGGCCACGCTTGGCTTCATCGAGAATGAATTGCGCCGCATCTTCTTCGGCGCTGCCGCCGATTTCACCAATCATGATGATGGACTGGGTCTCTGGGTCGGCCAGGAACATTTCCAAAACATCGATGAACTCGGTGCCCTTCACAGGGTCGCCGCCGATACCAACAGCGGTTGTTTGGCCAAGACCGGCGTTAGAGGTTTGGAACACGGCTTCATAGGTCAATGTGCCCGAGCGCGATACGATGCCGACATTGCCCTTTTTGAAGATGGAGCCGGGCATAATCCCGATCTTGCACTCATCGGGGGTCAAGACGCCGGGGCAGTTTGGCCCGATCAGACGCGACTTAGAGCGCTCTAACCTGCTTTTAACTTGCACCATGTCGGCAACTGGAATGCCTTCGGTGATACAAACAATCAGCTCGATCTCGGCTTCAATCGCTT
>JAJTGP010000278.1 GCA_021299265.1 Hyphomonadaceae bacterium | reverse complement strand
TTCTTGCCTACCCCGTTCACTTCGCCCCAAAGGCGATTGACCTCATTGTCAACCGTCGCGCTTTCGACCAAGCGGGCATCGCCAGTCGCGAGTAGCAGATTACGTAGATCGGGATGTTGCTCGAACTTGGCGCGCAGTACGCCCCGCATCCGATCGAACTTACCCGTCGACCAACCTGGCGCGACATCCCAATAATAGAGGCCATGCGCAGCCATCGCGAGCAGGGCCGGCGACGGCGCGCTCAGCAGCCAGTCGCGAACCGCCTTTTTACGCGGCTTGCCCGCTTGATAGGCATGCTCGCTCGTCGCAAACCGCTCCCCCTCGAATTCGATCTCACGCCGATAGAGGTTGCTGAACGCGCCATAGGGCTTCTCATTGGCTCGATAGAAGCGGATCTCATCAGCCATCACATATCCTTTTGCAAATCTGCAGATTTCGCTACTTGCAAAACTGCCTTAAGGCAACTGAAGGTGAGATTTCGGTGCTCCGCGCAAGAGTCGCTGCTGACCCTGCCTGAGCTGGTCACCTGATCTCGGCCGGGAGGATAAGCTGGTATCGCCCTGACGACAGCACAATATCTTGGCGATGTTTGCCATGTCCGCCAGCTGCATAGCGATCTTCTGACCCACAGCTACAAAGAAGAGAGACATCGCGGCATATGGAAGACGAGTGGCAATTCGGTTGCTGCCTTTGATGCTGATGGCCGCCAGATCGGAATTGTCTTCGAGACCGCGAGCCCATTCGACACACCACGGCTGATGGATGAGCTATTCGCCTAGTATGGTGAAGAAGAGGCTGCACGTCAGGCCGGCAGGGGACTGCACCCGATTCTGGTCATCGCGATCTTCGTCGTGATGTTACTTGAGATCCACCAATTCCAGGATGGTAATGGTCGGCTCAGCCGGGTGCCGACCACGCTGCTGCTGTTGCTGCAGATGCGGGCAGGTTATGACTACGTCAGCTACGCCTCGCTTGAAGCTGTGATCGAATAGAACAAGGAGGCGTAATATCTGGCACTGCGTCAGACCCAAGGCAAAATCCGCACCGAAGCGTCAAACTGGACACCATGGCTCGATTTTTTCCTGAAGAGCATGCAGGCCCAGATGCGACGCCTGCATCAGAATGTCTAAACAGAAAGATTGATGGAGGCGGCCATGCCGGAGCTGTCGCTTAAGCTCTACGGACTAGTCCGCGACCAAGGCCGACTAACCGTAGCCGAAGCAGCGCGCTACGCGCGAAAGCCGCAACACCATTAAAAAGCACCTGCAGGGTTTGGTGCAAACGGGCCGACTAAAGCTCAACGGCACCGGTCTCGGGGCGTGGTACAGTCGTTGCGTATAATAGGTTTTATATGGTCGACGATCCCCAAGAAGCAGTTTTTTGCCTCTGGATGTGCTTCTGAATTGTAAGAGCCGCATTGATGTTCTCTGAAGCAGGCACAGAGATTATATCGACGAGCGCCTGCGGTATTGGTTTGGACTTGTAACTGTTCCACTAAAACGACTGCAACGCTGATGTCAGCTTCGATCGCCTCTGAAGCCATCTTGCTTCAAGAAATCAGGGGGTGAGAGCAAGAGACTTGGCCGAGAACGGCCCTTTGTGTTTTGTGTTGGCGTCAGCGAATTCTAGCATCAAATATCAGAACCTCTCCCAAACACCCCCCAAGCCTCCATCAATACCCGCCGTTTCTCGAACAAGTCGCCTCGTCGATAAGCGGCTTCTGCTTGGTTGGAGATCACGTGCGCTAGCGCGGCCTCTGCGACTTCATTCTGGAAGGCAGTTCGCTCAGCGGCCCAATCGCGGAATGTGGACCTGAAACCGTGGGCGGTCAGGTCGTCGCGCTTCATGCGGCGCAGGGTCATCAAGAACGCCATGTTGGAGATTGGCTTGCCCCCTTTCAGGCCGGGGAACACATAGACAGGATCGAGGCCGCGCACTTCTTTCAGGACGGCCATGGTGGAGGTTGAAAGTGGCACTCGGTGGACGCGGCCTGCTTTCATCCGGTCGGCTGGAACTGTCCAGGACTTGTCGTTCAAGTCAATTTCATCCCAGCGTGCGGCAATGGCCTCACTGGTGCGAGCGGCTGTCAGAATAGCAAATTGAAAGGCGAGTGGACCTACACCGGTTTGCTCCCGCAGCTTGGACATGAAGGCCGGATACTCGTCGATAGGCAATGCGGCGTGATGTTTGACCGTCTTGGCTTTGTTTCGGGCAGGGAGCGCCTTCTCCAAATGCCCGCGCCAACGGGCCGGATTTTCGCCGGTGCGATATTCCCGCACCCTTGCCCAATCTAGAATGTTCTCAAGTCGTCCGCGAAGGCGGCTGGCGGTTTCGGTCTTGGTTTGCCAAATCGGGTCAAGCACCTTCATGATCATGGCAACGTTAATGTCCTGCACGGCGACCTTACCGAGAACTGGGTTGGCATACATCTTGATGGTGTTCGTCCATTGCGTCTTGTGCTTATCGTTTTTCCAACTACTTTCATGCGCTTTGATATAGGCTTCAGCGCATTGAGCGAACGTCATGCTTGCCGCTCGTTGCCGCACGGCCTCTTGACGAACTTCAGCTTTAGCGACGACCACATCAGCACCGGACTTGGCGTTCTTTCGGATTTCCAATGTCTTCTCGCGTGCTTGCGCCAGCGTGACCAGATCAACGCTGCCAACTCCGGTTTCGCGCACCTTGCCATTCAAGGGGGTAAATCGAACCAGCCAAGATTTGCGGAGTTCACCAGTTTTGGGATTGGCAGTGACTTGAAGGAATAGGCCATTGCCATCGGCGTGCTTGCCTACTGAGTTGATCGACTTCACGGCCAAAGCTGTTAGTTTGTTGCGCACATGTGGCATGGCTAATAATCCAACTTATCAGGCTTTACCCAAGTAATACTCACGAGTTCGTACCCACGAAATACCCACGAAATGGAGGCCCTAGAACGAAACAATTCGAAACGCTTCGAAACAGGGTGAATCCAATAAACTGAATTATATCATGATTTTAGAAACAAATCTACTCTCTTTGAAACGATTGGGCGGACACTTTTGGCCGCCTCCGTCTCCGCCAGTTTTTTCTTATATGGCTAGGCGCTTTAGGGCTGTTTGCGGTTCGGGTTGTGGCACGAATATCGCGAGGGATGTCTCATTCTTGCGTCACTCCCCGGCGCGATTTTTGGCTGCCGTGAATTTGTTCGGCCGTTAGCGCGCTTCCCCTGTCCTTGCTCAGGTCCCGCCAGAAACAACTTTGCCGCAGGGTATCATTTTTCGCCAGACCACGACCGTTGTCATACAGGAGCTCCAAATTTAAGTGCGTAAGCGTGACGCCTTGGTCGGCTTCCTACCTATAGCCGATGCTGAATTGGACTAGACTACTTGTCTTGTGCGCAAGCGGTTCAAGAATGGCGAAAGCTAGCGGATAGTCATTTTAGAAGATGGCTAGCGGGCCACACCCCCGTCCTGATGATCCCAACTGAGAGCCCGCTTGGCTCTGTACTTGTGTCATCTGCGCAACCGAAGGCGTGGCTCGTTTGGTCAGCGCCTAAGCCATCAAGCACTTTACTAGGACTTGGCGAAACGGCATCTGCGAGACCGCTTTGCAAGGTCAGAATTGTCACCAAGCCTTGGCCCAAAACTTCTGAGATCAATATTTGGTTGGCAGTCTTTGCCCTTTCCTTACCGAGTGAATGGTCGGTAGAAACCAAGACACCACTCGCGACGGCGCAGTGTCCTGGCCCGTCAGGTTAAACCGATTTAGTTTCGCCCATTGCGACCTGCAGCATAGCCTCGATGCCGAGATTAGCGTAAACACCAGCTGTGACCTGCGCGAGATG
>JAJTGP010000060.1 GCA_021299265.1 Hyphomonadaceae bacterium | reverse complement strand
TTGGCAGTTTGACCCATTTTTGTGGAATAGCTTCGCGCCCATGATTATGTCGGAACGCGCCAGCCGGCTTCAGGTGCCGACCATTGTCATGCGCGGTGGTAACTCATTTTTGATGGAAGATCGCATCTTCACGTATATGAAGACGATTTTCCCAGCAGGTACAGGCTTTGTCACCATTCCAGAAGCACAGCATCACCTGCTTTTAGACCAGCCATTAGCAACCATTGCCGCACTGGAATCCAGTTTGGCTGGCATCTCTATCTTGCCTAAGACCCCGTTGCGCGGCTAAGAGAGCTCTAACGGAGAGTTCACATGGCCAGCCACGACGATCACTATACCCCCGGCGAAATGGATATTGCGGAGCAGTCTGCGATGTATCACTCGTTTTTGGTTGCATCCCAATGGGGCTGTGTCCTGATCTCGGCCATGGTTGCCTGTATGGCTTTGATCTGGGGGGCTGACGTGCCTTGGTTGCAAGCTGTTCTCGGCTGCGGCGCGTTGTCGGTTGTGGCAGGCCTCGGTATGAAGATGGGCAGTGCTTTCACGATTACTTCGGTTTTGATCACCATCATCGGCTTGATCTCTGGTGGCATCTCAACGGTCGTCGGCATGTTCATCTAAAGTGATTTTCGGGCCTCTGGGCCAGTCGCTAAGGCGTGCTACAGGGTCACGTAAAAACCCCGTTCCAATGCAGGTTAAGGACTGGCCTTTTGGTCAGAACCGGTTTTAAGTCCGACCGAAGCCATGGAGCCGCGTATTGGCCAAAGTACAGATTGAAATAAATGGACGTCGATATGCTATTGGCTGTGATGAAGGCCAAGAAGAGCATGTCATGCGTCTGGCCCGCTATTTCGACGAGCATGTAAAGCGCTTAGCCAGTTCTGTTGGACAAATTGGCGATCAGCGGCTTTTCTTAATGGGAGCTTTGATTGTCGCCGACGAGATGCATGACTTGAAGGTCCGTCTCGACAAAGCCGAAGCTGAAATTGCCCGGTTGAGTGATGTGCGGGCGCAAGCGGCACAGGCAGCGCAAGACCCCTCGCCCGTGACGGCCCTAGACGGCGCTGCTGGCAGGCTTGAGGCCTTGGCAGCACGACTAGAGCAGGCCTGATTCTTCGGGGCCGATTGCCTCGCGCAGTAGGCAATCACCCGCAACCTCTTCCAAGATGTTTTCCAGCGCCTGCCCATTGACTGGCACCTTGCCAATTTCCAACATGAGCGGCACGGCAAAGGGTGAGATTCGATCAAGCGACTGATGGCGAACTTGACCTGCAATTCGTGCCAAACATTCCGAAAGCCGCCGAATGTCCAATAGGCCCTCACCGGCTTCGACACGCGCAGCTTCCAGCAAGACATGATCCGGCTGGTGACGGCGCAGAACGTCGTAGATCAAATCCGATGAAAAGGTGACTTGCCGTCCGGTTTTGGTCTTACCGACTTGGTTTTGCTCAATCAAACCAGCAATGACGGCGCAGGTTCGAAACGTTCGCTTCATCAGGACGCTTTCTTCCAGCCATTCTTCGAGGTCATCGCCAAGCATATCTTGATCCAGGAGCTGATCCATGTCCACGCGGGCCATATCCTTGAGTCCCCAAACAGAGATCGCGTAATCATTGGCGACAAAGCCTAAAGGATCAAGGCCCATCCGTTCTAGGCGTCGGGTCAACAACATACCGAGGGTTTGGTGCGCAAGGCGACCTTCAAACGGATAGCACGCCAGATGGAAGCGATTGCCGCGTGGAAATGTTTCCACGAGGATTTCATCCTGTTGGGGTATTACCGAAAAGTAACTTTGCAGTTCCAGCCATTCTTGCAATTGCGGATGCAGATTGGGCCAGTAGCTCTTATTGGCGATCATGGTGCGCACACGACCCGCAAGATAAGTGGAAAGCGGAAACTTTCCCCCAGCCCAAGAGGGCACTTTTGGCGATTGGTCGTGCGCCTTGCTGACCAGACAATCGGTGCCAGACACGCCCTCAAACCGCCAGACCTCACCCGCGAACAGGAAAGTATCACGCGGCGACAGGCCATCGACGAAATATTCCTCTATCTCGCCGACAACGCGGCCACCGATAAAGGTATTGCCGCCGGACGGCGTGCCCGGGCGACGGGAGCGAATAGCAGAGACTTGGCGAACTTTCAAAACCGGCTCCGCGACAATCGAGCCAACATTCATGCGCCAAGCTCGCGCCGCATCCCGATTGCGGCACAAGAGGCGTCCTTCGCCATCGCGGATCAAGCGCGCAAAGCGATCATAGGTTTTGAGGGCGTAACCGCCATCGGTTACGAAGCCTAAGACCCGGTCAAATTGCTCACGCGGCATCAGATGGTAGGGCCCAGCGGAACTGACCTCCTTATAGAGGTCATCGGGGTGAAACGGCGCACCAACCGCGCAGCCCATAATATGCTGCGCCAAGATATCAATCGCGCCCCGACGGGGAACCGGACCATCAAGATGCTGCGCCAAGACCGCATCTCGGGCAGCTTCGCACTCCAGCATTTCGAAGCGATTGGTTGGCACCAGAACCGCTTTAGAAACCTCATCGAGGCGGTGGTTTGACCGACCAATTCGCTGAATGAGGCGCGAAGAGCCTTTCGGTGCCCCCATCTGGATGACGAGATCGACATTGCCCCAATCAATCCCGAGGTCGAGGGTTGAGGTACAGACGATCGCACGCAAGCGGCCTTGCGCCATGGCTTCTTCGACCCTGCGGCGTTGCGTTACGTCGAGTGACCCGTGATGCAAAGCAATCGGCAGATTGGCGTCGTTGATCTTCCAAAGCTCTTGAAAGGCTAGTTCGGCCTGAAAGCGGGTATTGACAAAAACCAAGGCCATCTGGGTCCGTTCAATAGCCTGATAGACCTCCTGCATGGCATGACGCCCCGTGTGCCCAGCCCAAGGTACACGCTCTTCCGACAATAGCATGGAGATATCCGGTGTCGTGCCCTGTGGTCCGCGCACGATGCGGGCATAGCGGGCCCCAGAGCCCATCTGTGGCGCAATCCATTGTGCCAAGGCTTTTTCATCCGCCACTGTCGCAGAAAGGCCTGTGCGGCGTGCAGCGGGCGCAACCCGTTGGAGTGCTGCCATCCCAAGCGCGAGGAGATCACCTCGCTTGGTCGGGGCTAAAGCATGGGCCTCGTCGATGATAATCCGCCTAAGGCCTTGAAACATATTTGAGGCGTCAGGCATGCCTACAAATAGGGCAACCTGTTCGGGCGTTGTCAGCAGGAGGTTTGGCGGGTTATAGCGTTGGCGCTGTCTTTTTGTGGTCGGCGTGTCGCCAGTCCGCGTCTCTACACGAATTGGCAAGCCCATCTCATGAATTGGGGTCATTAGATTGCGCTCGACATCCACGGCCAAGGCTTTAAGTGGCGAGATATAGAGTGTGTGCAGACCGCGTGGCTGATCTCCACCTTCAGCTAAATCAATCAGGCTGGGCAGAAAGCCGGCCAAGGTCTTACCGGCCCCTGTGGGCGCAATCAGGAGACTATGGTCGCCGGCTTGATCGGCAGCCAAAAGATCAAGCTGATGGGCGCGCGGGACCCAGTTACGTCCGGTGAACCAAGCCTGAAAGGACACTGGCAGTGCAGAGGCATTCATGGCTTGGCGTGGGGTCCTTCGTCATCAGACGACTTGCGCCCCATGGCCAAGATTTGCCCAAGGACAGAGTTGGTCTGAACTGGACCAAAACCAACTTTGTCTTCCCGCGGAACAGCTGGACGCCGCGCTGTTCGCCACAGCACCCAAGGCACCATGATCGCAGACACTACGCCAGCTTGCCAAAAAATAGACAACGCACTGCCGGTAACCTCCACCAAGAGACCGCCGATGGCAGGGCCGACGATGGTGCCCCCTGCCCAAACAAACAGCAGGCCAGAGCTGGCGGCCGGCAATTCAGCAAGGGGCGTGCGGTCCCCCAAATGCGCGACCGCGATGCCGTAATAAGACAAGGCACCCGCACCCCAAATGCCAAACAGGATGGTATTGAGAGTCAGCGAAAGCTCTGCCCCGATTGTCGCCAGAACAAAGGCTGCAATCGCTGGAACGCCAATCAAGGTAGCCAAAACGATGCGACGGTCCATCCGGTCCGACAATCGACCTGCGTGCCATTGCACCAAGAGAGAGCCGATCCACGCCGCGGCCTGAAAAGTTGCTGCAGCCTGCGGTCCGCCCCGCTCACTCGCATAAAGGGGCGCGAGTGACAGAACCGCCCCATTGACGAGGCCAGAGCCAATCGCCGCGACAAAAGCTGCAGGGGCAAGCCTAAACAGTCGTGAAGGCAGCATGCGAAGGACCGTCGCGGGCGGTGGCGGTGTTGTATCGGCAATGGAAATCGGAACCAAGGACAATGCCAGAAAGGCCGCCGCGGCCATGATTGGGCCCGGTGCGTTCGGTTCTGGATGGGTAAAGCCGATGATGAAAGGTCCAGAAACCAGCCCCAACTTGGTGCACAGCATGTAAAATCCGGTCACATCTCCACGTCGCGCATTGGGGAT
>JAJTGP010000287.1 GCA_021299265.1 Hyphomonadaceae bacterium | reverse complement strand
TCCGGTCCGTCATGATCAGAAAGGCATCTTGAAGCCGGGGGGCAGAGGCAAACCACCCATCAAGTCCTTTTCCATCGCCGCACGGCTGGCTTCGACCTTTTTGCGGGCATCTTCAAAAGCGGCCTTGATCAAATCCTCAAGGATTTCGACATCTTCTGCCACGCATAGGCTGGGATCGATCGAGATTGCCAACAGCTTACCTTCGCCATTGCTGGTGATTTTCACCATGCCGGCACCTGCACTGCCCTCGGCTTCGATTTTCTCCATTTTCTTATGCGCATCAGCCACTTTCGACTGCATCTGCTGCATGGTCTTCATCAATCCGCCAAGGTCTTTCATCACACTCGTCCTGTCAAAAAGGGATACGCCATGATCCCGAATTAAGTTCTAGTCGCCAACGCGGCGCCGGTTAAAGTCCACCGAGAGGACATTGCTGACCTCAACCTCACCGTCTTCATCGCCGTCCTCAACGACAGCTTCCAAGGCCACTTCTGGGACCGGTGCAGCGCGGACGTCGAGAATGCGGGCACCGGGAAAAGCCTTTAGTGCCGCAACGACTTCGGGGGCCTGTTTAGCGGCATCTACCCGCTCAACTTCCAAACGCTTGTTCCGCTCGGCAATACTCTCTTGCCCGCCAGAGCCCGCTTCTACCAGCCAGTCGTCGCCAGTAAGGGCAGACAGCGCTTCCACGGCGCGCTTTTGAAGGTCTACCGGCGCATTGGGCAAAAGCTCGATCACCAAGCGGCCGGGCTCGAGGCTGACCGGGCGGACAAAGCGCTCCAATTCTGTCACGAGCACAATTTCACGGGCGTCTTCAAGCGCTTCGAGCAAGCCTTCAAAGCTTAAATTCGGCTGCGTGGCTGATGTAGGTGTAGGCTGCGCGGCTTGAGGCTCTAAGACGGCCTTTGGGCCAGAACTGTGACCTTGGGACGATGCTGGGCCCGGCGAGCCAGAGGTCGCCATGGGCTGGCCAATCAAGAGACGGGCTAAATCTTCAGGCGGCGGCAATTGCTGGGCAGCGCATGCGCGCAACAAACACATTTCAGCGGCTTGGACCGGATCAGGTGCCCGGCCCGATTCTTCAAAGCCCCGCAAGATCAATTGCCACAGGCGGCCAAGCGCGGCAGGTGTGGTACTGTGCGCAAAGGCCTTCATTTGCTGGATATGGTCGCTTGCGCCTGCGGGATGCCAATCGGCACCCAGAACATCCCCGCGCGAGATCTCGTGGGTTAAGTCCATCAAGTCACGCAGCACAAGGCCCGGATCAGCCCCCAAATCATATTGTTCGCGGAAAGCTTGTAGCGCCGTCTTGGCATCGCCCTTAAGGATCGCGCCCAGCAAATCCATGGTGCGGGTCCGGTCAGCCAGACCCAACATGTCGCGGATCTCAGTGCCAGTGACCCCATTGCCCTGATCCTGCACTATGGCCTGATCCAAGAGCGAAAGGCCGTCGCGGGCAGAGCCTTCGGCCGCGCGTGCAATCAATTCCACGCCGTCGCGCGCAATCTGCGTGCCTTCACGACTTGCGATCTTTTCCAAATAATCGGCCAGCACCACGGGCTCAATCCGGCGCAAATCAAAGCGTTGGCAGCGCGACAAAATGGTGACGGGCACCGAGCGAATTTCGGTGGTTGCAAAGATGAATTTCACATGCGGAGGCGGCTCCTCCAACGTCTTCAACAGCGCGTTAAATGCGCTCTTTGACAGCATGTGCACTTCGTCGATGATGTAGACCTTATAGCGCGCCGCGATTGGGCCATAGCGCACCCCATCGAGCAATTCGCGCATATCACCCACCCCGGTGCGCGAGGCAGCATCGAGTTCAAAGACATCGGGATGATTGCCCCGCGTGATGGCTTCACACTGGCTGCCGAGCGGATCAAGCTGGATCGAAGGCCGATCAATCGTCTCCGTTTGATAATTGAGCGCGCGCGCAATCAGGCGGGCCGTCGTGGTTTTGCCGACCCCACGCACCCCGGTCAGCATGAAAGCATGGGCGATGCGGTTAGAAGCAAACGCATTGGTCAAGGTGCGAACCATCGCCTCTTGCCCAATCAAATCTTCAAAGCGTTGCGGACGGTATTTGCGGGCCAGCACCAAATAGGGTTGCGTGCCCTGCCCAGCTGCGGTCTTTTGTGGCACCTCAGCAGGCTCACCAAACATCGACAAGGTCAGATCGTCCGGCTCTGCATCGGCTTGGTCGTATCCAGAAAATCCTCCTGACTGTGGAAGATCACCTTCACCGCCAAGATCCGTTTCGTCCATGCTGGGGTTCCAAACTGTGGGTGCGCACAGGTACAAGGGTGGAGACCGAACGGCGACCCATAGCGAAACTCGTTGCGGCTGCTTCCTTCCGGACCTGACCGAATTGGCGAGGACTACGTCCACCGCCGATCTCCACCCCCCATATCGCAAGTCAGGCCGTTAGTTTCAAGCGCTAATGGCGGCAATCCTGTGGATGCAGCAGGTGCCAGCCAGCAACAAATCGTGCTTGACCAAGACGGGCGGGCCAGTTCAGGTGCAAACTATGGCACAAACTTCCGATTTCATCCCCTTCACCGCCTTCCCTCTCGACCGCGCCAGTGCACTGCGCCGCGACGCCGACAAAATGGAAAGCCTGCTCAATCATCCCGACACCGATTTGATCTTGATCCAAGATGGTAAGCCGGTTTTAAGCCACGACCCGCAATCGACCGGCGCCCGGAAGCTATTACGATTGGCCAGCAGCAGCCGATCCGCCTTTCTGCCAAAATCGAGCCCAGAACCCATTTTGATGGGCTTAGACGACAAGGGCCGGGCAACCTTTGCAACCACCTTACCCGCCCGGTTTGATTGGAATGACGGCCCGATTCAAGGCTTGGGCGAACCCGAAGATTTGCGCATGGCCGCAGGCATCATGGACATGGCCGACCTCGCCATTGCCGGCACGGCGAAAGCGATTTTGGACTGGCATAGCCGCCACGGCTTTTGCGCCAATTGCGGTGAAACAACCCATATGGCCGAAGCTGGTTGGAAACGGGCCTGCCCATCGTGCAAGACGGAGCATTTCCCGCGTACAGACCCGGTCGCCATCATGCTGGCCGTCAAGGGCGATCAATGTTTGTTGGGGCGCGGCATTGGCTTTCGGGCGGGCTTTATCTCAGCGCTAGCTGGCTTTATCGAGCCTGGCGAAACAGTTGAAGAAGGCTGCGCGCGCGAATTGTTTGAAGAAGCTGGCGTCAAAATGACCAGCGCGCGCATTGTTGCCAACCAACCTTGGCCCTTCCCGTCGCAATTGATGATTGGCCTAATTGCCGAGGTCGAGAGCTATGACCTCAACATTGACACACACGAAATATCCCAAGCCATCTGGTTTAGCCGGGATGAGGCGCGGCAACTTTTGTCTGAAGCCGGTTGCACACGCGATGGCGTGACCTTACGCGCCCCGCCCCCACTCGCGATTGCCCATCATCTGATCCGCATCTGGGTTCAGGAAGGCTAACTTTCGCCTGTCGTTTTGACATCAGCGCCCTTACGGCTGGGGGCCAGCGGCTGTCGGCGGTGTTGGGGAAGTATTGGGTGTCACGGGCAAAACGCCATCTGCGGCTTCTGCCGGTGTGGTATTGGCCCCGGTCCCATCGCCGCCCGCGCCATCACCGCCACTGCCTGCGCCATTCATCTGCACCAAGCTTGCGGGATCAATCGGCTCCGTTTGGCCTTGCGGGACATTGGGGCCAGGCGCTTCAGTGCCATCTGGATAGACCCAGCGAGACGCCCCTTCATCGATACTGATCGCAGCTTTCGGGGCAAACCCTTGACTGCCATCATTGAGGCGCAGCACATACCACGCGATACCGGAATTGGTCTGGCCAATGACGCGGACGACTTCACCGGGCTGGAGCGCCCGCACAATTCGCGAATTGGGCAGAGGGGTTGCTTGCACATTCGCGATCTGAATCGCGCGACCGACGGCCCCGACAGTCGCATTGTCCACGCCGATCCCGTCATTGCCACCAGCGTCATCGTCTGCCGTGGTGAAGCGTTGCAAGATATAGACAATCGTGTTGCCATCCAACGGGATGCGCATCCACAATTCACCTTCGGCTTCAACCGATCCGTCAGAGACAAGCCGGGTACCACCATCCACAGTCCCAACAATTTTGCCAGACATGGACGGCGTTTCGCGCAGGTTCAACAGCGCAGAGGTGACGATATTGCGGACCCCGCCGCTAATCTTATTGCTGCGATTGGTCGGCACAATTTCGCGGAACAACGCTTTTGGCGCAAAGCCCTTGGCGCCGTCTACCGCAGTTAAGGACAACCACTCCACGCCTGCTTTAACCCCAACGCTTTGCGCCGAGACGATGGTGCCTTCTTTCAGGACCAAAGCGACCGGTGCTGTTAAAGCAGCCTCTTTGCGCACTTCTGTACGGCCCAACGCACTATAGGATTTTGGACCTTCCAAAGTCGGCATATCGCCCTGCTGACCCGAAAACAGTGCCTTGAACCCTATGAAGGCACCTGCAATCACTAAGGCAGCGACGCCAATCGCAGCCATGATCAGCAAGATGCGGCCAGCAGCGCCTGATCCCCGAGTCCGCATGTTTTGCGATGTCTGGGTTTCCTCTGAAAACATACACGTGGCTTTCGCTTGAGACGGGTTGAGTAAGACGGCCGTGCTTTATCAGGACTTGCGGCCAGACAATAGGGGGCAAAGCGCTGGGTCACCATCAAAGGCCCTATTGATTGGCCACAAGGCTCCGCCCTGACAACCAGCCTTGTGTGCCTTTGGGCGACGTAACTTGATACCAAGGGACTCCGGCAACGATGCGAACATCTTCGACCGACATCAAAGTATCGGTTGGCAGGACCTCCAGAACGGGGTCACTGGCGGCACCTGGGCGCGCCCGCAAGCTGGCACTTGGCGTATCAACGCGCATCAGCGTCCCGACGCTCACCGCCATCGGACCAGCCGGAATTTCAAGCTCTGATTTGGGGGCCGGCTGCGACGCAGACTCTGTCGATGTCTCAGCGGTAGCGGCGGCAGCGGCTACTGCAGCATTTGGGCTTTCTGCTGCCCGAACCGCAGAATTACCCGAAATCCAACCGGCACGCCCGTTCGTCAACTGAACTTGGTACCAAGGCAGCCCATTAGAGATTTGTTGGGCTACAACCATCACCAAGACACCGCTGCCGACCTGACCCAATTGTGGGCTTTCAAAAGCCGGGCTCAAATGAATCGACGCTGGCGGCCCAACAATTTGGTAGGTCACCGGTTGAGACAACGCCATAGCCCCCACTTGAACCGGAGCAACTGGCAGGATGGAGCCGTTGATCGTATTGCCGGCCAGAGGATCAAGACTGGAATAATCGCCGTCACCTTCGCCCAAAGGGGCCAACATGTCTTCGCGAATAAAGCCAGACCGCGAGCGATCATTCGGCAGCGTTATCCGGAGCCAAGTAAGGCCACCGACTTCGATCTGCCCGGTGACATCCAAAATCGTATCCGGGGCGAGCAGCATGATCACAGCGCTGGTCGGATCTGGCGAAACGCGAGCCTCTGTTGAGACATCGACGCGGCGCATCTCTGGAGGCGAAATTTGTTGAATGTCTAGGCCTTCGGTCAATGCCGATAAGCCAGCTGGGTCCAAAGCTGAATTGGGGTCCTGCTCGGGCCCAAACAGCCGCCAGCCAATGAAGCTGACCAAGATCAATAAAGCGGCAATCGCAACCCACCGCGTAATCTGCATCACGGTCACACCGGATGGGGCGTTCAAAACAGGCTCGACCATCGGTTCAAAACCGGGTTTGGGGCGCGGCTCGGGGTAAAGTGGCGATGGTGGTGGCGGCGGTTGCCCAGTTTGAGAATAGCTCTGCGCACTTGGTTCGCTGGGGTCTATAATTGCGGCCAAGGGACTGCCACAGCGCGGGCATACGCTTCCTGGGCCAGCATAGGGCAGCTCCAGCTGATGGCGGGCAAACTCGCATGCGCTCGGCTCATTCGAACAGCGACCTTTCCGCACCACACTCTCCTCACGTTCCTCATTTTGATCAGCCTAACCAACCATTGTGGCTTGGCCAAGCACCTTGCTGCGCATTGGACGGTTAAATTGTGGCCATGGGCTGTGACATCGCCACAAACCAAAAAGTCCCGGCCTTTCGACCGGGACTTTCTGCCGATTGATGGACTTTTGGTTTAGCCTTGGTGGGCCAAGACAGCCAACAGGAGCAGAGCCACAATATTGGTGATCTTGATCATGGGGTTCACCGCAGGACCAGATGTGTCCTTGTATGGGTCGCCAACCGTGTCACCGGTCACAGAAGCCTTATGCGCCTCTGAACCCTTCATGTGCTTGACGCCATCACGGTCCACAAAGCCGTCTTCAAACGACTTCTTGGCATTGTCCCAAGCGCCGCCGCCGGAGGTCATGGAGATGGCGACGAACAGACCCGTCACAATCACGCCCAACAGCATCGCACCGACTGCTGCCAAAGCCTGCGCTTTGCCGGCAATCATGTTGATCGCGAAGAAGAGAACGATCGGAGACAAGACTGGCAGCAAGCTTGGTACGATCATTTCACGGATCGCAGCTTTGGTCAGAATATCAACAGCCCGACCATAGTCTGGCTTGCCCGTGCCTTCCATAATACCTGGAATTTCACGGAACTGACGACGTACTTCCTGCACAACCGCTTCAGCTGCACGGCCTACGGCGGTCATCGACCAGCCACCGAACAGATAAGGCAACAAACCACCAATCAACAGACCAACCACAACATATGGGTTGGACAAGTCGAAGCTGACGTTCACGCCGGCAAAATAGGGATATTCTGCTGGATTGCTCGAGAAGTATTTCAAGTCCTCGGTATAGGCCGCGAACAACACCAAGGCACCCAAACCGGCCGAGCCAATGGCATAGCCCTTGGTCACCGCTTTTGTGGTGTTACCAACAGCGTCAAGCGCATCAGTCGTCTTGCGGACTTCTGGTGGCAGATTGGCCATTTCGGCAATACCACCAGCATTGTCTGTCACAGGGCCAAAGGCGTCGAGGGCCACAATGATCCCGGCAACCGACAACATGGTCGTGGTTGCGATGGCGATACCGAACAGGCCTGCCAAGTTAAAGGTCGCCAAAATACCGCCGACGATGATCAAAGCTGGCAGTGCTGTCGATTCCATCGACACGGCCAAGCCTTGAATGACGTTGGTGCCATGGCCAGAAACCGAAGCTTGAGCCACCGATTTCACCGGGCGATAGTCCGTGCCGGTGTAATATTCGGTCACCCACACAATGGCTGCTGTCACCACAAGACCAATCACGCCGGACCAGAACAAATTCATGGCCGTAATGGTCACGCCACTGCTGGTCGTATAGGTCTGGGTTACCGTGTATTGGACCACAGCATAAAGACCTGCAACAGAGAGCACGCCAGCCGCAATGAGGCCTTTATACAAGGCGTTCATGATGTTGTTGTCTTTGCCCAAACGGACAAAGTAAGTGCCGATGATCGAAGTCACGATCGCCATGGCACCAATGGCCAGTGGCAAAGACATCATCACGGCAGCGCCTGCTTCTTTGAAGAAGATCGAGGCCAGCACCATGGTCGCAACCAAAGTCACCGCATAGGTTTCAAACAAGTCTGCTGCCATACCGGCGCAGTCGCCGACATTGTCGCCGACATTGTCAGCGATGGTTGCAGGGTTACGTGGGTCATCTTCTGGGATGCCAGCTTCGACCTTGCCAACCATGTCGCCACCAACGTCCGCACCCTTGGTGAAGATGCCGCCGCCAAGACGGGCGAAGATGGAGATCAAGGAGGCCCCAAAGCCCAAAGCAACCAAAGGATCGATCACTTCACGGCTGGTTGGTTCCAGCCCCATAACTTGCGTCAGGATATAATAATAGCCAGCCACCCCGATCAAAGCCAAGCCAGCCACCAACATGCCCGTCACAGCACCGGCGCGGAAAGCCATGGAGAGACCAGCGGCCAAGCTGTTGCGAGAGGCTTCGGTGGTACGCACGTTGGCGCGGACCGACACCAGCATGCCGACATAACCGGCAAGGCCTGAAAGAACAGCACCAACCACAAAGCCAAGCGACGTGGTGATGGTGAATAGGAAGGTGAGAAGAACCGCAATCACCACGCCAACGATGGCAATCGTGGTATATTGACGGTTGAGATAGGCATTTGCCCCTTCTTGAATGGCCGCAGCAATTTCTTGCATACGTGCATTTCCTGGGCTTGCCTTTAGAACTTGTTGAACGGTGATGAACCCGTAGATCAACGCAACGACCCCGGCCCCAATAGCCGCGACCACACTCATGACGCTAACGTCCATGTGTTACCTCTTTTCGTTTCCTGGCTCATCCGTGGCGGCAGTTTATCTCCCGCTCTCCGAATGACCCCCCTTTATTGGTCTGTCTTCTTTAGGGGGCGATTGCGCTGCTTGCAACGTGCCGCGTCGGTTTCGGGAAATCCTTATCAGTAAACCCCAAAACTGCCTGCGCATTAACCAATAATCGACATTCGTGTGGCAGGAAATCGCAATGACCAACTCAACGCGCCGTTCCACCCTTGTTTTGAGCGCAGCCACCATCGGTGCTGCAGCCCTGTCGCCGCTTTTAGCGCCGCAAAGCGCACAAGCTGCCGAAGGCAAGGGTGAAGGCAAGGGCGAAGCAGCTGGCGAGCCTTTGGTGGCAGAACTGACCAATGTCGTGCTGCCAATTGCCCGCAATGGTGCCTTGGTGAATTATGTGTTTGTCACACTCAAGATTCGCATGACCGATCTTAACGCCGCGACCTATGTGCGGGAGCAGCATTTTTTTGTGCGCGATGGCATCACACGGGCAACCGGGCGCAATCCGATTCCTGAGGGCAAAGGCCCGAATACATATGATTCTGCGGCGATCGTCAGAGTCGTGACCCAAGCAGTAACGGCGATGAAACCGGGTCTGCGTGTCGCGCGTGTTTCGCTCGAGCAAGTGGCCTTTATGCGCCGCTAAACTGCCAGCCAGTGCGGGCAGGCAAATCAAGCCTGTCGCCATGATGATATATCTCTAGCCCCTGCCCTTGATAGCAGACACCAATCTGGGTGACCTGAACCCCTAAAGCTTTCATGGATGAACAAAAGTCCTCGGCTATTTTGGGGGCGACACAGGTCAGGGCCTGATAATCATCGCCACCTGTGACAAGGCCTAACAGGGCTTGAACGGGGTCTGGCGCGGCTTCTAAAAAGGTAATTGCCTCCGCAGACAGCGGCACGCGTTCAAGATCAAGCTGGAGCGCCAGTCCTGAGGCCGACGCGACATGGCCCGCATCGGCCAGCAGACCATCTGAGATATCAATGCTGGCATTGGCGTGGGCTGCGATGATCGCGGCCACGGTCAGTGGTGGTGGCGCGGGAGCTAAGGCCGTTGCGACGGCACTCTCCAGCCCCTGCCCTTCCATCAAGCCCAAACGCACTTGCAATCCCAAAAACGGGTCGCCGATCGTGCCAGTCAGAAAGATCAAATCACCAGCCTGTGCGCCGCTGCGCAAGACCGGCTGGCCCACCTTCGAAAGCGGCACGCCCATCAGCGTGAGGCTGGCTACCAATGGCCCTTGGGTCGTGCTGGTGTCGCCCCCCATCAGCGGGCACGCTCCGCACAGTTCAGCCAAATCCTGACCCAGTCCTGCAGCAAAATCGGCCAAGTGTGCGTAAGGACGGCTCTTTGGCCAAGCCACCGACAAAAAGGCGCCGACGGGCTTGCAGCCTTTGGCAATCAAATCCGACAGATTGCGCCGCACCAGGCGCTTGGCTACCCAGTCCAATGGGTCACTGGGCAGGAAATGGGTGCCTTCAATGATCTGATCACAGGTGACGACGTGGCCAAACGGCGCGCTGGATAGCTGGGCCACATCATCTTTCAGCCCAAATGCGCCCGCCGCGCCAAGCGTCAGGGGCGCCCAGAGCTGTGCAATTAAGTCAAACTCGGGGGGGGCCGGCTCCACAAAGGCTACCGCGTGTTCAGGAGGTCACTTGGCGGAGATCATTGGCATTTAGCTCGCGCGCCAAACGGTCGAGAAGCCCATTGGTGAAGCCACCTTCTGGTCCATCAAAGAACGCATTGACGATGCCAACATATTCATCGATCACGACCGCAACTGGCACATCGGCGCGGCGCAACAATTCAAAAGTTGCCGCGCGGACCGTGGCGCGTACAATCGAATCAATCCGCTCTAGCCGCCAACCTTTTGCCAGCCGCGACTTGATCGACGCATCGATCAAGGCTTGTTCTGCCACCACACCTTCAACTAAAGCGCGGAAGAAATCCACGTCAGCTGTCTCGAGGGGCCCTGTCTCACTATCTTCACCCAAGCGATGATCGAGGTATTCACGCACCGTCGATGTGACACCGCCGCCGGACATTTCCATCTGATAGAGCGCTTGCACGGCAGCCAGGCGCGCACCGCGGCGCGCATCGGTGATCGACGAAGGTTTGATGCGGGTCATACGCCGCCCATGTTCAAGCGCCGCTTGACCGACAGCATGGTGAGGCAGGCAACCACAGCATCCTTGCCCTTATTCTTTTGATCGCGCTTGGCGCGAACAAGGGCTTGGGCTTCGTTTTCAACCGTCAAAATGCCATAGCCAATGGGCAGACCTTCAACCGACAGCTCCATCAGGGCCCGGGCGCTCTCGCCACAGACATAATCATAATGCGTGGTTTCACCGCGAATAACGCAGCCCAAAGCCACATAGCCATCATAGTGACGGCCTGCTGGGCGATGAGTTGCGCGATCAGCATGGGCAATCACAGCCGGGATTTCAAAGGCACCTGGCACTTTGATCAAATCATACGTGCCATTGACGGCCTTGATGGATTCAGTGGCACCAGCCACCAATTCTTCCGCGATATGGGCATAATAGTCGCCGACGACAATCAACAGGTGGGGCGGATCAAAAGAAAGTGTCATAGCCTAGTCCAAGGTTGAAGCGAATGAGATGGTCGTCAGGTCTTACGAGATAGGATGCGTTCCACGTAACGTGCAACTTGATCGGCTTCAAGATTAACACGTGTACCCGGCTTTAGGCGACCCAATGTTGTCACTTGCCAGGTATGAGGAATGACATTGATGCCGAACGTCACATCATCCACTTCATTGATGGTCAAAGACACGCCATCGACCGCGATGGATCCTTTGGGCGACACATATTTGGCCAAGGGCTCCGGCACTTGAATGGTGACCCGGTGGCTCTCGTTTTCTGGTGTCACCGCGATGACTTCGCCAATGCCGTCGACATGGCCTGAAACCATATGGCCACCCAATTCATCCCCTAGTTTCAAGGCCCGCTCGAGATTAAGCTGTGTCCCGACTTGCCAGTCCTTGGCGCACGTCACATCCAAACTTTCTTGACTGACCTGCACCCGCCAGCGAGCACCATTTGCAATCGGTTCAAACGAGATAAGGGTGAGGCAGACCCCTTGGTGGCTGACCGAAGCGCCCAATGCCAAACTCGCCGCATCATAGCCGCTATCGACGGTAAAGACGGCCTCGGTCCCCGGCCTATGCTCCATGGCGACGATGGTGCCAATATCGGTGATTATTCCTGTAAACATCTGTGTGCCTTCTAAGTTGGGCTTACGTCGAAGCGGTCGAGGACGTCTCGACCAAACCTGATATGGTCCGTCTGGTGGAGGACCCAAGCTTGCGACAATTCCTCAACATCTAGGCTGTCAAACACGGATCGTCCATCGCCGCCGAGTAGCAAGGGCGCTCGAAACCAAGCGATCTGATCGACTAGGCCTGCCCGCAAGAAAGCGGTCGCTAAGATTGGGCCTGCCTCAACCATCAAAGTCTTGATGTCGTAGGTGTCGGTGAGAAGGCGCAATACCTCATGCAGGTCCAATCCCTTGGGGCCAGCTTTACTCGCGCCAACGCGATGATGATGAATAGGGCGACCGCCACCGGGTGCTACAGCCGCGACCTCTGAGGCCGTACACCAAATCAAGCCAGCCCTATCGGTGGTTTGGATCAGTTTACTGTC
This sequence comes from Hyphomonadaceae bacterium, assembly GCA_021299265.1. Classification (GTDB taxonomy): domain Bacteria; phylum Pseudomonadota; class Alphaproteobacteria; order Caulobacterales; family Aquidulcibacteraceae; genus Aquidulcibacter. Next base: position 2,796 of record JAJTGP010000287.1, on the reverse strand, counting down.
GAGAGGCAGTCGGCCCTGACGGTCAAGCACGACGCGCCACGGTTGACGTGCAGGCATGGGCTCAAGCCGCGCGGTTAGCTCAGGGTCATCGGCCAGCACCGTGCCAATACCGGTCAGGACGGCGTCATGGGCGGCGCGCATCCGATGAACTTCGGCACGCGACTGCGGCCCTGTGATCCATTTGCTCGCCCCGGTGACGGTGGCAATGCGGGCATCGAGACTGGTCGCAAGCTTTAGCGTAATGGTGGGGCGATGCAGGGCCACCTCAATCGTCACGCACAGTGCCCCGACGTTTCAGGCTCTCCTTCAGCGCGCCAAGCTCATCATCGACAAAGCGGTTGAAATCTTCCGCCTCGCGGAAATCGCGATAGACTGAGGCATAGCGAACGAAGGCAACCGGATCGGTCTCGCCCAAAGCATCCAAGACGAACTGACCAACCGTGCTGGTGGAGATTTCCGTCTCGCCTGAGGTCTCCAAGCGTCGCACGATGCCAGAAATCAAATGCTCAATCCGCTCTTCGGGCACTTCGCGCTTGCGCAGCGCGATTGCTACCGACCGATGGAGCTTGTCGCGATCAAACAATTCGCGGGTGCCGTCGCGCTTGATCACTTTCAACTCGCGCAATTGCACCCGTTCAAACGTCGTGAAACGACCGCCACATGCAGGACATTGGCGGCGACGCCGGATGGACACCCCATCCTCAGCTGGACGGGAGTCCTTGACCTGCGTGTCAGCGAATCCGCAAAATGGGCAACGCATGAACTATCCTTTCGAAAGCAGCTCTGGTGAGGCCTGTACCTCACCGGCCTGCCTCTTAATAGATGGGGAAGCGTGCACACATCTCGGTAACTTCACCACGCACACGGGTTTCCACCTCTGGATTGCCGTCTGGTGTCCCCGCAAGTGCGTCCAAGACTTCCACGATCTTATTGCCAATCCAGGTGAATTCTTGAGTGCCAAAGCCGCGTGTCGTGCCAGCTGGCGAGCCCAAGCGCACACCCGAAGTCGTAGCAGGTGGCTTTGGATCAAATGGCACGCCATTTTTGTTGCAGGTAAAGCCAGCCCGTTCCAGAGCGGCCTCACTGGCCTTGCCGGTCAGATCCTTAGGCCGCAAGTCGACCAGCACCACATGGGTGTCGGTGCCGCCCGAAACCAGATCAAAGCCGCCAGCCTTCACGGCGGCAGCCATGGCTTGCGCATTGGCAACAACTTGGTGCGCATAGGCTTGGAACTCTGGCGTCAAAGCTTCACCAAAGGCAACGGCCTTGGCCGCGATGACATGCATCAAGGGCCCGCCCTGCAAGCCGGGGAATACGGCCGAATTGAACTTTTTGCCCAAGGCCTCGTCATTCGACAAAATCATGCCACCACGTGGACCGCGCAGAGTCTTGTGCGTCGTGGTTGTGACCACATGAGCATGATCGAGCGGATTTGGATGCGCCTTACCGGCAACAAGGCCGGCAAAATGGGCCATGTCGACCATAAAATAGGCCCCAACGGAATCAGCAATCGCGCGGAAACGGGCAAAGTCGATCTGGCGCGGATAGGCCGAACCGCCAGCAATAATCACCTTTGGCTGATGCTCTTTGGCCAACGCCTCCACTGCATCATAGTCAATCAAATGGGTATCTGGAAGAACGCCATAGGAAATCGCATTGAACCACTTGCCAGACTGATTGGCCGGTGAGCCATGCGTCAGGTGCCCCCCACTTGCCAAGTCAAGACCAAGGAAAGTGTCGCCTGGTTTCAAAAGCGCCATAAAGACCGCTTGGTTCGCCTGAGCACCAGAGTGAGGTTGAACGTTAGCATAGCTGCAGTCAAAAAGGGCCTTGGCGCGTTCTAACGCCAGATTCTCGGCAACATCGACAAATTCACAGCCACCGTAATAGCGACGTCCGGGATAGCCTTCGGCGTATTTATTGGTCAGGACTGACCCCTGCGCCTCAAGAACCGCCCGTGACACAATGTTTTCCGACGCAATCAACTCAATCTGAGTCTGCTGGCGGTGCAGCTCTTCGTGAATGGCTACTGCCAATTCAGAATCTTTCGCCCCAAGCGGAGCCGAAAAAAAGTCTTTATTTACAAAATTTTGGCTTTCAGCGAGGGAAGTCATAGCAGATTTATCTCCGTTTGGGTCGTTCTACATGAACCTAGGCGTCGGTTGCAACAGGGCAAGGCCGGAACCGTACCGAAGGGTAATAAACATGCGCCCCGCCACTATTAAGGTTAATTGCAATGAAAATTCCTATTTTCGATATATTCATAGAAAACCAAGCTTTTTCTTGCGGAATTTATAATTTGAATTCAACCATATAGAAACGAGACCTGGTCACAAATTGTCCAAATCGAAGCTTACAAAGAGCAAAAAAAAAAGCCTTTTATTGAATTGAACGCCCTTATTTCATGACCAAATCGGTCATATTTAATCATCGACATCCAAGCTAGATAGGAATGGTATAAAATGAGAAACCAAAGAGAGCATGCGGGTTCTGATATCTTGGAAATGACAACAGAGATCGTTTCCTCATATGTAAACGGCAATGAGATTCGGGCGGAAAACCTTAGCGATCTCATCCGAAGCATACATAAAAGCCTTGTTACACTGTCTAATGATGACTTTGAGAAGCCGACCGAGAAGCCGAAAGCTGCGGTAAGGATCGTGTCCCACAGCGTGGTGTAACAGCGTTGCCATGATGTAGCCGGTTTAGGGCTTGGCTGGTCATGATCAGGGGACTGCGCTGAGCATGACGATTGGATCATTGCTCAAAGGTGCGAGAGTTTCAAGGGACATGTAG
>JAJTGP010000186.1 GCA_021299265.1 Hyphomonadaceae bacterium | reverse complement strand
CTCTTCGGCGTCCATTGCCCCAGCTTTGGATTGTGACAAGCTCGATGTTGTGACTTTCTCTTGGCAGAAAGTTCTGGGCGGGGAAGGTGCGCATGGCATGCTGATCCTTGGGCCCCGCGCCGTGGAACGCCTTGAAAGCTACAATCCTGCTTGGCCCATGCCGAAATTGTTCCGCATGACCAAGGGCGGCAAATTGGTTGAAGGCATTTTTGAGGGTGAGACCATCAACACCCCATCGATGCTCGCCACGGAAGACTATATTGACGCGCTCAACTGGGCCAAAAGCGTCGGTGGTTTGGCCGGCCTGCATGGCCGTGCGGACGCCAATTTAGGCGCGATTGCCGAATGGGTCGACAAGACCGCTTGGGTCGATTTTTTGGCTGCAACGCCTGAAAGCCGCTCCAACACGTCGGTGTGCTTGAAGGTCGTCGATCCCCGCGTAACGGGCCTATCGGAAGAAGGCCAAGCCGATTTTGCTAAGAAGCTTGCGGGCCTCTTGGATAAAGAAGGCGTTGCCTTGGATGCCGCAGCCTATCGTGCGGCCCCTCCTGGCCTGCGCCTCTGGTGCGGGGCGACCATCGATACAGACGATGTGATCGCTTTGACCCCGTGGCTCGATTGGGCGTTTGAGACGCTGGTCGCAGACCTTTAAGCTTCAAGCTTTCCTTGATTTCCTCCTCTCCCGCCACCCGGGGGAGGGGGCTCCTCCCCCTATCATTTTGTTTTGCCTGTCGCTGAGGATCGTCACTCGATCCGCGATATATGCACCTAAGGACCAAACCCATGACCGAACCACGCGTTTTGATCTCTGATAAGATCAGCCAAGCCGCCATTGATATCTTCAAGAACCGCAATGTCGCCGTCGATTACAATCCCGGCATGACCAAGGCGGAGCTGATCGCTTGCATTGGCGAGTATGATGGCTTGGCCATCCGCTCGGCCACCAAAGTCGATGCCGACGTTTTGGCCGCCGCAACCAAGCTGAAAGTGATTGGCCGCGCCGGTATCGGGGTCGACAATGTCGATATTCCCGCGGCCACCGCGCGCGGCGTCATCGTGATGAACACGCCGTTTGGCAATGCGATCACCACCGCAGAACATGCCATTGCCATGTTGTTTGCCGCCTCGCGTCAAATCGGCGCAGCCGATGCCTCCACCCAGGCCGGCAAATGGGAAAAGAACCGCTTCAACGGGGTTGAGCTTTATGCCAAGACCTTGGGCGTGATTGGCTGTGGCAATATCGGCTCCATCGTCGCTGACCGTGCCTTGGGCTTGAAGATGAAAGTCGTCGCCTATGACCCATTCCTCAGCCACGAGCGTGCGGTTGAGATTGGTGTGGAAAAGGTTGAGTTGGACGAGTTGTTGGCGCGCGCAGACGCCATCACCATGCACGTGCCTTTGACGCCAACGACCCGCAATGTTTTGTCGGCTGAAAACCTCGCCAAGACGAAAAGGGGCGTGATCATCGTCAATTGCGCACGCGGTGGCTTGGTTGATGAAGTTGCCTTGGCAGAGCATCTGAAGACCGGCCGCGTGGGGGCTGCTGCCTTTGACGTGTTCGCCGAAGAGCCTGCAACCAGCAACGTGCTGTTTGGTTGCCCGAACTTCACCGCTACGCCGCACTTGGGGGCGTCCACCACCGAAGCCCAAGAAAATGTCGCCCTGCAAGTGGCCGAACAGATTGCGGACTATGTTCTGACGGGTGCTGTCACCAATGCGCTCAATACCGCGTCGGTCACTGCCGAAGAAGCACCAAAGCTGAAACCCTTTATCGCGCTGTGCGAAAAGCTCGGCGCGTTTGCTGGCCAAATCGTCGATGACGGTTTGGAAGCCATTGAAGTCGAGTATGAGGGCGAAGTCACAGGCCTCAATATCAAGCCATTGACCGCCTCGCTGCTGGCCGGAATCTTGAAGCCGCTCTTGGCCGATATCAATATGGTCAGTGCACCGACGATCCTGAAAGATCGTGGCACGCCGTTCAGCGAATCCAAGCGCGACCTCTCGCCCACCTATGACAGCTTGATCCGCGTGAAGGTGCAAACCGGCGGCAAATGGCGCACGGTTGCGGGTGCCGTTATTGGCGGACAGCCCCGCATCACCGAAGTCAAAGGCATGGCGTTTGAAGCGGCCTTCCATGCGCGTATGCTGTTCATCAATAACTCCGACACCCCGGGCTTTATTGGCGCTTTGGGCACCATGCTTGGCACTGCGGGCATCAATATCGCCACCTTCAATCTGGGTCGTGTGGCTGAAGGCGAAGATGCGATTGCTTTGGTTGGTATCGACCAATCGGTGCCAGCCGCGCTTCAAGCAGAGCTCAAAGCCCTGCCACAAGTGCGCTATGTGAAAGTGCTTGAGTTCGTTTGATCGGCCAAAAATTGGGCACCAACCGCGCTTGGCTGGTGCCCAATTAACCTGAAATCGTCGCGTGATCGTCATGGTACGGACACGGGACTGTCGCCAAATCGCTTTAACGCCCCGAAGCTACGCAACCGGGGTGTTGGCAAATGAGCAAAGCAAGCGCATGGAAGAGGTCATTGGAGGTTACCATGGCCCTGACCCGTCGAGCTGCCCTGACATCGGGCGCATTTGTCGCCGCTGCTTGTACCGCCTCGGCGGCTGCAGCTGAACAAGCTTTGTTTGCCCATGGTGTTGCCAGTGGCGACCCGCTGACCACGCAAGTGATTATTTGGACCCGCGTCAGCCCGCGCATTCCGGGCACGGACGTTAATGTCACCTGGAAGGTTGCCACCGACTCGGCACTGACCCATGTCATCAAGCGCGGCAGCATCAAGACCGGCCCCAGCCGCGACCACACGGTGAAGGTAGATGTCACGGGCCTCAAGCCCGGCACGATTTATTATTACGGCTTTTCGGTCGGCACAGAGACCTCAACTATTGGCCGCACGCAGACAGCTCCTGCCACGGGTGGCGAGCGACTGAATATCGCGCTCGTCTCCTGTTCCAACTTCCCCGCTGGCTGGTTTAACGCTTATCAGGCCATTGCGCGGCGTGGCGATGTCGATTTGGTCCTGCATGTCGGCGATTATATCTATGAATATGGCCCCGGCGAATATGCGACCGAATGGGGCAAGACGGTCGGGCGAGTCCCGCAGCCGCCAAAAGAAATCACGACGCTTTCAGATTACCGTCAGCGCTATGCCCAATATCGCACCGACCCAGACCTCCAGGCCGCCCATGCGTGTGCGCCTTGGATGGTGACGTGGGACGATCATGAGACGTCAAACGACGCTTATAAGGACGGCGCGGAAAACCATAATCCGGCAACAGAAGGTCCTTGGAACCTACGCAAGGCGGCTGCCCTTCAGGCCTATTATGAGTGGATGCCCTTGCGCAATCCGGCTCCCGGCAAGTCGTTTGAGGCGATCAACCGCACCTTTGACTGGGGCGATCTGGCGACGATCCTGATGCTGGAAACCCGCGTGATGGCGCGCACCTTCCAGCTTGATTATGAAACCGATCTTGAGCTTGGCTTGTTCGATGTGACCTCTGGCCAACCTGTCAAGATCACCGACCCGGCGCGGTTAGGCGACCTTGATCCCCGCAAGCTTCCGCAAGGCGTGATGGTGCTGCCCGATGTGGCGGGCTTTAAAGCCAAGAAGCTGAATGAACCATCCCGCGAGATGCTGGGTGTTAGCCAACAAAAGTGGCTAGCTGACGCGCTCTCCAAATCGGTTAAGTCTGGCAAGAAGTGGCAGGTCTTGGGCAATCAGGTGATTATGGGTCGCGTCACCTCGCCCAATTTCAACGCAGGGCTTCCGCCCCAAGTTTTGGAGGCCATCGCAAAGGCGCGCCCACAGACCAAGGCCTTTTTTGAGCTCTCGCAATTTGACGTGCCTTTCAACCTCGATGCGTGGGATGGCTATCCTGCAGCGCGCGAGCGTCTCTATGCCTCCGCCAAGGAGGCTGGCGCGCGCTTGATCGTCTGCACGGGCGATACGCACGCCGCTTGGGCCAATACGTTGAAAGATGCGGCGGGCGAGGTGCGCGGCGTGGAGTTCGGCGGCACATCCGTGACAAGCCCCAGTATCGCAGACACCTTTGCTAATTTTGGCTTGGAGGGTGCTGCCCTCAATGAACTCATCACCCGCGCCAATCCCGAAGTCGAATGGCATGACGAGACCAAGCGCGGCTATACCTTGGTGAGCATCACGCCAGACAGCGTGCGCGGCGACTTTATGGAATTGGATACGGTAAAGTCCAAAACCTTCTTGGTCACCAAAGCCACCAGCTGGGAGACCTCATTTGGACCCAAGCCTCAAGGCCTTGTCGCGGTTTGAAGTGCGTCTATTCTAATTGAGAGCCAGCACTTGTCAGAGCCTTCAAACAGGCCCTAGATGGGGGCATGAGCTTTGAATCATCACCCCATCCTTTGCCGCGCCGCGTGCCAAAAATTTGGTTTGAGCGGCGCGAGTTTGACGTGATCATGAACCTTTATGGTCGCGGGCAAATGGCGGGCGAATGGCGCGATTATGCCATCGATGATGGCCCAGACGCCGTGATCTTTTCCATTTTCCGCCGCGCGAGTGAGAACCCGCTGTATAGAATCGAAAAGCGCCCAGCTTTAGCCTCCAAGCAAGGCCAGTGGAGCGTCCTAGGCTCCGCTGGCCAAGTCTTGAAGCGCGGTCATGAATTGGCCGCGACTTTGGATGTTCTAGAGCGCAAATTACTGAAAGTGGTGCGCGCTTAACGGGGCGATGCCTAGCGCTTCCGCCGGGTCGTCCAAGCCATTAGGAAATTCCGACCATCTGACAAGGTTTGACCTTGAATGATAGAGTTGGCGCGCATCCGGCCTGAATGCCAGTAAGCCCCAGACAGATCGGCGGTGCGGCCGGCAAACACGATCTCATTGCCCTTAATCGTATAGCGGCCATTTTGGATCTCACTGCCATAAAAGGTGCCTTTAAAAGTACCGGCAGTGACTTCGGTGACGACGAATTCCGTCTTGCTCGGCTCGCCATTCGGATCACTATAAAGCGACACGTCCCAGGTGCCGATGAGCGCCGATGGCATGGGGGCCGCGTCCACTTTTTCGTCTGCTTCATTGACATTAATACTGACGCAGCCGCCCAAAGCACTTGCCAGCGCCAGCGCCGCTACCGCACCCAATTTGAAGTTCATACTGATTTTCCCAGATGATAATCGTCCCACACCCGTCCTGCCAGAACCCTTTGTGGCGAGCCAGTTAAATGCTGGTAAGGTTCAGGGATGGGGGGCTAAATCCGCTTCCAGAAGATTGTGGTGGGCGCGAGCTCGCCGTCGGGCGTGAGGGCATAATCGGGTAAAGGGGGCAGGGGGCTATAGCCAGCCTTCTTGTAGAGGTGTTCGGCGGCAGAGCCTGTCTGGGTGTCGAGCACCAGGAGTGACTTGCCCGCAAAGCGTGCCCGTTCTTCAGCCGCCTCCAACAGACGCATCCCAAGGCCCAATTGGCGGACTTTGGTGTGAACAATCATTTTAGAGACTTCGCCGCGATGGGGCTGGTTTTGCGGCATATCGAGGACGACTTGTACCGTGCCCAAAATGGCTCCGCCAATTTCAGCCACCAATAGCGCCTTGTCCCCTGCTTTGACGGCCCGCGCCACACTTTCCCAATAGACTTGCGCACGCTCAAGGTCCAAAGGTTTGAGGAAGCCCAATGACGCGCCACCCTCAACCGCATCGATCAGAAGCGCACACAAATCTTCCAACTGGTGTGGGTCTGGCGCCTCGGTCACCGCCCTTATTTGCATCAAGAAAAACCTGTCCCACCAGTGGCGAGGCCGCGAGATTTGATATCGGCCGACGTCTGATCCCAATAATGCTCGCGATAATGACCCGCGATCTCCACGGCGGTGGTAAACCACACCTCATCCTTGTGCGAGGTGATATAGCTCAAGGCCCGCTCAAACGCTTTGATCCGGTGGCTTTGGCTGACCAGATAGGCATGGAGCGGGATGCACATGACCGTCCCGCTATCGCCGCCTTCCTCCAGCAATTGGTCGAAATGGCGCGTCAAGACGTCTGCATAACGCTCCGCACTCATCGCCAGCGCGCCATAGGTGATGACATCATTGACCTCGAGCGAATAGGGCATGCTCATTAGCTTGCCCGTCTTGGTTTTGATCGGCTGGGGCTGGTCGTCTTGGAAGAGATCGCACGTGTACCAGAAGTCATATTCGGCAATGAGGTCGAGCGTGCGCTCGGTATGGGTCAAAGCAGGGGCCAGATAGCCACGAATGCGCTGGCCAGTGGCCGCCTGAACCGTCGCGATGGAATCCTCCAACACGGCGCGCTCTTGGGCCTCATCCATCTCATAGGAATAACGCGTGTTATAAATGCCGTGCGAGAAAAACTCCCACTTACGTTCCACACAAGCTTCGATGATCTCCGGGCAATGCTGGCACATGGCGACATTAAGTGAGATGGAGCCGCGCAACTCATGCCGGTCCAACATCTCCATCAGCCGCTGGTGGCCAACGCGATTGCCCCAATCGCGCTGCGAATAGCCCACGACATCGGGCGAAGGCTTTGGCCAGCCCGGCCGCTTTGGGTTCACCGGCGGCATGAACTCATAATATTCAATATTGGGCGCGATCCAGAAGGCCAGCTTCTTCTTCTCGGGCCAGATGATTTTCGGCCGGTTTAAATAGGGCCAGTCGTCGTAAAGATTGGGGTCAGCCTGCATGGATAAAGTTTGCGCGACCTGTTGGGTGAAGGCAAGGGGGGCTCTGATTAACGTGCTAGATCTATAGATCGATTTCAATTGAAACAATATCAAAGATAGTTTATGGCGAGTTGCAATAGTCACTTTTGGCGGACCTAAGATGCAGACGATCAAACCAAAGGATGCCAAGGCTGGCATGATTTCACATCTCCGGGCGCTGAAGCTCGATCTTCCAAGCCGCAACCCAAGCCCATCGCGCGATGTGGCGCTTTGAGCGCCGATGTGCCGTAGTCAGGGATGACAGCCGATCCAACCCGGCCCTATAGTGCTTATCGAAAAGCAAGCCGGGAGACTAAAGCATGCCCCAATCAGGTCAAAACTCACGCCGTACGGTTTTAGGGGCTTTGGGGGCGAGTGCGGCGGTGCCGTTCCTACCCAGCGTCTTATCGGCCAAAGGACAGACGGGCCCGGATGCCAGTTTTGCGAAGATCGCCTCCGAATGGCTCGACCAGTCGATGCGTTTGAGCCCTGTCTCGGCGACGTGGACCGGCGATCACCGGTTCGACCATTTGTTGAATGATTATACCCCTGCGGGCCGTGCCGCCTCGCTGAACTTTGCCAAGTCCATCCTAACGCGTCTGAATGCGCTCGCACCCAGCACCCTTTCGCGCGCCAATCAGGTCGATCGGGCGATGCTAATCAACGCACTAGAGGCGCAAATCTGGACAACCGAAACGCTAGAAGATTGGGCATGGAACCCCTTGCTTTGGCAAGATGCGGCGGGCAGCGCCCTCTACACTTTAATGGCGCGCAATTTTGCGCCCTTGCCCCAGCGGTTGAACAATGTGACCGCGCGCCTGAAACTTCTGCCGGGCTTTCTGTCCACCGCGCGCGAAAACCTTGTCCCCGCGCGCGTGCCGACCCCGCATGCAGTGACCTATGCGGCGCAGAATCAAGGCCTGAAGTCCATCATTAAAGACATGATTGAACCCGCGAAAGGCGCCCTTAAAGGCGCGGAGCTTGGCGCGCTAAATGCCGCGATTGCCGACTTCTTGAGTGCCGTCGATACCCACCAAAGCTGGATCGATCAGACTTTAGTGCCCGCTGCCAAGGCAGACTTCCGAGCTGGCGCTGCCCGGTTTGATAAGCAGCTGACCTACACCCTCCTATCGCCGCTTTCACGACAAGAGATTCGCCGCCGGGCAGAACAAGCTGTGCGCGATGTGCGGGCCGACATGTATGCGGTTTCCGTGAAGGCCTTGGCTGGCCGGGCCGATGCCCCGCCGTTACCGGCTGAACCAACACCCGCCGAACAGCAAAAAGCCATTCGCGCCGCCCTTGACCTCGCCGCAGCAGATCGGCCCGCGCGGGATAAATTGGTGGAAGTGTCGACAGAGGCAACCGAAATCGCCCGCAAATTTGTCGTGGAAAAGGATTTGATCACCCTACCCAACGGCCCGGTCCGCATCATCCTGATGCCGGAATTCCAGCGCGGCTTCTCAGTTGCCTATTGCGATAGCCCTGGGCCGCTCGAGAAGCACTTGGACACTTTCTATGCCGTCTCGCCCATCCCAGACGATTGGACCGAAGAGCAAGCGATCTCGTTTACCCGCGAATACAATCGCCGCGGCATTCAAGACATTGCTGTGCATGAGGCGATGCCCGGCCATTATGTCCAGATTTTCCACGCCAATTCCTATCCATCGATCCTGCGCGCCGTTTTAAGCTCAGGCAGCTTTGTCGAGGGCTGGGCGGTCTATGCCGAGACGGTGATGGTCGAAGAAGGGTTTATGGCCGACGATCCGCTTTATCGATTGACCCAGTTAAAGGTGCTTTTGCGCACCATCACCAATGCCATCATCGACCAAGGCATTCATGTCGACGGCTGGAGTGAGGCCCAAGTCATGACTTTCTTGACCGAAACTGCCTTCCAAGAAGAACGCGAAGCCGCTGGCAAATGGCGTCGCGCGCAATTATCCGTCACCCAACTTTCTACCTATTTCGTCGGCTTCGCCGAACATATGGAAACCCGCGCGGCGGCCAAAGCCAAACAAGGCGCGGCATTCAAACTGAAGGCCTATCACGATGGGATATTGGGCTTTGGCTCACCGCCCGTGCGTTATGCCCGGGCGCTGTTGTTGGATGAGGCGATTGGGTGAGGGGGTGATCAGGTAGAAGAGAGCCGTGGAGCGCGCAGCACGAGCTACGCTTGTCTCCGCGTACTGATGCGCAGCTAGCGCTGCTCAGACCCCTTAGCGCGCCCGACCCGCAAACCAGGCGTCAATCTCCGCCACGCCCACTACATCGGCATATTTCAACAATAGGTCCGTCAAATTGGCGAAGTGATAGCTTTCGTGCTTATCGGCGACGCATTCTTCTGGCACGATGGTGCGATAGCCGTGGCTGAGGCTATCGACCGCCGTTGCGCGGACGCAGCCTGATGTTGAGCCGCCGGTGATCACAAGCGTATCGACCCTATGCCAGACGAGGTAGCTGGCAAGTTGGGTCTCAAAAAAGGCCGACGGCATGCGCTTGGTATAGGTTAGGTCAACCGAATGATCGATCTCGCAGCGGGGGTCGAACTGGTGGCGCTCGCTGTCATATTTGATGTTTTGCAAGCTGTCTGGCGTATTGGTGCGGGTGCCCCAAACGCCAGCATCACCGGCATCGGGCTTATAGGCCACCCGGGTCCAGATCACGGGCATACCAGCGGCCCGTGCCAAGGCGCTGATACGATTGGTATGCTCAATCTGGCGTGGATCGGTCACGTAAGAGGTGTTGGGGAACAGGTCCGGCCGCGTATAGGCCTGTTGAAAGTCGATATTGACGATGGCGAGCTTGGTGCCAATGCCAAACTTGGCGCGATTGGGGTTGGCTTTAACGCGGGCATACAATTGCCGGGCAGTCAGATCCTCACACACCATGGTCGGTTCAAAGGAAAGCGGGGGCTGGGCCATGGAATGCTCCTCTCGTTCAAGTCAGACGTTTTTGACGGCACGGGCAACTGAAGGCTGTGGGAAGCCTGCGTCGCCGAAGGTCGCGGCAATCGCTTTGTGGGTATCATAGACCACTTGCCAATAATGATCATTATGGCAGAAGGGCCGGACCAAAAGCTTGGGGCCAGATTCGGTAAACTCAATGATCTCAATCACAGGGGCGGGGTCTGCGATGACATTAGGAATGGCAGATACGGCCTTGAGCAGCATCGCCATGGCTACATCCGGGCTGACGCTGGCGGCCAACTGCACCCGCAAGTCCGCCGCTCGATAGGGATTGGCCGAATAGTTTTGAATAATGGCGGTGGAGACCGCATTATTGCCAATGATGGTGCGCACATTCTCCAGCGTGTTGATTGCAGTCGCAAACATGCCGATCTCGGTGACGGTGCCAGTCACCCCTGCTGCTGTGATGAAGTCGCCGACTTTGAACGGCTTAAACAAGATCAAGAACACACCCGCCGCAAAGTTAGACAATAGGCCCGACCAAGCCGCCCCAACTGCCAGACCAGCCGCAGCTACCAGTGCCGCCAAGCTCGTCGTCTCAATGCCAAAGACATTGAGGATGGCGATGACCAGAAAGATGTTGAGGCCGATGGTGACGATAGAGCCGATCCACGCCTTGATCGTGCGGTCCATTGTATTGTGGAGGAGGGCGCGCGTGATGGCCCGGGCGATCAAGCTGATCACCCAGCGACCGATGAACCATAGAGCGATCGCGCCGAGCGCCTTCAAGCCGAGATTAACGGCGGTTTCCATGCCAGTTTTGATAAGTGTCGGCAAAATGTCGGTTTCAAACTGGGTCATGAGGGCAGGGTCCTAGCCATTTCGCCGATCTAGTGAAAGTCCTAGACCAATTTCGGGGTTTTGGCTGGAGGGTCAAGCGGGCGCGACAGAGACCTGCCGCGCCCACCTGTCTAGACTATTTCTTGGAGCCGAACAGGCCGCCCAAAGCATTCTTGGCCATATCGGTCAGGTCATTGACAGGATTACCGTCGCCGTCCTTGTCGAGGCTGGCGACCATGCCCGACAGCGGGGTGTCTTTCAGCTTGCCCAGCATGTCGCCAACAAAAGTTTGAGCGGCACCTGTCAGTTCCGCCGCTTTAGCGCCGAGGCTGGTGGATAGGCCAGCGGCGACGCCTTGCACTTGCTCCAGAGGCAGGCCGGTTTTCTCAGCGATGATTTGGGCCGAACCCATAATATCGCCGCCACTCTCCTTGGCATGGGCCAAGAGGTCAGCAGCCAAGGTTTGCGCGCGCTCGGCTTCAAGGCCGACTTTGTCGCCGAGGGTTTTGAGGAAGTCGGCACCGCCGACCTTGGTGAGTAATTCTTGGATATTAAATGACATCTGGCTTCTCCTCAAAGTGAAAGCCCTATTAGT
>JAJTGP010000223.1 GCA_021299265.1 Hyphomonadaceae bacterium | reverse complement strand
TTCAACAACCAACGCCTCTACGAGCCTATCGGCAACATCCCGCCCGCCGAACTGGAAGCCAACTATTACGCCAGCCTTGCAACTCTAAAACTGGCAGCGTAACTATGATTAATCAGCCTCCGACAATCCCAGTACGGTTCAATCGGCGTATACGCCGATGTGTCCCGAAGGGACTGAAGGGGCTTCATTTCCACAATGTCATCGCTGCCAGAGCGCCTGCTGAGAGCGAAAATTCGATTTCCGCTTGCAATATGATCACAAAGTGATATCATATTGATAGTGAGAAGAGGAGTTTGAGATGTCTCGGACTGAAATTAACCGCACGGTGGAACGTCCCACCTTGTCTTTGCCCGGCGTGCCCTTGTTTCTGGCATTTGTACTGGCGATTGCTTTTTCGATTTATCTGTTCGTAACGGGGGCGGGCGACACCTATTTCGGCGCAGCCATCGTTCTGATCGGTTTGGGTTCTGTTGGTATGGGTGGATTTTATTCCATCCAGCCCAATGAGGCGGTGGCGATTTTGCTGTTTGGCGCCTATCGTGGCACCGACCGCGCAACCGGTTTGCGCTGGGTTTGGCCTTGGTTGACGCGCAAGAAGATCTCGATGCGCGTTCGCAACGTCACCTCGGACAAGCTGAAAGTGAATGACAAGGACGGCAATCCGATTGAAATCGCCGCCAATGTGGTCTGGCGCGTGCAGGACTCAGCGCAAGCCTTGTTTGACGTGGATGATTATGAACGCTTTAGCCGGATTGAGATTGATACGGCCCTTCGCGATATCGCCGCCCATTATTCCTATGACCATGCCGCAGAGGGCGAGCTGACCCTACGCGGTCACGCCGAAGATGTGGCGACCTTATTGGGTCAGCGCTTGAACCAGCGCTTGGCAGTCGGCGGGATGGCGGTTGATGAAGCGCGTATCTCGCACCTTGCCTATGCCACCGAAATTGCCGGTGCCATGTTGAAACGTCAGCAAGCCCAAGCCATTCTGGCGGCTCGGCAGTTGATCGTCATGGGTGCCGTCGGCATGGTGGAAAGCGCGCTGGAGCAATTGTCAGTTCGGGGTGTTGTCACCTTGGACGAGGAACGCAAGGCTCAGATGGTCTCGAACCTTTTAGTCGTGCTATGTGCCGACCGTGAGGCGCAGCCCGTCGTCAACGCTGGCACGCTCTATTAAGGCGGGGTGAGGAATGGCCGCCAAGCCCCGTAAGCCGTTTCTATTGCGCATCAGCCCTCAGGTGCTGAGCGCGGTAGAACGGCTGGCGGCTGCTGAGTTTCGCTCGGCCAATGTTCAAGTTGAAGTGCTGCTGCGCGAAGCCTTGGCCAAGCGCGGTATCGCAATCAAGCCAGAGAGCACGCCAGAGGATGAAAGTTAGTTCACCACTTTTTTACAAAAATGACGTATGCGTCACTTTACGAGCCTGCGACATTTTGTTAGAGACTGTTTATGACTGAAACTCTCCTCTCCCGTATCGGCTATGACTTTGGTGCAGCAGCGCGTGGCATTGGCCGCTTGCTGAATAATAAAGAAGACACCAAAGCCGTTTTTGAAATCATGCGTGCGCTGTCTGGCCGTTCGATCCCGAATGGCTATGCGCGCCTGCTTCGCTCGGCTGAAGGCGGTCGCATCGCCTATGACAGGGTGGAGCTGCAGCCCATTTTGGATGACCATGAGACTTTGGCCAAACTGCCTGAAGGCAGTGTTGGTCGCGCCTATCTGGCCTTTGTGCAGGGGCGTAAAATCTCGGCCGAAGGCTTGGCTGAAGAGAGCCGCGCAACCGGTGATGAGATCGACTCGCTGCATCCCTTTGCTTGGTATGGCCGTCGCATGCGCGATGTGCACGATTTATGGCACGTCCTCAGCGGCTATCAAACCGATGCTTTGGGCGAGGCGTGCGTGGTGTCCTTTTCCTTCCCGCAAACCCGGTCTTTGGGCTTTGCGCTGATTGGCTTTGCCGCTGGGCGTGAGCTTCAGCGTCTATTGCCTGGTCGGCCCGTGTTTAAGGCGGTTTGGCAGGCCTATCAGAATGGCCGCAAGGCCGCTTGGTTGCCGGTCCAGCATTATGAGCGTCTGTTGGCAGAACCTTTGGATGCCGCGCGTAAGCGCTTGAACATCTCAGCACCAACTTATTATCTGGAAATCCCAGCCAGCGAACGCGATGGCATTCCAGCGAACCTCAAAGGCGGGGTTGTGGCCGCTTGACGCGGCCACAAGCGCTTTTCGCTTAAGCGACCCGAACGCGGTGTGCCGCTTCTGGCAAGTCTGCGCCAAAGCAACGTTGATAGAATTCAGCCACGGTTGGCCGCTCTAGCTCGTCACACTTGTTCAAGAAGGTGAGGCGGAAGGCCAGTCCAACATCTTCAAAGATATCGGCATTCTGCGCCCAAGTGATCACGGTACGTGGACTCATGACGGTTGAGATATCGCCATTCATGAACGCATTGCGCGTCATATCGGCGACGCGCACCATCTTGCCCAATTCCGCGCGCTTGGCTGGATCGGTCTCGCCCAGCTTAGCGGCCACGATGTCGGTCTCCACATCATGGTCGAGATAGTTCAAGGTGGTCACAATCGACCAACGGTCCATCTGGCCTTGATTGATCTGTTGGGTACCGTGATAGAGGCCCGTTGTGTCGCCCAGACCAATGGTGTTGGTGGTGGCGAAAAGGCGGAAAGCTGGATGTGGCTTGATGACCTTGTTTTGGTCCAACAAGGTCAAACGGCCAGAGGCTTCCAAAACGCGCTGGATCACGAACATCACATCGGGGCGGCCGGCGTCATATTCGTCAAACACCAAGGCGACATTGCGCTGCAGCGCCCAAGGCAGAATGCCTTCGCGGAATTCGGTGATCTGTTTGCCGTCTTTGAGCACGATGGCGTCCTTGCCGACCAGATCGATACGGCTGACATGGCTGTCGAGATTGACGCGCACCAAAGGCCAGTTCAGTCGGGCAGCGACTTGCTCAATATGGGTCGACTTGCCCGTGCCGTGATAGCCTTGGATCATCACCCGACGATTATGGGCAAAGCCCGCCAGAATGGCGCGGGTGGTTTGAGGATCAAACTTATAGGTGGGATCCAGTTCGGGGACATATTCGTTGGACTGGCTGAAAGCTGGAACCGTCAGCTGGGAAGCGAAACCAAAAACGTTTTCGACCGAAACAGTCGTGTCAGGCAGAGCGGCAGTCAATGTATCAGTCATGGTCGTTATCAGGTCCTCTTAAGGTCTTGTTTGAGGATCAGACGCGCGCCGTCAAGCATGCATTTCTGTTCGAACTGCTGACATGGTGCGCTGTGACATTTTTGCGAGGGGTTTTGGCAGGTGTTGGAGGCTTCCAACCGGGCCTGGAATCCCCGCCAGAGCATTAGCGGAGAGCGGGGACCTCAGGGGACTTTGCAGCAGGAGGTCCCGGATCGGCTTCGCCGTCCGGGATGACATCAACATGTCCTAAGCGCGACGAGCGGTCTTGAGAACCTTGTAAGCCTTGACCACCGCATTGAGGCGGGTTTCCGCACTTCTATCCCCCCCGTTCGAGTCTGGGTGATACTGTCGCACAAGGGCGGCATAGGTGCTGCGAACTTTGGCGCGATCGGCATGAGCATCAAGACCCAGCGTGTCGAGCGCTTTCAGAACTGGCGCTGTTGGTCGTGTATCTGGGCTATCAGGCGCTGCCCGGCCGGTTGCACGACGGCTGGCCAAGGGGTCTTTCGGGTCTTCACCTGTCGCCGCTTTTTTATAGACGTGGGCGTCTGGGGAATTCGCGCTAGCCCGGAATGTCCAAGTTGGCCTGCCACCATGAGAGGCAGCATCACGATGCGCGCGCGCATCATCTTCAGTCATGCCCTCGAAGAAGTTCCAGTTTTTATTGTAGAGCGCCGCGTGCTTCTCGCAGAAATGCCAGATCTCGCCCGGATTGTCGCGGCTTTTGGGTGCGCGACACGTCGCTTCGGCCCCACATCCATCGTGCTCGCACATTTGGACATCGGGGTTTACTTTGACAACCGGGGGCTTTCGCACCCGAATGTCCACAAATTTAGGGCGGTAGGAGAATGAATCTGTCATGAGGGTCCTAATATGCGTTTGACCGCCGCTTCAGACAAGGACGAATGACCGATGGGACCCGTGCAAATACAGATGCGAAAAAAACTGACCGAGGCCTTTGCGCCGTTAGTCCTTGAAGTAATGGACGAAAGTGCCAGCCACGCAGGCCATGCTGGGGCCGCTGTTCATGCCGCAAAACAAGGCGGCGCGGCAAGGGGTATTGGCGAGACCCACTTTTCGGTCACCATTGTCAGTGCAGCGTTCGTGGGCCTTAACCGGGTTGCACGCCAGCGGGCCATCTATCAGGTACTCGCCGAAGAATTGGCAGGGCCTGTCCATGCTTTGGCGCTGAAAGCAGATGCGCCAGCTTGAGGGCTTAGTCGGCCCGGTCGCGAGCTTCAAACACGGGTTGGGGTTTGATAAATGGCGCGGTCTCGTCCTCTTCTTCTGAATATACCACTTTGTCCGCTGAGGGCAGAAAGCGTGCCAGGATCAAGAGGCCCAGAATAGCTGAGATCACCGAGCCTGCATAAACACCAAGGCGCGTAGGGGTGGCGAGGCTTGGGTCCTTAAAGGCTAAGGCACCGATAAACAGGCTCATGGTAAAGCCAATACCTGCGACGCACGCAACGCCCACTATTTGAGGGAAGGTGCCCGGCAGCTTGGCCCGCATCAGCTTGGCAGCGACAAAACCGCTGAGCGCGATGCCAATCGGCTTGCCGAGCACAAGGCCAAGCGCGGCACCCAAAGTCACGGGATGGGTGAGGTATTTCTCCGCCCCTGCGAGATCGACACCCGCATTGGCAAAGGCAAACACCGGCATAATGCCAAAGAGCACCCAAGGTCTGAAATCATGCTCAGCCTCATGGAGTGGCGATTTGTCATGCCGGTCGCGCATTGGCACGCAGGCGGCAACCAGAACACCCGCAATCGTGCCACTCACGCCGCTTTGGTGCATGAAGACCCACAGCACGACACCGATGAGAACATAAAGGCCGATGGAGCGGACTTTAAAGCGGTTCAAGGCGATCAGTACGCCCAAGACAATACCGGCTTGCACCAAATAATTTATATGGAGGGTTTCTGTATAGAAAAAGGCCACAATCACGATCGCGCCCAAATCATCCACCACAGCAACCGCCAGCAGAAACGCTTTCAGGGCTGGGGGCACGCGATTGCCCAAAAGCGACAACACGCCCAAGGCAAAGGCAATGTCGGTGGCCGCAGGAATGGCCCAGCCGTGACCGAAGCCCGCAGGGGCTGCAAAGAACAAGAAGATGAACGCGGGGACAGCCATGCCGCCAGCGGCACTGACAATTGGCAAAATGGCTGCGGCGGGATTGGATAATTGCCCTTCCAACAGCTCTCGCTTCAGTTCGAGACCGACGAAAAAGAAGAAAATCGCCATTAGACCATTCTTGATCCAATAGGAGAATTTCATCTCAATCCCGCCATCCGTTGGCCCGACAGTTACGCTTGTGTCGAGAATGGCGTGATAAAGCCCGGCCAGAGGGGAGTTGACGACAATCATGGCAGCAATTGCTGCGGCGACCAGTAGTGCGCCCGGCACGGCTTCTTGTGGCAAAAAGCCAAAATACTTGGTGTTTGAGGATGTCCCAGCCATAATGGTTCCTTAGATGCCCGTGTTCGGTCTTATGCTATCGAGATCAAATACGACGTATAGGCCACAAATCCGGCCAAGAATACCAACCCTTCCCAGCGCATCAGTTTCAGGCCCGAGCGGGCAAAGAAGACCAAGACGGCCGTTGTTGCCAGCAAGACCCAAATATCAAACTGGATGATTTGGGCTGGGATTTCGATCGGTTTGACCAAGGATGTGGCCCCAAGAACAAACAGAACGTTGAAAATATTGGAGCCAACGATATTCCCGTAAGCGACGTCGGCGTGCTTGCGAAAGGCTGCCGTGATGGAGGTCACCAGTTCTGGCATGGATGTGCCCACGGCAACCACGGTGAGCCCGATAATGGTGTCCGACACGCCAAAACCCTTGGCGAGGTCAACGGCACCAGCGACGAAGAAACGAGCGCCAAAAATGGTGATTGCAATCCCGCCAATGGCTAAGGCCAAGGGCAAGATAATGCCCTTGGGGCCTTTGGGGGCATCTTCCACACGGTGCTCTAACACCAAGGCGGCCTCATCGGGATGCCGCTTTTCTTCTCGGTAAACATAATAGACATAGGCTAGCAGCGAGAGAACGAAGAGACCACCCATCCAAGCAGGGATGAAACCGACGAGAACCACGCCGAGTAGGGCAAGGCTCGAGGCGATCAGCATCAATACATCACGTTTGAAACCCTTTGGATCGATCACCAAAGGAAAAATGACAGCCGAGGCACCCAAGATCAGAAGCACGTTGGCAATATTGGACCCGACGACATTTCCGACTGCGATCCCGGGTGAGCCTTCCAAAGCTGCTGTGACACTGGTGACAAGTTCCGGGGTCGATGTGCCGAAGCCTACCAGCGTCAGACCAATAAGTAGAGGGGAGACGCCCATATTCTTGGCTGCTGTCACAGAACCGCGGACTAGGAGATCACCCCCAATGACTAACATGGCCAAACCAATGGCCAACGAGATCGCGATATCCATAACAGTACCCTCCATGCGGTAGCTTGCACCTGCAAGGTGTCATGCCAACTTCGTCTCCATGACGGAGAGCCCCGTCGCAGGCAAATGAATTCGTATTAAAACTCTGTGATACAAAAGTGACAATACTGATGTTTGTCCTCGCTCTTATTGCGCCAACGCCCTCGGGGCGTTAGGTTTAGGCCATGTTTCAACCACAGCCATCCTTTCCTGTTCCGCTCAAACGGACCGTGGCGCTGGTTGGCCTCATGGGGGCGGGTAAGTCGTCGGTTGGACGTCGACTCGCTGCCCAATTGAATGTGCCCTTCAAAGACGCCGATGATGAGATTGTGATAGCCGCTGGACGGCCGATTGCGGATATCTTTGCAGAGCGTGGCGAAGATGAGTTTCGGGCAGGTGAACGGCGGGTGATTTCTCGGATTCTGGAAGAACCCCCTCATATACTTGCGACAGGTGGTGGCGCATTTATGAACCCAATCACACGCGTGATGTTACGCCAGCGGGCGACCACAATCTGGTTGCGCGCGGATTTGGAGACATTGGTCAAGCGCGTGTCACGCCGCGATGATCGTCCGTTACTGCGGGCGGGTGATCCCCGCGAAATCATGGAAAAATTGATGGAAGTTCGCTATCCCATCTATGCTGAGGCAGACATTGTTGTGGAGTCTCGCGAAGGGCCACATCATATCACGGTCGATGCTGTCATCGCCGCCCTGCGCGCGCATGGGGACTTGGAGAGCGTGGCGTGAAGCAAACCGTTCAAGTGGCCTTGGATCAAAGGTCTTATGCTGTCGATATCGGCCAAGGCCTCTTGGCTGAAGCGGGCGCGCTGATCCGCCCTTTGATGAAGCGGCCCCGTGTGGCTATCATCGCGGACTCTACGGCTTGGGCCTTGCACGGCGCTGTTTTTTCCAAGAGCCTCACCGAAGCCCAAATCCACTGGGATTTGATTGAGATCGCCCCGGGGGAGGGCAGCAAAAGCTTTGCGAGCCTTGAGCGGGTGACCGAAGCGCTCTTGCAACTCAATCTGGAGCGCTCTGACCTGATCATTGCCTTTGGTGGCGGGGTGACGGGTGATCTGACGGGCTTTGCAGCAGGCATCACCAAGCGCGGAATTGATTTTGTGCAAGTGCCGACCACTTTGCTGGCGCAAGTGGATTCCTCGGTCGGGGGCAAGACCGCGATCAATGCAAGTGCCGGCAAAAATCTGATTGGGGTGTTCTGGCAGCCACGTTATGTCTTGGCAGACCTTGCGACCCTTACAACCTTGCCGGACCGCGATCTGCGGGCGGGCTGGGCTGAGATCTTGAAGATTGGCCTCTTGGGCGACCGCGCCTTTTTTAACTGGTGTTTGGCCCATGCCTCTACGGCGTTGGCAGGCGATGTGACCCAATTGGCTTATGCGATTGGCCAATCGGTACAAACGAAAGCTCGCATTGTGGCAGAAGATGAGCGTGAGGCTGGTGTGCGGGCGCTCTTGAACCTGGGCCATACGTTTGGCCACGCATTTGAAGCCATCGTCGGGTTTGATGAGAGTGTGTTGCGTCACGGGGAAGCC
Source organism: Hyphomonadaceae bacterium (assembly GCA_021299265.1). Classification (GTDB taxonomy): domain Bacteria; phylum Pseudomonadota; class Alphaproteobacteria; order Caulobacterales; family Aquidulcibacteraceae; genus Aquidulcibacter. The sequence continues at coordinate 647 of JAJTGP010000223.1, read as the reverse complement.
GTTGCTTGTGGGATGGCGATGGCGTTTCGCTTCTCCCATGCCCAAGGTCTGTGCCCGCAAGAGGATGTAGTCTTGGCTGAGCAGGCCATCACAGCAGCCGGGCTTGCCCACCTGCCAAGCCGTTTGCCCGGTGGGCCTTGGCAAGCTGAAGCGCTGTTTGAAGCGATGAGCCACGATAAAAAGAATGAGAATGGGGCGCTGACCCTGATTTTGACGCGCGGCATTGGCGCGGCCTTTGTCCAAAAGGGCGTTGATGCCGAGGCCGTACGTGCGTTTTTGAAAGAGGATGTCCAAAAATGACGGTCGACCCCACGGTCATCGTAACCGCGATTTTGGTTGCTGTTTTGATAGCTATGTCTGCATTTTATTCTGCCGCGGAAACGTCGATTACCTCGTCGTCCCGGGCGCGTATGTTCCAGCTTGAAAAAGAAGGCGACCGAGGGGCTGCGCGGGTTAATCGCCTCATTCAAAACCCAGACCGTTTGATTGGATCGCTGCTTCTCGGCAATAACTTCCTAAATACTTTGGCAGGGGCCCTGACGACAGCACTTTTGGTCCAATTGTTTGGTCAGGCCCCGACCACGATTGCCATCGCCACCGCTTTGGTGACGGCGATTGTTTTGATCTTTGCCGAAGTCATGCCCAAG
>JAJTGP010000290.1 GCA_021299265.1 Hyphomonadaceae bacterium | reverse complement strand
GCGGCTCAAACAGCGAACGCAAGTGGGACTAAGGCTTCCACATCAAATTCCGGCTCAACTTCCAGCCAATTGACGACCAATGAAGGATTGGCTTCGCAAAAGTCGGCTGGACAATCTGAATTATCCGGAAACACCGGACAGTTGGGCATGGGCGGGAATGCGTCGCCAAGCGAATCGTCTGCTCAAAGCTCAACAAGTGCTTCCAAAGCCGCCATGCCGAATGAGACTGGCTCTCTAAGTGGCGGAATCTCTAGAGGAAGCGGAAGCGAAGGGGCAGCCCCTGCGTCTGGCGCGTCACAATCAAACGGATCGGGAATCACCACTCCAAGTACCGCCTTGGGCGACGCCCCGCGTTACCACCGTTTCCCAGCCTACAGCCCGCAACAAAAGGCAGCCAAAGCCCGCGCCTTCAACGCGTATTTCGCGGCCAATACCGCCCGCCAACTCATGCCGGCCAATGAAAACACCGGCACGCTCAACCCATCCATTCGTGAGGAGGACTGATATTCATGCATCCATTCTTCAAACCTAAGCCCGCTGGCAAACAAGCGCTCTCGGCCACACCGATTGCCACGCCCTATCATCGCGCTGGCCAAGTCTGGGACGACCGTATGGGCCTGACCCTGTCTCATGCCCGCAACTGGCGCAATATGGCTTTTGGGACGCTTTTCTTTGCGGGCTTCCTCGGAGCAGGCTGGTGGGCACAAGCCCAGCGCTCGGTGGTCAAGCCCTTCATCGTCGAGGTTTCGACCTGGGGTCAGACCCAGAAGATTACAGCACTTGATCAGAGATACCGCCCGAATGAGGCCCAAGTTTCTTTCGCCTTGTCGCGTTGGATAGCAGACGTGCGCGGCAAGAGCATTGATCCGGTTCTGATCCGTCAGAATTTCATGCGGGCCTATGATTTTACAACACCGAAAAGTGCTGCCTATCTCAATAGCTGGGCGCAGGAAAATGATCCCTTCGCTAATGCAGGCCGCGAGGCTGTTGCTGTCTCGGTGCTCAATGTTGTGCCACGCTCGGAGAAGACCTTCGACATCCAGTGGCGCGAAGAGAAATTCACCAATGGCATGAGTTCAGGTGCGCAGCGTTGGCGCGCACTTGTCACTGTCCGGTTTGAGCCACCGCGCTCTGAAGCCGACCTGATGAAAAACCCACTTGGCATCAAAATCGAGGATTTATCATGGACACTCGACGCACAATGATCGCGCCCAAGGCTGCTTGCATGGCAGGCAGTCTGGCGCTTCTCCTGACCACAGCCATTCCCGTTATGGTCTTTCCAAATGCCGCTGACGCACAGGTGCGCCAAACTCAAGCACGCCAGACCCAGGCGTCAGCTTCGGCCCGCACATCTTCAGCGCGCCGGACAAATTCGCCAACACGGCGCGCGGCAAGCCAAACTAGACGGGCGGCCACACCGGCTCGCGCGGTCTCACCATCCGGAAATGATGGGGCGACCAGTCCAGCAAGCGGTCCAGCCGCCATTCGCGCGGCCAATGCCGAGGCACTGGCCCCTTCACGCGCGGATGGCTTCGTCAATGCGGCCCAAGTGTTTAGCTTTGAGCAAGGCCGGGTCTATGAAGTTTGGACAGCGCCTATGCGGATTACCGCGCTGACCCTTGAGCCCGGCGAACGCATCATCAACAAGGCTGCCGGTGATACCGAACGCTGGATGATCGGCGATACGACATCTGGTGAGGGCAATGCCCAACAAAGTCAGATCCTGATTAAGCCATTTCGGGCCGGTATCGCCACCAATATGGTGATTGCGACCAACCGGCGCATGTATCTCTTGTCGCTGCGGGCAGGCGAGAGCACTGACGCGTTCAATGCGGTCGTTACCTGGACCTACGCCAATACATTGCCCAATGGATCAACGCAGGCCGGGACGACTGACGGCACTACAAATCTGCCAGTACTGCCCGCCGCACAAACAGTCGATATCGCCAACCTGAACCAGAATTACCGTATTCGGGCGGGATGGAGCAGGCCTGATTGGACACCGATTTCGGTAAGCGATGATGGTCGCCAGACCTTCATTACCTTCCCCGATAGCCTTACCTCCACCGAAGCCCCGCCCTTGTTTGTAATGGGTGAGAATGGCGAAGCGCAACTCACTAACTGGCGCAAGCAAGGGTCGGTCTATGTCGTTGATCGTCTGTTTGATCGCGCTGAGTTGCGCCTAGGTGGCGATAATCCCCGCGTCGTCCGCATTGAACGCAAAGGGGATCGCTCATGACGATGGCTGATACCCCAGAAGTGAGCCCTGATGCACTGCCGCCGCCGCTCACTGGCGGCCATGCACTCAATGCGCGCACGGCACCCAAGCCTGCCCAGCAGATCAATAAAAAATCGGTCCGCACGGTCTTTATGGTTAGTGCAGGTGTGCTATCGCTGGCCTTTGTTTATGCTTTCGTTGTCTCGCCAGCGGTGCGTGCAGAAGCCCGCGCCAAACAAGCTGAACAGAACCAGCGCACACCGCCAGGGTCTGTTCGACCCGCTGATGTGCTCTCCGACGGGCCAGTCAGTTACGCTGATCTTACCAAGGCACCCGCGGAGCTGCCGGAAGAGGCCTTACCTACAGAGACATCTCCACCAGAACGCATTGCCTCAGGGCCTGCCCATGCACCGCGTGTAATGGTGCAAAGCGCGCCGCGCGAACCAAGGCCATCGAGTCCATATGCGCCAGGGGCGGTTCAACAGGTTCCAACAAACCTACGCGAACCGCGAGGCCCATCGGAACTGGAAAAAGCACAACGCTCTGGCCTGTTCTTTGATGTTGGCGCATCAACACAAACAGCGGCGCTTGCAACACCAGCACCGGCTTCGACTGGGCCTGCGCGCATTCAAAGGCGGGAGGATTATGAGGCAGTCTATGGTGATCGCGCCATTCTCGCCCCTCTGTCGCCTTACGAACTCAAGGCAGGCACGGTTATTCCAGCGGCTTTGCTGACTGCGGTTGATACTGAACGGGAAGGCCGGGTCTTGGCGGTTGTTACCGAGAATGTCTTTGATACAGTTACGGGTAGCTATCTCTTGATCCCCCAAGGTGCCCGGTTGATCGGACGTTTTGATGGTGAGCAGACTTACGGCGAACGGCGCGCTTTCCTGACCTGGGAGCGCCTGCTTTTCCCTGATGGTCGGTCGATCACCTTGAACCGTGAACCAGGCATCGACAGCCAAGGCGTAGGCGGCGTTCAAGGCCGTGTTGACCGGCGTATTCCCCAATTACTAACCGCAACACTGTTTGCGGGGGCAATAACCACTTTGGGGGAAGTTGCCCGCCGTGATGGAGAAGACAGAGACAGCAGCATTATCGGCGACATTGGCGACGCGGCTGCGGCTGAAGCGGCCCGTGTCGGAGGCCGCATGATTGACCGCGAACTCGACGTCAAACCAACCATCCGGGTCCGCCAAGGCACGCGCGTGCAGGTCTTGTTGACCCGTGATCTCATTTTGGAGCCACACCAATGAATACGAGTGCTCTCCTTCACCTTGTGATCGCCAATGCGCTTTTGGCGTCAGCACCAGCCTTGCCAGAATTGGTGGCTAACCCGCCTGCCATCATCAATGAGACGATCTCGATGCAGAAAGGGCTTTATGTCCGTACTGGCGGGGTTGGCGATCTCAAGCACGGCGACATTATCGCGATGCCGATGAACCAGAATGCGAAAGACTATCTGGTTGGGCGGCTTGGCTATCCAGCCGACACCATGCTGATCAAGCGTGTCGTGGCTTTGTCTGGAGAAACCGTCTGCCGCCAAGCAGGCACGGTCACCGTGCGCGGTCGCGCGGTCCATGCCGACCGACGCGACAGCCAGGGCACCTTGCTGCCGTTCTGGGTCGACTGCCACACCCTTTTGCCCAGCGAAGTTTTTCTACTAGGCGATCACCCATCTAGCTTTGACAGCCGCTATTTCGGCCCCGTGCTGAGGCGCGAGCTGTCTGGAACCTATCAGGAGGTCATCTCATGGTAAGCCGAAAAGTAATTCTCGCGATCAGTCTACTCTCCACATCCGTAATGGCGACGCCCGCTCTCGCCGATCCACCTGACTGGACCCAAGCAGGTGGCGGTCTGTTTATTGAACCCGGCATGGCTGTTGATCGAGCGCCCATGGTTCAACAGGCCAGCCTGCCGCCTCAGACTCTCCCACGCGTGGTACAGCAAGTTCCGCCTGCCAGTCCGCGCCAAAGGAGCAATTCAGTTTCCGAACCTCTATCCGATCCATTTGTGATCGATCCTGTTCCCGATTATGGCGAAGTCCGTCTCTTGCCTGCCGATCAGCCACTAGACGAGCTGATCACTCAGATCGCCGCTGAAACGGGCCTTGATCCGAAACTTCTCCACGCGTTGGTGATCGTTGAAAGCGCTTATGATCCCGATGCAGTCAGTCCCGTTGGTGCGCGTGGCCTGACACAATTGATGCCAGGCACAGCCCGTGAACTGGGTGTCACCAATGCCTTCGACATTGAGCAAAACCTGCGAGGGGGGGCGCGCTATCTGGCCATCCAAATCGGTCGGTTCGGCGATCTGCGGCTGGCACTTGCCGCCTACAACAGCGGCCCCGGTCGTGTCGCGCGCCTTGGTCGCGTCCCCGACATTACCGAAACCCAAGGCTATGTTCGCGATGCCGTGGATTGCTATCTCGCGCTTTCTGCGGGTCGAGGCATTCGCCATCGCCACCAATGCCGCACGTCAGGGGGGAAATAGAGCCATGGCTAAACGCAAACCCGAACCAGCCCACTCCGCCCAAATGGATATGTTTGGCGGATGGACTACAGAAAATACTGAATCGACGTTGTCGGTAAATCTGCCACCGCCAGAACCAGAGCCGTTTGAAGCGGCGAATGATCAGGTTGCTAACTCCGAACCGGCAGCCAACGATGGTTTGATTGCTGAAGTCGAGATGAAAGACGAAACACCGACAAAAGAGCCCGCATTGTTGCGTGCGCCGACAAGTGTGCCTGTAACGCTTTCAAATGGTTGGGAAAACGACGAATGGTGGACCACTGCCATGGTTTGCGCGTACTTGAAACTCGGACGAAAGGCCATTTGGGAGCGAACCCGAAACCCCGCAATTGGCTTCCCACAACCAACCCATTTTGGCAGTTGCCGCCATCGTTGGCGGGCAGGGGAGGTTAGAGCTTGGGCATCGGGTCACTAAGGGCGGTATTCACAAACTTTCCTCAAAAAGCCGCCTGCCTAGTCCTCCTAGAACAGCACATCGTTTAGCTTTAACACTAGTGCCGCCACTGAGCGGCGCACAAGTGCTCAGCAATTCAAAGCTAAGCCGAACCAGAAGCTAGTTGCTCGAAACTTGCTCTAAAGGTCGTTACCTTCATCGGCACTAAAGTCCGCTTTGAAATCCTGTGGCAACACCTAAGTTAGCAGCCAAGGCTTGGCCGTAAAGAAAGTGTATAGCGTCACTTGACGCCATACATATCTGTCTAATAGGCTGAGGCAGGAAGATCAGGGACGTGGTCCATAAGGGATTGCGGCGTTTCATCGAGAGCGATGATGCTAGCGGATTGCAGCCTGTTGTCGTAGCCAAGATCCGCTGCATGGTGACTTTCCTGTAAGACATGGAGCGGGAGGACGAGTTGCGGACGGTGCCAAGTCGGAGGGCACATCTTCTGACCGGCGACCGCAAGGGCACCTGGAGCTTGTTCGTGACGAGGACTGGCGGCTAGCGTTTCGGATCAATCAGGAGGAGATCGAGATCATCGACTTGGACGATGAGGATTACCACTAGGAGGTGGCTATGGACACGATTTCTGGTTTTCGGCTGAAGAACCCCGCCCATCCGGGCAGCTTTGTGAAGCATGAGATCATCGAGCCTCTGGGCCTGTCGGTCACCGCGGCAGCGGCGGTTTTAGGGGTGACGCGGGCGACGCTCTCGACGTTGCTCAATGAGCGCGCGCACCTGTCTCCCGAAATGGCCTTGCGGATTGAAAAGGCCTTCGGCGTATCAATGGATACGCTGATGCGGATGCAGAACAGCTTCGACATTGCCCAAACCCGCAAGCGGGAAGGGGAGATCAAAGTCGCGCCGTTCACCGGGAAACCGCTCGATCCTGTGCCCGCGATGGTTTGAAGCTGCGGAGCGAGGGGGCGCTCTTTCTCATTTTACTGCCTCGATATGTGTCAACGCACCAAAAACCAAATAGGAAACAATGGCTAAGTTATCATCCACGCAATTCAAGGCGGTCGACGATCAAGCGTCGTTGATGCCGGGTGTGGACGTACACCATTCCAATCTCCAACCATACCGTCTGTCTTTTGGAACCGGCGGCCTTCACGTCAACGAGGCCGTTGAGCTCGCCAGCATTTACAGGCGCTGCGAAGACTGGGCAGAGGCGACCAAACGAGCGCTCGGTGAAGAGGTGTTTTCATCGCGGCGGGAAAGCTCCGGCAAGCGGCTTTTGCGTGAAACTGCACACAAGTTGCGGGAACTGAACACGCAGGAACTTGAGGTGTTCATTGAGGGAGACGCGGAAGAGAGAACCTGTGTAATCTGGATCGGAACATGCCGAGCCTACAGATTGATTGAGGAATTTGCTATAGAAGTCCTTGGAAAGCACTATTCATCCTACATCCCCAATGTGACTTATGACGACTTCGATGCCTTCATCGAGCGCAAAGCCGAGTGGGCACCGGAGCTTGAGCGGCTGGAATTGACAACCCGCCAGAAGCTGCGCGCCGTGCTATTTCGTTTGATGCGGGAAGCAGGCCTAATTGATCAGGACAATCGCATTCTTGCCATTGTGCTGCCGCCGCGCGTTCAGCACCTCTGGGAGGATGGTGATGGTGGCGAATTCGAGTGTTTCCCATTGGCGAGGCGAGCATGACGGGAGCTGGGGTGCGTGGGGGTATGAGCGTCAATCAGTTGCAGGATCATCTGGTGACGGTGATGGCATCGACGCGCTTTCTTAAAGGCGAGGGGCCGGGAAACGATGTTCCCTTTTTTATCTGTCCCTACTCGCCAGAGAGCACGATCGATGTCGAGAGAATGCAGGTACGGCTATTCGAGCAGCTGGAGCAGCGCGGCGTCCGCGTGCTCGTGCTTGATCTTTACGAGTTGTCGCTGGACCTGCTGACGGCGCGTGGGCTTTTGGACCGCGTGCTCGAACGCGAAGGCGGGATGCCAAAGGATCAGCTCAAAGAGCTGATGCAAAGTGTGCTCGACCCCGAAGACCATCTGGTGCCAGCAATTGCCGCGCGACTGAATGAGAGCCGTTTCGACATTCTCGTTCTGACCGGTATTGGCGCAGTGTTCCCTTATATTCGATCTCATAACGTGCTGAACAATTTGCAGAGTGTGGCAAAGGATCAACCGACCGTGCTGTTTTTCCCTGGGACCTATGCCCATAGCCTTGCGACAGGCGCATCGCTCGACCTGTTCGGGCGCTTGCTCGACGACAAATTCTACCGCGCGTTCAACATCTTGAACTACGGAGCCTAATCCGCGTGACCCAGAAGCTCAAAGAGATTTTCGACCGTCCAATTGACCGCAAGATTGAAGGGGTCATCAAGGCCGATGATCACGCCGGCCTCAAGACCGAGCTTGATGAATATGTGATCACCAATGAGATCGAGCGCCAGCTCGAGATTTTCCTCGACGCCTATTCCAATGAGGATGGCGCGAACGGGGTTTGGATCTCGGGGTTTTTCGGCTCTGGCAAGTCGCATTTGCTCAAGATGCTCGCAATGGTTCTGGAGAACCGGGACGTGGAGGGCCGTCCGGCTGGAGAGTATTTTCTGCAGAAGGTGACGTCCAACACGATCCTGCAGGCGGATTTGAAGAAGGCAGTCGCCATTCCCTCGCGCAGCATTCTGTTCAATATCGACCAGAAGTCCGATCTGATAGCCAAAACCCAGATCGATGCCTTGCTCGGCGTTTTCCAGAAGGTCTTTGACGAGGCCTGCGGCTATTATGGCAAGCAGCCCTTCATCGCACAGTTCGAGCGCGACCTTGATGGCAAGGGTCAATTCCAGGCGTTCAGAGCCGCCTTCAAAGATGCCTCAGGCATCGACTGGGAGCGGGGCCGCGAGCAATACATGTTCGAAGCTGAGGCGATCGGAAAAGCAGTCGCCCTTGCGACTGGCATGCCTGCGGTTGAAGCAAGCGGAATTCTCGACCGGTACCGGGCTGACTACCGGGCCTCGATTGAAGACTTCGCCGAGCGCGTCAGGGCCTATATCGACAGCAAGGGTCCCAAGTTCCGGCTGAATTTCTTTGTTGATGAGGTCGGCCAGTACATCGCTGACAACGTAAAGCTGATGACCAATCTGCAGACGGTTGCCGAAAGCCTGAACACCAAATGCCGAGGCCGCGCCTGGATCGTGGTCACGGCCCAACAGGAGATCACTGCGGTTCTTGGCGACCTCACGAAGCAGCAGCAGAACGACTTCTCCAAAATCCAAGCCCGGTTTCAAAGGCGCATCCCGCTTAACAGCCAGGATGTGGCCGAAGTGATCCAACGGCGCCTGCTGGCAAAGACCGAAGCGGGTATCAACCTGCTTTCAGACCTTTATCATCGCCAGAGCGGCAACTTCAAAGCCTTGTTCGATTTTACCGACGCATCGCGCAAGTTCGAGAACTTCCGGGACCGCGACCATTTCATCAACAGCTTCCCCTTCGTCCCCTATCAATATCCTCTGTTTCAGTCCGCGATCGTCGGTCTGTCCCAGCACAATGCCTTTGAGGGCAAGCATAGCTCGGTCGGCGAACGCTCGATGCTCGGCGTGTTTCAGGAAGTGGGCAAAACGCTGGCCGGACAGGATGTGGGCACGCTCGCAACGTTTGACCAGATGTTTGAGGGGATCCGGACCGCGCTGAAGTCTGCCGCGCAGCAATCCATCATCATGGCCGAGAACAATCTCGGCGATGCGTTTGCCCTGAAGGTCCTCAAGGCCTTGTTCCTCGTCAAATATGTGAAGGAGTTCAAGGCCACAGCGCGCAACATCGCGATTCTGCTGCTCGACGGCTTTGATACCAACGTCACGGAGCTTCGGCGCAAGGTCGAGGCCGCGCTCGCGCGCCTCGAGCAAGAGACTTACATCCAGCGCAACGGCGAGCTGTTCGAATATCTGACCAATGAGGAAAAGGACGTCGAGCAGGAAATCAAGTCGATGGACATCGACCGGGGCGAGATCACCAAAGAACTGTCCCGGATCCTGTTCGAGCAGACCATCAAGGTCCGCAAGCTGAAACACGAGGCAAGCGGCCAGGACTTCTCGTTTGCCCAGAGGCTGGATGGTGTTTTGCAGGGGCGGGATTATGAGCTGTCGGGCGACCTGATCACACCATTTTCCGATGTGCCGGCCACAGATGCCAGCGTCGCGATGCAGACCTTGAGCAGCGATCATTTGGTGATGTTGCTGCCTGCGGATGAACGGTTCCGGGCCGATCTCGTCGCGTGGAAGCGCACCGACAAGTATGTGAAGCAAAACGGGGCAACGGCACCGGATCGTTTGCGCGGCATCATCGAAGACAAGGGGCGCCAGAACGGGTTGCGTTGGCGCGATTTGGAGGGGCGGGCGCGCTCGTTGATTGGTGAGGCCCGCATCTGGGTGCGCGGACAGGAAATCGAGGTGCGCGGCGACGATCCCAATGCCCGGCTCCAGAAGGGCTTCCAGGCGCTAGTCGACAAAGTCTATACCAGCCTGCCGATGCTGCGCGGGGCGTCCTATGGCGAGATCGACATTGCGCGGCTGTTCAAGCAGGGCGCACAGACGCTTCAGGGCTTGGGCGAGACGGCGCCAAGCGAACCCGAACAGGAATTGCTGAACGCTCTGGCCAACAATGCGCGCAATGGGGTGCGCACCACGGTCAAGACACTGCTGGAACGCTTCACGACCAAGCCGTGTGGCTGGTCTGAGTTTGCGGTTCTGGCCCTGACGGCCGGTCTGATCGGCCGCGGCAAGCTCGAGGCCTCGATGGATGGCGCGCTTCTGGAAGGCGATCAGGTTCCAAGAACGCTGAACAACAACCACAAGCATGCCAGCATCGTGCTGGATCAACAGGCGGAGTTCACAGCGGGCCAGGTCTCCACGTTCCGGAAATTCCTGCAAGACCTGATGGATCGCGCACCTGAGGGCCGGGACGCCAAGGGGCTGGAAAAGGAAGCCGCAGCCTATTTGAATGACCTCCTGGGCCAGATCGAACTGCGGCTGCGCGAGCAGGGACGATACCCGTTCCTTGAGGCACTGGTGCCCGTGCAGGCTGCCATCAAGAGCCTGAAGGCCCTCCCGTCGGGCAGTTGGGTCACATCCCTGCCAGAAAAGGGCGAGGCCCTGCTGGACATGAAGGAGCAGGTGATCTCCCCGATCAGCCGCTTCATGGATGGCCAGCAGCGGCAGATATTCGATGAGGCTGCAAGCTTCCTGCGCGAGAAAGCAGGCGTGCTGGCGAGCCTTGATCCGACACGGGTCGAGGGTTTGCGATTGGCGCTGGCGGACCCCCATGCCTATCGCTCCGGCATCGCCAACACGGTCAAGACCGCGCTTGACCAATTGCGGGGCGATCTCGATCAGGCCGCCCATGCCGCGCGCGAAAGCGCCAGAGCTGAGCTTCTGGGTCTGAAGGCCACATTGGAAGGCTTGCAGGAGTGGGCGCGGGTGTCGGAGGCTGAAAAGGCCCTGATACTGGCCGCATTCAACCGTGCCTGCGATGACATTCTGGGCCAAGACGTGCCGGACTTGATCAAGGGCCAACTGGCGCGCTTCTCAGACGGCACCTTTATGGGCCTTCTGCAGCGCGCGGCAGCAGCAGGGGCAACCACGCCAACTCCGCCAGAGCCTCTGGTGTCAACGCTAGAGCCACGACCAGAGCCGACGCCGGAGCCCGGTGCCGGGCCGGGGCATGTCGGCGAGAAGCCCACACAGCCATTCGTGCCTTCGCCGCCTGCGCCACAATTTGTGCCGATCTCACAGCTCAATCCACGCCCGGTGAGCCCGCTTTTGACCACGACAGGCGAGATCGAGGCCTATGTGGATGAATTGCGCGGGAACCTTCTCGACGCGATCGCCAAGGGCAAGAGGATCAAGCTCTGATGGACACCAATGGATTGAAGAAGTTCGCCCAGGATGCCCGCAACACGTTGCGCCAGCAGGTCAGCGCCAAGCTCGATCAGGTGCTGGCCGATCAGAGTGGGGCACGGCGGGCCCATCCATTTGCTGTGCAGAAGTTGGAGCGCGAGATTGCAGCGACCTCGCGTGACCGGGTGATTGAGCGCGTGGCCTATGTCTGGTTCAACCGGTTCACGGCGCTGCGTTACATGGATGCCAGCGGGCATTTGACCCCGATGGTGCTCTCGCCCCGGGCAGGCGAGACACGGCCCGAAATCCTGTCTGAAGCGATGGCAGGCGTGATCGGGGTCGAGGTGCCAGCGGTGACGGCGCAGAGTGTGCGCGACCTGCTGGAAGGGCGTGCGCCCTCGCATGATCCACAGGGCGAGGCGTTTCAGAAGCTGGTGCTGGCGGCCTGCCATCACTGGCACAAGACGATGCCATTCCTGTTTGAAGCGGTGGACGATCCGACTGAGATTTTGATGCCAACCGACCTTCTGGCCGAGGGCAGCCTGATTGCCAAACTGCGCACGGTGATGAGCGAGGAGGCCTGCCAGGATGTGGAGATCATCGGCTGGCTCTATCAATTCTATATCAGCGAGAAGAAGGATCAGGTGTTTGCGGGCTTGAAGAAGAACGTCAAGATCACGCCTGAGAACATCCCCGCCGCCACCCAATTGTTCACCCCGCACTGGATCGTGCGCTATCTGGTAGAGAATTCGCTGGGGCGGCTTTGGCTTTTGAACCGGCCCGGATCAAAGCTGGCCGCGCAGATGGACTATTACATCGCGCCGGTGGAGCCTGAGACCGACTTTTTGAAGATCGGCAAGCCGGAAGAAATCAAGATCTGCGACCCGGCCTGTGGCTCTGGCCACATGCTGACCTATGCGTTTGATCTGCTGTATGCGATCTATGAGGAAGAAGGCTATGACCCTGCTGAAATCCCCAGCCTGATCCTGACGCACAATCTCTACGGCATCGAGATTGATGATCGGGCGGGTGCACTGGCGGCATTTGCACTGACCATGAAGGCCGCAGCGCGCAGGCGCCGGTTCCTGCGCACTCCGGTGCAGCCGAACATCTGCGTGATGGAGAATGTGGCGTTCGAAGCGCAGGAGCTGGCTGACTATATCGCCGTGGCAGGCCGCGACCTCTTCACCGGCCCCTTGCGCGACACGCTGGGCCAGTTTGCCCAGGCCAGGAACTTTGGCGCGTTGATCACACCGAAGCTGCCTGATGTGGCCGAGGCGCGTCGGGTTCTGGCGGCCAAAGACTTTACCAGCGACCTCGTCCGGCGTGAGACCCATGCCCGCGTGCTGCGGGTGCTCGAAATGGCGGAGTATCTGTCGCCGCGTTATCATGTGGTGGTGGCTAACCCGCCTTACATGGGCGGCAAGGGTATGAACCCGGTGCTGGCCGATTTTGCCAAGGGCAAATTCCCTGACAGCAAGTCTGATTTGTTTGCGATGTTTATAGAACGCGGCTTCGGGCTTGTTCATTCTCGGGCGTATTCCGCAATGGTGACAATGGAAAGCTGGATGTTTCTTTCCTCTTATGAGAAAATGCGGTCTAAACTCCTCGAGAAATACACGCTTAAATCGCTCGTCCACATGCCATATTTGGGAAAAGGCGGAACGAGTATGGGTATTAACTTTGGAACGGCGGGTTTCGTAACAAAAAAGTACCACGCCCCCCAATACAAAGCGGCCTTTTGCTGTGTCCGTTACTATGAAACTGACGATCAGGGTGTACCATTTGTGTTTCCGCCGCAAAACGAACGACTAGCTGCCGCAACCACAGAAGACTTCGAAAAAATTCCAGGCGCGCCTCTGGTCTATTGGGCTAGCAGAAAATTTGTGGAAGTTTATTCATCACTTGAGAAATTTGGAAGCCGCGTTGCAAAAGGGATGGATACCGGCGGTGACCTACCGCGCTTTACACGTCAATGGCACGAAGTCTGCAACAGGGATTCTAACTTCAATTTTGGAAGCAGTGGGAAATGGTTTCCTTATTCAAAAGGCGGAGACTTCCGCCGATGGGCAGGTAACCACCACTTTGTAATCAATTACCAGAACAATGGTAAGGCATTAGAAGCAAATGGCGCAAATCTTAGAAGCAGAGAGCGCTACTTTAGAGATGGCTTAACTTGGGGTGTAATCTCGTCTGGTGGCTTTAATGTGCGCCGACTTCCAACTAACTCAATATTTGATCAAGTTGGATCAGCGATCCACCCAAAGCTCGAAGATGTTTTTTCAATCGAAGGTATGCTGGCTTTTCTAAACTCCAAATTTGTCAGCAATCTCGCAAAGATGATGAGTCCAACAATCACATTCACTGCTGGAGAGATTCAAAACTATCCGATATGGGAGAATGAGGGTACTCGCTTAGTGTCTAAGCAATGCCAGATTTTATCGCGTTCCGACTGGGACGCTTACGAAACTAGCTGGGATTTCACCACCCTTCCGTTGCTCGCTACCGAGCACCGCTCCGACACGCTGGCCGCCACCTACACCGCCCTCCGCACCCACTGGCAGTCGATGACCGACGAGATGCAGCGGTTGGAGGTGGAGAACAACCGCATCTTCATCGACGCCTATGGCCTGCAGGATGAACTGACGCCCGACGTGCCGCTGGAGGAGATTAGCCTCACCTGCAATCCGGCCTATCGCTATGGCGGCAAGAAGACGCCCGCCGAGTTGGACGAGCAGCTGCGGGCCGATGCGATGGCTGAGTTCCTGCACTATGCCGTGGGCTGCATGTTCGGCCGCTACAGCCTCGATGCCCCGGGCCTGATCCTCGCCAATCAGGGCGACACTCTGGCCGAGTATCTGGCCAAAGTGCCCGCGCCCAGCTTTGAACCCGACGCCGACAACGTGATCCCGATGCTGGAGGGGGAGTGGTTTGCCGATGACATCACCCCCCGGTTCCGCAAGTTCCTGCGCGTGACGTTCGGCGAGGAGCGATTTGAAGAGAATCTGGCCTTCATCGAGGATGCTCTCGGCAAGGACGTGCGCAAGTGGTTCGTGAAGAGCTTCTTTGACTATCACGTCCGCCGCTACAAGAAGCGGCCGATCTACTGGATGTTCTCCAGCCCCAAGGGCACGTTCAACGCCCTGATCTATATGCACCGCTATACGCCCGCCACGGTCGGCACGGTGCTGACCGACTATGTGCGCCCTTTGCGTGACCAGCTGGAAGCACACCGTAAACAGCTTGGCCGGATCCAGAGTGACCCTGACGCCAGTGTCGCCGAGCGCCGTGCAGCCGAAAAAGACGCCCCCGAAATCACCCGCCAGATCGCCGAACTGGATGACTGGGAGCGCGAAGTGCTGCTGCCCATGGCACAGCAGCGCATCGAGATTGATCTCGACGATGGCGTGAAGGCCAACTACCCCAAATTCGCGGGAGCCTTGAAGCCGATCAAGGGCCTGGAAGACAAGGAAGAGTGATGCTGGACCGCATCGCCAAAGGGTTGGCCGCCCAGTTTGAAGAGCGGCGGATCGTGGTGTGGACCGATCCGACCGGGGAAATGCGCCCGGTGTTTGACGCGCTGTCGCTCGACGGCGTGACGAAGATCCACCTCGCCAACAATGAGTTTGGGGTAAAGTACCGGGTGCTGCGTCAGGAGCCCGCTGGCCGGTTCCTGATCTATCGCGATCAGCCGCGCCCCGACGACATCGACAATTGGATTCTCGATATCGAGCTGGCGCACGGCACCTTCAAGGCCGATCAGACCGCGATCTGGCGTACTGAGCTTGGCCTGCCCGATCAGTTCGACGAGGTGATCAAGGCCCATGCGGAGTTCTTCCGCTCGGCCAAACGACTTGAGCAACTCAAAAGCCTGTTGAAGCCAACCGACACCCCCGGCGACGTGCGCCGCCGCATGCTGGCCATCTGCGCCAACACGCGCGGCGACATTGATACGGTGATGGAGGCGCTGCTCTCAGACCTCTCACGCGACGGTGACGAGCACATGCGCCTGATCACGCGTGTCGGCCTCCATGATTTCCTGTGGCGCGAGGTACAGCACCGCCACGGCTACGGCGCCAGCCAGCCCAGCGTGAAGGACTTTGCGCTATGGCTCTTCCGCTCAGTCCATCGCGCGCAAGTGGGCGCTGATGAGACGCTCAATGCCGACGCGATGGTGTTTTTTCAGCGCTGGCAGAACAACCGCAACAGCGTCGAGGTGTTCAACACACTCTCGGATATGATCGCCGACGATCTCGGCATCGAGGCCGACATTGCCGGCCGCGATCACCGGAACTTGCTGGAGGCCAATGCCTTCGAGCTGGTAGATCAGTATCTGATCAAGGCCTTGGTGGCAGACGTCGCGGGCCAGCGCTATCCCGTCGGCGACGTGCTGCGATGGGTGCGCGAACGGCAAACGACGATCTGGTACGACAAGTACCGCGACCTCTACCAAGCAATCCGGCACGCGGCTGAGTTCCAAGATGAACTGGCCCGCGCGCATCTGGGCGTGACCAGTTTTGATGATGGCATCACGCGCTATGCCAATACGTGGTTCCGGATCGATCAGCTCTATCGCAAATTCATCCTGCACACGCAGCGCGCGGCCCAGCCAAGCCTGTTGCAGCCTTTGTTCGAGCAGATCGAGAACCAGTATGTGAACCGCTATCTGACCCGCCTGAACGAGGCTTGGCAGGTGCAGGTGGACAGCACCGCGCACTGGTCCTGCCTCCAGCATGGGTTGCAGAGCGGCTTCTACGTCGATCACGTCGGTGCATTCCGACGCAAGGATCAGCGGATCTGTGTGATCATCTCCGACGCGCTGCGCTATGAATGCGCCCACGAGCTGACCGAGATGGTCCGCCAGCTCGACCGGTATGACGCCCAGATCACACCCGTGCTCGGTATGCTGCCAAGCTATACCCAACTCGGCATGGCCTCGCTGTTGCCGCACAAGCAGCTGGAGATTGCCCCGCGCGGCGATGCCACAGTCCTGCTGGATGGCCAGAACACAGTCGGGCTGGAAGCACGCGGCAAGCTGTTGAACGCAGGGCGAACCGGTGATCGCGGGGTCGCCATGCGGTTTGAGGAGTTCATGGACCTCAACAAGGACGAATCCCGCGCACAGCTCAGTGCCTGCGATGTCCTCTATATCTACCACAACCAGATCGATGCCATTGGCGACAAGATCGCGACTGAAGACCGGGTGTTTCAGGCTGCCGAGACCGCCCTCGATGACATCGTCCGGCTCGTCAAAAAGCTATCTGCCGCCAACGCCAGCAATGTCATCGTGACCGCTGACCACGGCTTCCTCTACCAGCACCGTCCGATCGAGGAGAGCGACTTCTCGTCAGCAGAAGTAGCCGGTGACGAGATCATGTCGGTCAACCGCCGCTTCGTGCTGGGCAGGGGCCTGCGGCCTGACCACGGGCTGGCGCACTTCAAGGCTGCGCGCCTCGGCCTGGCTGGTGACATGGAAGTGATGGTGCCCAAGTCGATCAATCGCCTGCGCCGTCAGGGCAGTGGCAGCCGCTTCGTTCATGGCGGCGCCTCCTTGCAGGAGGTCGTCGTGCCCGTGGTCACGATCTCGAAGAAGCGGCAGAGCGATGTGAGCCAGGTTGAGGTTTCGGTGATTTCGGCCAACCGCTCGATCACGGCCGGACAACACGCCGTGATTCTCTATCAAGAGACCGCCGTCAGCGAGAAGGTCCGCGCACGTGCGCTACGGGTCGGGCTTTGGTCAGGCAGCGGGACGCCCATTTCCAACCTCCAGACGCTTTCATTCGAGTTGCGCAGTGAGAACCAGCGCGAGCGGGAAACCCAGGTGCGCTTGCTGCTCAGCCGTGACGCCGATGCCTTCAATGGAGAAGAGGTGCTTTTGAAGCTCGAAGAGGCAATCGACGGCACCAGCCAGTTCCGAAGCTACAAGCAAGAACGCTTCAAGCTGCAACGCAGCATCGCAACCGATTTCGACTTTTAAGGCCCGCCATGACCACACTGGACGACAAGATCAATCAGCATTTCCCCGGCCTTGTGGTGCGCAAGGATTTGGTGAAGGCCGTCAAGGGCAATGCGATCGTTCCCTCCTATGTGCTGGAATATCTCCTCGGCCAGTATTGCGCGACCAATGACGAAGCCTCGATCGAGACCGGGATTGCCACGGTGCAGGACATTTTGCGCAAGCACTATGTTCATCGCAACGAGGCCGGCCTGATCAAGTCCAATATCCGAGAAAAGGGGCGCTGGAAGATAATCGACCGTGTGAGCGCCACGCTCAACGACAAGGACAATGTCTATGAGGCATCGTTCGCCAATCTGGGCCTCAATAAGATCATCATCAGCACCGAGACCATTAAGTCTCACCCCAAGCTGTTGGTTGGCGGCGTCTGGTGCATCTGCGACATCGAATATCTCCACGATGGCGAATCCACTGACGTCCCTTGGAACCTCGCATCTTTGAAGCCGATCCAACTTTCGAAGTTTGACTATGAGGGCTATCTGGCAGCCCGGCAGGCTTTCACCACAGATGAGTGGATCGACCTGTTGTTGCAGACCGTCGGTTTCCAGCCGGAGCATTTTGGGCGCCGCAGCAAGCTGTTGCAGCTCATGCGCCTGATCCCGTTCGTCGAGCGCAACTACAATCTGATCGAACTGGGGCCAAAGGGCACCGGCAAATCCCATATCTTTTCTGAGTTTTCGCCCCACGGCATCCTGATCTCAGGCGGCGAAGTCAGTGTTCCGAAGCTGTTCGTGAACAATACCAGCGGCAAGATCGGCCTTGTAGGCTATTGGGATGTGGTGGCTTTCGACGAATTTGCCGGTCGTCAGAAGAAGGTCGACAAGGCACTTGTCGACATCATGAAGAACTACATGGCGAACAAGTCGTTCTCACGTGGGATCGAGACGCTCGGGGCAGAAGCCTCCATGGTTTTCGTCGGCAACACGGCCCACACCGTGCCCTATATGCTGCGGCACAGCGACCTGTTTGAGGAACTGCCAGACAAATACTACGATTCAGCCTTCATCGACCGGATTCACGCCTATATCCCGGGATGGGAAGTTGAAGTAATCCGCAGCGAGATGTTCTCAAACAGCTATGGCTTTGTGGTTGATTATCTGGCCGAGATACTGCGCCACTTGCGAAATCAGGATCTCTCCGGGGTCTACAAGCCCCATTTCACCGTCTCGAGCGATATCTCGACCCGAGACCGCGACGGGGTCAACAAGACCTTCTCTGGCTTGATGAAGCTGTTGTTCCCGGGCGGCGGCGCAAGTGAAGATGAAATTGCAGAGATGCTGAGCCTGGCGCTTGAGTGCCGCAAGCGGGTCAAGGACCAGCTGGCCCGGATCGACAGCACCTATCCAGAGACTGATTTCTCGTATCAGCGCCAGTCCGGCCAGAAAGTGCAAGTCACGACGCTGGAAGAGCGAGAGTATCCCGACCTGTACAACAGCAGGAGGAAGGACGCTGAAGCGCCTGCTAGTCCATTAGAGGTGCTAAATGGGGCAGGGGCCTCTGCTCCTTCCCTGGCTTTGAGCGCGGATGGCCCACAGCCAGGGCATAGGACCTTCGAAGAGAACCAGAAGGGCATCAGCTTTGAGCGGCTGTTCTGGCCTTATCTCAAAGGCGCATCCAAGATCACGCTGACCGACCCCTATATCCGCATGTTCCATCAGCTCAGGAACCTGATGGAGCTCGTTGAAATGATCGCCGTCAACAAGCCGGCCGAGCAGGAAGTCGATTTTCATCTGGTCACCGCGCCCGACGAGTTCGGCAAGGAGCGTCAGGAGGCGCAACTGGTCTCGATCCGCGATGCTGTTCTAGGCGCTGGTATTCGTCTGACGTGGGACATGGAACAATCCGGGGAGCTCCATGCTCGCCACATCGTCGCTGACTCAGGCTGGCGGATCAGCCTGGATCGTGGCCTCGACATCTTCCAGAAATTCGACACCAGAGACGCATTTACACTTGTGAGTCGACAGCAGATTTTCAGGCCGGTGAAGCGGTTTGAGTTGATTTATATCGGAACGAATGATCTAGCGACTTAGGGAAAAACAAGGTTCATTTGCTTTATTCGGTTGTTATCCAGATGGATTTGAACGGGGGTCTGAAAGCATTCAAATGCTTAAATGCACCGGCCTGGTGTCACGGTTTGAGGCTTATGACCTTACCCCTGAAATCTCTACCAATTGAACGGAGTAGGCGGGCTCTAAGGAGGTGGGCTAAGGCCCACCACGCTACCGGGCGGCTTTGTTACCGTAATCAACAACTAACATCACAATGGATTATTTCTTCCAAAAATGACACACAATTTCTATACTTGCAAAGCGCATTCCGCTAAGGATGTGTGTGGGGAGAATGCTGTGAGCGAGCCGAGCCTTGAACTTGAAGTGATGTGGGGCCGATGAATCTGTTCGGTCTGCGATTGATCGCTCAAATCATGAACTGGACCGACGATGGCGTGGCGACAGCCGAATATGCATGGCTAAGCCTAATGGCTGCGACTAAATATGATGGGTACAGCGACTTTCGAGCGGGATCGCGATTCACCGAGAACCTCGCGATCTGGCTGAAGCAGTTCGATCCCGAAGATCGCCAGACGGCCTATGATTTCGTCAAGCACCGTTTGGTCTATATCTCCAATGCTGAGCTGTATCGCGCAATCGAGGCATTTTATCCGGAGACGGTAACGCCGCATTTGCGGCGGCGCGCCGCCCAACTGGCCGGCATTCAGCCCCATGAAGTGTGGGGCAGCAGCGAAGGTGTGGCGGCGTTCAAGCGAATCAAGCGACGCTCGCTCTTCATTGGCATGAGCGACGGCAGCCGCATCGACATTATGCGGCGGGCCAACAGCGGCCGCATTACTCAGGAGCAGGTCGTGCCGATGATGAACATCGGCAACGAGAAATGGCTCGATCTTGCCAAGAAGATCAAGGAAGCTGACGAGGACGATATACAGTTCGAGCATGTCTATCTTATCGATGATTTCACTGCTTCGGGCACCACCTTCATCCGCTTAAAGGACGGCGAATGGAAGGGCAAACTGCATAAGTTCAATGACATGTTGATCAACGCGCGCGCCACCTTAG
>JAJTGP010000024.1 GCA_021299265.1 Hyphomonadaceae bacterium | reverse complement strand
CGCGAACGCCAGAAGTTCGAGTTGGCGTTTATTGAGACCAAACAGGCGATAAAGATCAGCCGAAGCTGGTTCGAGCGCGCGCGGATTGGGCAGGAAGATCTGTGTCGGGCAGCTTTCAATCAGTGTCGCGGCAATGGGTGAGCGCACCACATCATCAAGGCTTTGGGTTGCAAACACCACAGCCACATTCTTCTTGCGCAGGGTCTTGAGCCATTCACGGATCTTGGCGGCAAAACCGGTCTCACCTAGAAATAGCCAAGCCTCATCCAGCACCAGCATGGTAGGCGATCCATCAAAGCCACGCTCAATCTCATGGAAAAGTGCGGTCAGAACCGGCCCAATGGCACTGGGTGTTGCCATCAGCTCTTCTGTCTCGAAGGTCTCGAAGAAACTAATGGCCGATGGAGCCTGATCAGCATCGAGCAAGC
Source organism: Hyphomonadaceae bacterium (assembly GCA_021299265.1). GTDB lineage: Bacteria > Pseudomonadota > Alphaproteobacteria > Caulobacterales > Aquidulcibacteraceae > Aquidulcibacter. Next base: position 5,531 of record JAJTGP010000024.1, on the reverse strand, counting down.
AGCCGTGTGGGCCTTTGAGCGTGAAGGGCTCAAGCGCAGCTGTGATATCGCGGGCTTGGCAGAGGGCTGAGAAGATCGAGAGCGTGCGCTGGCTTCTGGGGGCTTCTCCCAGTGAGCCAAGGGCTGCCCAGATTTCTTCGCGGTGCTTGGGTGTGATTTGGACGCCAGCGGCCACGACGGTTTCAGCGATCCATTCAGCAGCCCACGCCCGTTCGGCAGTCTCGTCGATCCGGGCCAGCGGTTGAAGCGCAAAAGCCCCGTCAGGTCCGAGCGCATGCCAGCGCCCACTGGCGCAATGGGTCACGGCACGCGCAGAGCGGCCCTTCTCGAAAAAGATGATCCGGGCATTGGGGTAGCGCAGCCATTGCAGCGCCATGAAAGCCAAAAGTGCCGACTTGCCTGCCCCGGTTGGCCCTACAATCATCGTGTGGCCGACGTCGCCGACATGTAGGTTCAAGCGAAACGGCGTCGCACCGGATGTCTCTGCGATCAGCAATGGCGGACCATCCAGATGTGTGTCGCGCGTGGGGCCTGCCCAGACAGCCGAGATGGGCAGAAGATCGCACAAGTTTAGTGTTGAGAGCATGGGGCGGCGCACATCGGCATAGGGTTCGCCGGGGATCGATCCGAGCCAGGCTTCGACGGCATTCAGATCCTCGGTACGCGCGACGAACCCTTGCGCATTAAGCGCGGCTTCCACCGCACGGGCTTTCTCGACTGAGCGTCCTTCGATGGCGTCCATGACGGTCACGGTCAGCGTCAGCCAGCCAAAAGCGCAGACTTCCGCCCCCAGAGCTTCCAACGCACCATCGCACTCGTCAGTCTTGGCGGCAGCATCAGTATCAACGAGCGGCACATCTTCCTTGGTGATAGCTTCGCGCATGAGCGTACCAATGCCTTTGCGCTTGGCAAACCAGCGCTTGCGCAAGCGCAGGAGCTCGCTTTCTGCCCCGGCTTTGTCGAGTGCAATCCAGCGTCCAACCCAGCGATAGGTGAAAGGCAATTGGCCAAGTGCATCGAGCAATCCCGGCAAGGTCTTGGCTGGAAAACTGCGGATACCGACGACGCGGAGATATTGATCGCCAAGCTTGGGTGCGATCCCACCTTCAAGCGGGCAGTCGGCCAATTGAGCATCGAGAAACACTGGCGTTTCTGGGACCTCGACCTGATGATGCTTGGTGCTGATGCATTGATGCAGATAGGTCAGCGTGTCTTGATCCGACATCAAGCGCGCTTCAGGCAAAGCATCCGCCATCAGATCGACCAAAATGCCGATCTCGCGCTGGAATAAAGCCAAAGTCTCGCGCCAGTCGCGATTATTGGCGACGCGGTTCTCAAACAGGAAGGTCTCGGCCTTGCGGGTATCATCGGCTGGTGGCAACCAGGTCAACGTCGCGACATGATCGGTCTCGAAGGCCGCACCGGCCTGTTCGAACAGCGCCTTGCGTTCCTGATCCACAAGCCAGCCGACGGCGTTCTCAGGCTGTTGATCTGGATAGGCATCAGCCACTCTGCGGCGGGCTTCCATATGCAGGCACCAGCCGGTTCCCAAGCGCTTCAACATATTGTTGAGTCTAGCGCGCACAGCCATCAGCTCTTCAGGCGTCGAGCTTTCCAGATCCGGCCCACGAAACTTCACGCAAGTACTAAAGCTGCCATCTTTGTTCAGGATCACGCCGGGGGCAACCAGTGCCGCCCACGGCAGATGATCGGCCAGTGTGATGGGTTTGGTGCGGAATTCATCGAGAAAGCGCATGGGATCTCACTCCCGGGGGCACGGCCCCCGTGGCTGTTGGATTTGCAAATGAGTTGGATGGATGAGGGCTCAGGCCCCAAGATGTCCGGGCAAGCTCAGATGACGCCTGAGGACATCCAAAAACCGGGCGTCGGCTTTGGCAAACCAAAGACCAAGCGCGTGCGCGACACCCCACCAGATGAGGCCGAGCCACCAGAGCTTGAGTGCGAGACCCAGGACCAGAGCGAGTGTGCCCATCAGGATCGCATATTCACGCGGTAAGCCTGCCATAAGGATGGGTTGGGTGAGTGATCCGGCCAAGGGCAGTTCAAAGCCTTCGGGCCGATCAGGATGAAAAGCACTCATGGTGCTGCCCCCTTTATCTTAGACTATGATCTCAGCCGATAGTTGCACCACCTCCAAAACCAAAGAAGCCCATGAAGAAGCTCGCGGCTGCAAAGGCGATCGCCACCCCGAACAGGATCGAGACGCCGCGTCGCAAGCCAGAACCACTTTCTGAGAAGGCGACGCCCAGACCAAAGATGGTCACCGCGATCACCCCGCCTGCTTGGGCCACAGGGCCAGTGAAACTGTCAACGATTTGTTGGAGTGGTCCCTCCCACGGCATGCCAGACCCACCAGCAAAGGCCGGGGTAGATGCCAGCGCCAAAGCAGCGCCAGTTGCAAGTGAGGTCAGGATGGTCTGACGGGAAAAAGTGCCTTTCTGCATTGGTTTGCTCCATTCTGGGACTCTAAGTGCCCCTGTGGATAAGTATGCAGATGGCATGCCAACTTAAGGAAGAAAACTGTATTATATGAGTGTTTTAGATGGTTAATCGGTTTGGCCCACATGGCCTCGCCGGGCCTCTGCGATCAGAGTCCGGTTGGGCGAGCGCGTAGTGGCGCCAGTGCGGTTTCAAGTGCGCATGATATGGGCAAATTTACCCATAAGCGCGTGTTAGATAGCCACCATCCTTGTCTCCAGTAACATGTATGAGGTCCTCCACACGCCGACCTTCGCGGGTTCGGGCAATGTGGATGACAAGATCAATCGCCTGACCAATGGCGCGCCGGGGAATATTCGTCGCAACCTCAGAGGTCAGGTCTTCTAGCCGCAGAAGCGCATCGTGTGCGCTATTGGCATGTATAGTCGATAGGCCACCGGGATGACCGGTGTTCCAGGCCTTGAGTGTTTCAAGAGCTGCGGCTCCATCGCGCATCTCGCCGACAACGATCCGGTCCGGGCGAAGGCGCAGACTATCACGCACTAGATCAACCACGCCGATCAGTTTGGGCGTCCGACGGGTTAGAAGTGCAACTTGATCCCAAGCCGAGCATTGCAACTCGGGCGTATCTTCGATCAGGATCGTGCGGGTGTCGGTAAATGCGGGCAGAGCCAGAATGGCATTGGCCAATGTCGTTTTGCCTGACGATGTGCCGCCTGAAATCAGGATGTTCTTGCGTTCTGTTGCCGCAGTTTCAATCATTTGCTTCTGCTCTTGGCTAAGAATGCCTTGTGCTTGATAATCGTCCAAGGTGAAGATGCGGGCAGGCCTTTTGCGAATCGAAAAGGCTGGGGCACGACTGACAGGCGGCAGCACACCTTGGAAACGCTCGCCAGTTTGCGGCAGCACGCCGGAAATTCTTGGATCCTCTGGCAGAACCGGTTCACCGACATAATCGGCGATCAAACGAATGACGCGGTCGCGGGCTTCGGGGCTCAGGGTCTCGCCGGTTAGCTGGCGTCCACCGCCAAGTGTGTCGAGGATCAATTGCCCATCAGGATTGGCGAGGATTTCCACCACATCAGGATCGACCAAGGCCGCCAAAGCGGTGTGACCCAGTGCATGGCGCAGCGCTTCAAGGCGACGCTCGGCGATGATAGGATGATCACCGAGCTTAGCCATGGTTTAGACCCCTTCACTATCGGAGTTTGGGACGACAAGTTCGCCTGTCAGATCATTGGCGGGTTGAGCTTTGGCGCTTTCCAATTCCTTGGCGTCTGCCGCTGCCCTGATACTGGCAGGTTCGCCGGTATTGGTGATTTCCCGGCCCAGCCGCGTCAGGCGCAAGCGTTCGGCAACTTCATTGATCGCATGGCTCATCAGCACATCCACCGATCCCCGGTAAGCAGGATCACGCTCTTCAGGACTTTCAGGAATACGCGAGAACAAAGTGCGCAATGCGATGAACAGCATTTCTTCAATGATGATCAGGTCGCGTCCAGTTGTGCGCCCCTGCTCTGCCACCCGACGCTCCAATGCGAGCAAACGGTTGTCGGCATCGGCCTCGACCTTCCCACGCAGTCCCCGTTCAAGGATGGCTGACGCCGCCTGGCTCAAGCTCATATTGCGGGCTTTGGCTTCACGTTCGAGTGCTGCACCGACCTCTTCACGCGCCAGATAAATCTGGATGCGTGTCGGGCCGGGCTTAGGTTTGGCAATTGGTCTTGGTTTGGCTCCCATGTCAGAAATCCCCCTCGTGCAAGAGTTTCAAGATGTTGCGCGCATTGGTGTTGGCAGCGCTCTCTTCAGGCACTACCGGGTCAGCATTCGCGGCTTCAGCCTCGGGCTTTGGTTCTGCCTGAGCCACAGGCAATTGGACGATCACAGCAGGTGCGGGTTCCTGCTTGGGTGTCGAAACTGAGCCTTCATCCAACCTCGCTTCTAGATTGAGTTCAGGTTGGCGTGGCCGGGATTTTTCGGCCTTGGCGCGCTTCATGGCGGCTTCATGCTCGCCCTGAACTTCAACACGTCGGGCCTCAGCGCGCTCTTCAAAAGTCATCGCCACTTGCGGATCGCCAAAGCCAGCAGGCTTTATGTCCATCCAAGGATGAACTGGCCGTTCGGGGGTTTGAAGCTGTTGGGCCTGATTGTGCGGTTTAATGGCCGCACGCTCTGCCATCCACTCGACCTTGTCATATTGAAGCTTTGTCAAACGGTAAGGCCGGTGACCAGCAATGAAGACCAGTTGTTCGTTGTCGGGTAGTGCGCCCACTTCCGATGGGTCCATCAGGGAACGCTCGACTTCAGCAATCGTGCGGCTGCCACCTTTGTCAGCGAAATGATGCGGCAAGCTGGCACTCACACGCGTATCCGTCACAAGCCCGGTCAACTTGGAGACTTTCTCGCGCGTTAGCGGGTCAAGTGCAGCAAAGGCCACATAGATGTGCGTGTTATCCAGAAAGCCGTTCAACTGCCCATAAATCCGGGCGATGTCGTTCAGGCTTTGGGCCACAAAGAGACATTTGATGCCATAGCCCGCCGACAGGCGCACCACATCTTCAAAGAAGCTGACCTTGCCCAGCAGCGGAAACTCATCAAGCGCTAGCAGGAGCGCGTTTTCCTTGGGCCGACCGTCGCTATCGGTCTCCAGATGGGTGGTAAAGGCGCTGGATGCCAGATGGAAGAACATCCGCACAAGTGGCTGGAGCGCTTTCAAGTCCGATGGCGCGATCTGCACATAAAGGCTTACCGGTGCCCACGCGCACATCAGATCACTCAGTCGAAAGTCGCTGGCTGATAAAGCCCGCTCGACCTCTGTGCCCGCAATCCACGACAAATAGGACCTCACGGTCATCTGGACGCTCTTGCGGCCACGCTCATGGGCTGAGAGATAGGCGCTCGCCACATCGGCAATATAGGGGTCCGTGATTGCAGTCCCTGCGTGGTCGCGCCGATGCAACGTCGTCGCCATGGCTTTGGCGGTTGCATCAAGGTCCGCGCTCAAGCGTTTGACGCCGACCAGCGACTTGTTCTCTGGGACTTCGGTATAGAGCGCGTGCAGGATCAGGGCG
>JAJTGP010000248.1 GCA_021299265.1 Hyphomonadaceae bacterium | reverse complement strand
GCCCGCCGTGTATCCGGTGCCAGTCACCTCATTGGTGACATTGCTGCGCTTCGTGTGCGTGTCCTTATCCTCGGTATACGCCGAAGTCGTCAGCATCACCCGCACGGTGACAGAATCGACATCAATCAAGCCGCGCAACACGTCTTCCCAGAAGGAATTGTAAATCAAGCTTGGCATGTCATTTGTCCTTTCGCGCCAGCATCACCGCAGTCCTTTGAATTGCAGAAAGGCGCCCGCTGCGATTGCGCCTAAAACAGCCATGGTCATTGCCTTAACAATTTGGCTCCAGACAGTTTTCTTTGTCGAGCGCCACGCATCCAGAAGGTTCCGCAACTCTTTCATATCTTGACCTGCATTTTCGTCATTCAGGCCGATTGATTCTAACGCTGCCTTCGCGCCCTGCTGAGCGGCGCGCGCAATCATTTGTTCGATAACCTCAGGAGACATAGCGCGCCGCTCTTCTGGCATGGGTTAGCCCTCAGTTTTCTTTTTCGCTTTCGGTTGGCCAGGCACTTCTGCCCAGCCTTCGCGAATAGCTACCGCCGCAAGTTCACCGTGGACTTCATCGCCCACGGCAAATTCGCGCCCATATACTTCGCCGTCCGGCGCCCCGATAAAGGGCACCGTGACAATTGCGACCATCTGATCTTCTGACATAATCGCCCCCGATCAGGTCGCGCTAATACGAAGCAGCTTGATGGCTTGCGAATTACGGATGCGCCCGCCAACCCGCTTGCGGATGTAGAACTGCACAAACCCGGGCGAGGTAATTTCGTCCCGCGTCATACGCATCCCGACGCGATCCGCAATGAGATAGCCCTCGCGGAAATCACCAAAGGCAAGCGGGAAAACGTTCGCCGCAACCGCTGGCATGTCTTCAGCTTCGGTAATTGGATACCCAAGGAAGGTTTCCGCCTGCCCCATGGCGAGAGAAGGCTGCCACAGATATTGGCCCGTGCCAGCGCCTTCGCGATATTTGCGAAGCGCCGAAAGAACCAGCTTTGAAGTTACCCAACGCGCATTGGGGCGATACCGCGCCCGCAAAGCATAAACGACATCATAGAAGATATCCGGGTTGGTTGGCAAAGCCGCCGCTTGACCAGATGCGATATACTGCAACGTGCCAAAGGCGCGCGTAGCATCCGCAGTGACCACAGGCGTCGGGCCGGCAAGAAATCCAGTCGGGCGATTGGTGCCGTTGCCAGAAACAAAGGCAACGCCTTCGCCTTGCGCCATGGCTTCCGCCGCGCTGGCAACAAGCCAGTTTTCGACATCGAAAAACAGGTCATCAAGGCTTTCTTCGGACGCGCGCGGTCGGGCGGAAGCAAGGCCAAAGGTAGGCACCACCTCAGCAAGATCAGGCGTATTGGTCTGGTTGCGCGTTGCCGCTTCACCAAGCCATTCAAAGGTCGCGCCGTTGACGTCGAACAGTTCCTTATAGTCAGGGCTGCCAACCGTGCGGACAGTCGCAATCTGACGGATCGGGGAAATGTCCACAGACAAACGAGCAATCGTGCGCTCGATTACTTCCGGCAAAGCAAAACCGCCGGCGGAACCGGTAGAGGTCACAGTCTGAGCGGCGCGGGTTTCAAACCCGTCATCGTTCATCGCGCGAGTTTGCAACGCCTTCGCCGTTTCGCGCATTTTCATTTCGGCGCGCGGGTCGCGCGGGTTACGCACCCATCCGAGAAACGCATTGCGATAGGCAAGCGCCTCAGCAGTGTCAGCACCAGCGCCAGCCTCGCCAGCGCCACCCGGACGCGCGGCGCGGGTTTCCGCCTGTTCGATGCGCTTTTTCATTTCCGCCTGGGCGTCAAGCACTGCGTCAATGCGCGTAAGCTTTTCGTCCAGAAGCGGATCAGCAGCGCCGCGCTTGGACAGTTCGGCAAGGCGCGCGTCATTCGTCGCCTTGTATTCTTCAAAAGCGGCGCCGATTTTTTCAATGGCGCCAGTCAGGGCCTCAGACATGAGGGTTTCCTTTCAGGTTCAAGATTGCAGGGAACGCAACAGCCTTTCGGCTGCCTTGTTTGCGCGCTCGGTTGCGATCTCGGCCTCTCGCCGCTCGGCACCCATTCGCATCAAGCGAGACACAAGCGCCGTCGCCTGAGACTTCGACACGTCCGGGGCTACATCACGCAACCACCGCTCCGCATCGGAAGGTTTGAGAATTTCATCAATTGCAGCGGCCTTCACGCGCGTCACGCGCGCCGATTTCGCCGCCGGAAAAGTCACAAGCGAGACTTCCCAAAGGTCAACCGCCCGCACTGTGCGGATGTTCGTTTTGGGATCATATTCATCTTCTTTGGTCATGAAGCCGATGGAAAGACCGGAAATGGCGCCAGCCTTCACAAGCGCGAAAGCCTCACGCGCCTGAGCCACGTCCATCGCCAAACGGCCTTTCACGCGAAGGCCGCGCTGATCCTCATCCATGCTTTCCCAAACGCCAATCGGCATGTCTTGACGGTGTTGCCAAAGCATGGCCGGCATAGTTCCAGCCGCGCGATGTTCGGCAAGGCTTGCCGCAAAGGCGCCAGGCACAACGACATCGCCGTAAGCATCTTCTTGCCCAAACACAGAGCCAAAGCCTTCGATAACGCCTTCTTCGCCTGCCGCGCGAAGGGCAAGCGCAAAGTCGCGCGTTTCCCGCCGCGCGCCCTGTTCGCGGTTTTCAGTCATGCCAATTTCCTTCGCTTAAACTGCCGGGACTTCCGGCGCGGGCGCAGCGGGAGCGCCATTCATGTTCGCAGGCGTCAAAGGCTCATCAAGGCCGGGCAGCGGGTCTTTGCCTTCCTCATCACGCAATTCGTTGCGGGTATAAATGCCGAGTTCCGCCATGGCGCGCGCCCATACTGCCCGGTCCGCCATGCTGCCCGCCGTCAGATATCGCGTGTCAAACTCGCACCAGAGCGGCCCGGAGCCATCCAGCAAAAACTCATCCAGGCGCTGCAACCAAAGCTGGTGCCACGGCGCGAGCGTGTGCTTAAGATGCGCCGCAAAAAACGCTTCGGAGCTGGCGAAGGTCGCGCTCTTGTCAGAATGCCCCACCATGATCGGAAACACGCCAAAGGCGCGGCAGATTTCTTCAATCTGCAAGCGCCGCGTCTCGACATGCTGCGCGTCCACCCCGGTCATAGCCATCGGCATGTATTTCATGGCGTTATCAAGGATAGCCGTGCCGCTGCGCTTATCCGCCGTGAAGCGTTGCCAGGATGCCCGAAGGCGCTCCATAGCAGCGCTGTCTAGCTTAGCCTCAGTCGTTAGAATGCCAGCCGGACGCCCGCCGTTCTCATGCAGCTTGGCCTGCGATTGCTCGGCTGCCATGGAAAGCCCAATGGCCGAGGCCGCAAGCCGCACCGCATTTAGGCCGCGCCAGAAATCCCACTGCCAATTCGGCAGGTGAAACACATCATCCGGCCCAAGCTCTCCAATGAAGCCAAATTCATCATGAATGCGGTACCGCACCTGATAGCGCGCCGTGCGGTCGATCTGGTAATTGCCAGGCCGCACCGGGATCAATTCCCGCACCCGATTGCCGGCCATCACCTTCACCGCCAGGGCATCGCCGGTAAGCGCCGCGTGAAGCGTCATCGTGCGACGAAACTCGAAGCTCGTCTGCCACTCATTCGGGCGACGGGACAACATCCGAAACTCTGGGATATTGCGCGCAAGCTGGCGCCGCCGATTGGCGTCTTCCCGAAACACATTCAAAGCAGGCGTGGCGCAGCCATCCGCAATCGTCTTCACACACGCCAGAACCGTCGCCACCTGAAGCGCAGTCTGCGGCGTCACCGCGAGCCCGGCAACCGTCGCGCCATAGGCCTCATCTATGCGCGCCATAACCTCTTCGAACGGGCGCGGCGCGGATCGTAAGGAAAGCGCCCCTCGAAGGCGCGTGATCAGGTTCATTTCACAAGACCACCATCTCCGAGGTTTCAAGATACGAATGCGCTTCAGCCTGCGCCGTCGCGGCCCCTACTGCCATCGCCAGCGCAACAAGCGCATCAATGCGGTTCACCGCCTTGCGCTTGGAAAACCAGAAATTGCCGAACGGGTCGTTTTCCGTCGTGGCGGACATCATCGCAGAAATCAGCACCGGCGACCGACGCAACCGTATCCGCTTTTCGAGAATAAGCTGCTCTAGGATCAGCTTACTGCCGGGCATCCATAGCCCTTGCGCGCCCTTCTTTTTGCCGCCTTGCGGATGTTCCACAATGGGCAGCGTCACGCCAAGGCCATCAAGCTCCGGCTCAAAGTGCCGCTTGAAGCCGTAGCTGTCATAGGCCACCGCCGCAATTTCATAGAGCCCGACCAATTCCGCCAAGCGCGCGGCGACAAAATCAAAGCGCACCATTCGGCCAGGCGCGGCATTCAGAAAGCCGTCCTTAACCCAAAGGTCATAGGGCACGTTATCGCGCAACGCGCGCTCCGCAAGCGTATCGCCTGGGGTCCAAGCTTCTACCCAAGCATCAAAGGTCGGCAAGCGCGCCGTGGTGCCGTCTTCGCCCGGCATATCCACAAAGCCGGTGGGGACAACAAAGGCCAGCGCGGTCAAGTCTTGCGTGGCGGAAAGGTCAAGCCCGCAGAAAACCCGCTCGCCGGTATGCTCCGTTTCAGGCTCAAACTCACTCAGGACCG
>JAJTGP010000003.1 GCA_021299265.1 Hyphomonadaceae bacterium | reverse complement strand
CAATCACCCCCTAAATGATGCTCCACCATGCCACCGGTCAGAATCTTGGCACCCTTGGCGACCGCAGCGGCCAATTGGGTGGCGATGGTATCGGCCTGTTTGCCAAAGATCATCGGCCCAATTTCCCCCACTTGGCGGTCTGGCTGGTTCAAGCGTGCCGCTTTGGCCGCCGCCACCAAACGCCCGACAAAATCGTCATAGAGTGCGCGCGCCACATAGATGCGCTCAATCGATTGGCAGGCTTGGCCTGTCGATAACACCGAGCCGCGTAATGCCGCCGTGACGGCGCGGTCCAGATCAGCTGTCTCGGTGATGATTAGAGGGTCTTTGCCGCCCAGTTCCAAGAAGGACGGGATCAGGCGGCCTGCGGCTTGGACGGCAACCTTCTTGCCGGTGGCGACAGAACCAGTAAAGCAAATGGCGTCCACGGCATTGATCAAGGCCATACCCGTCGCCCCATCCCCCAACACCAGTTGCAGCACCCCTTCTAGGGCGGGGACCTCAGCAATTGCGGCGCGCAATGGCGCTGCAAAACGTGGGGTCACTTCCGATGGTTTGATGATGACGCTGCATCCTGCCAACAGGGCGGGGATGGTGTCGATCATCGATAAGGTCAGCGGAAAATTCCACGGGCTGATTACACCCACCAGCGCATAAGGCACCCATTGCGGCGCATGCGCCATGCGCGGATCAAAGCGCCCATCGGTCCAAGCCGTCGGCAATAGGTGCGGCGCTTGCGCGGCCCAACCGCCCAGACTTGCCAAAGCACCTTCAATCTCACGCCGGGCAATTTTACCTCGCCCCGTATCGTCGGCCAGCGCGGCGTGGATGGCGTCAAAATGGCGGGTGATCGCCGCCTGTAGAGCCAAGAGCGCTTGCGCCCGACCTTCAAGGCCCAAAGCATTCCAAGCTTTCTGCGCGGCACGAGCCTGTGATGCCAAGGCCTGAACGACGCTTTCGTCTGCCGCCTCAATCGTCAGATCGACTTGGCCCGTGCGTGGATTTTTGACGTCAAGGTCGCGTGTGCTCATAGGCCCAATACCCCGGGATTCATGCGATGATCTGGATCAAGATGAGCCTTGATCGCTTTGAGAAGCGCCCAAGTCACCGGCTCACGCGTTTGGGCAAACCGATAGGTGCGGCCGATTTGGAAGTGCGTTGCGCCAAAGCGTTCGAAGATATCGAGGATCTTGCCACGCACTTCATCCACCAAGGCCGCATTGTCGGCATTGGCCGGGAGCTTTGGCACCTTGGCCAAGTAAGAAGGCTCCAGCGTCGTCTCATGAATGCCATAACGGGCGTCGGGCCAGAAGAAGACAGGCTCAATCAGAAAGCCAGTGGTGCTGATGGTGGTCACCAGATAGCCGCTCGTCATGCCCCGCGCCTCAAACTCCTGACCATAAGAGGCAAATAAGTCATCCAGCGCCTGCCAGCAGGCCTCGCCTTGCGACAGAGGCACAATGCCATGGATCGGCACCCAGCGCTCGCCGTCGGGACCCAGAATATTGTTGAGCGGCGTAAAGGGTGCTGCGCGCATGGCCTTGGGAATGGTGTTTTCAATTTCCCGACCCCTTTGGCCCTTAATCAGGTCGCGCAAAGTTCGAGCCGATTCTTCGACTTGGGCTTGAGACGCACCCTCGGTGATGACGTGCAACGTATAGCCCGCATCATCCATGAAGCCGCGCCCGGCCAAGGCCATTCTGGCACCCTGCTTGACCCCTTCAAACATGTTTTTCTGCGCACCAATGACCGCAGCCAAGGTCTTGACGTCCTGCAACAGACTGGCGCGCCGCATGCGGATTTTGGCGAGATTGGGATCAAAGGCGCAGACTTCACTGGCCAGATTGGTGCGGGCGAGCGCGGCTGTCGCGCGCGCGGTTGTGGCCAGATCTGGCATCGCAAAGCTTAAGTGCGCCTCATGTGCCGGGGCCGGGATCAGGCGCAAGGTGATCTCCGCTTTGATCCCCAGTACACCACAATCCCCACAGAATAGACCCGTCAGGTCAGGTCCATAATGCTTAAAGAACGGGCTGCCGCCAGTGGTCCCCGCGCTGCCGGTCCGCAAGATGCTGCCATCAGCCAGCACTACCGTGATGCACGTTACGCTTTCCGACGTCGTGCCCCAAATGCCTGCGCCAAAAAAGGCATTCAACTGTGACAGACCGCCGCCAATGGTAGAGCTTATGCCAGACAAAGGCCCCCAGAACGGGGTGCGTAGGCCATGCGGGGCAACAGCTGCCTGTAGAGCGGCCCAATTCGCACCAGCTTGTACCGTCACCAGCATGTCTTCTGGGCTAACCGAGATGATCTGATCCATCCGCCGCATGTCGATGACGACGGCTCCGGCCTGTTCGGTGACAAAGCCAGACGTATAGCTCATGCCGCCACCACGCGGCACGATGATGGCCCCTGCTTGATGGGCTGCCTCTAAAACTTGCGCTAATTCTTCGGTGGAGACAGGCGCGACGACCAAGCCTGCGACACCGCCTTGGCTGAAAACATCCTCGCTCATGGCCCTGCGGGTATCTTCGTCGCGCGCGACATAATCTGCCCCAATGAGCTGTGCCAGACGGTCGGCCAGAGCGAGATGGATGGGAGCAAGTTCAGCCATGATCAGGATCCTTTAAAGCGGTTTAGCTAAGCCCAAAAAGGCGGCGGCCAGCAAGAGTAGCCAAATCGTGACGACCAGTGGGCGGCTCTCATCCAAGGCCCGGGCAATCTCTGTATCGACTTCCGCGCTTGCCCCTTCTTGCACCAGACGGCCAAACGCTGGGCCAAAACGAACTAAGGCGCGGCGGATCAACAATCCGCAGAGGATGGTCGCGGCAAGGATCGCGCATTTGATCTTCAAGAATAGAGGCAAACCCGGTGCATTAGGCCAAAGATCGAGCGCCAGCACGGCTAAGGCCGCGATGACAGTCCAACGAATGAAAAGGTCCGCTCGGCGCGCACTGGAGGTCGGGCCTAAATGACGGACATGCAGTACCCAAGCGAGCGTAAGCCAAATCAAGCCAGCCATCCAAATCAGCGCAAGGCTGACAGGCCCCAACACCAGCCACCCCTTCAGCGCCGCCAGGGTCAGGCCCGTTGGCAAGGTCAGGATCATCGCCGTGCGCGGTGCCATATCGACTTGCGCGAGAACTTGCGCGGCCGCGATGCGCGCTGCCGACGATTGCTTGGCATTGGTCAAAATGGTGGAGCTATAAAACACGCCCAAATCTCCGCCCAACCAATAGACGAAGACGAGAAGATGTAAGAGCGTGAAAAGGGCTAGGTCCACTTCGGCGTTGATCCATTCAAATGATATATTTCTATATCAATTAATCGGATCCAACTGCAAGCCGATTAAGCCCGCAACAAACCCAAAATGCGTGCCAGAGTGGCTTTGAGTTCGCGGCGATCCATCACGATGTCGACCATGCCATGTTCCAACAAATATTCAGAGCGTTGGAAACCCGGCGGCAATTTTTGGCGGATGGTTTGCTCAATCACGCGCTGGCCGGCAAAGCCGATCAAGGCACCGGGCTCAGCAATGTGAATATCGCCCAGCATTGCATAGCTGGCCGTGACGCCGCCGGTAGTCGGGTCAGTCAGCACGACGATATAGGGCAGACCCGCACGGCGCAGGGCATCAATGGCCAAAGTCGTGCGTGGCATTTGCATCAGGGACAAAATCCCTTCTTGCATGCGCGCACCACCTGCAGCCGTAAAGCAGATGAGCGGGCACTTACGCTCTAGCGCTTCTTCGGCCGCCTTGATGAAGGACTCGCCTGCGGCCATGCCGAGCGAGCCACCCATGAAGTTAAAATCCTGCACCAAGGCCACGGCATGACTGCCACCGACTTTGCCAAAGCCAATCGCCATCGCATCATCGCGACCTGTCTTAGCGCGCGCATCTTTCAAGCGATCCACATAGCGCTTGTCGTCTTTAAACTTCAGCGGATCTTCAACCACTTTCGGCGTGTCGATTGCCAGCCAGCTTTCGCCATCGAACAAATAACGGAAGCGAAGCTCTGGCCCGATCCGCATATGCCGCCCCGAAGGCGTGACCCATTGGCTGTTTTCCAGATCAACCCGATAGAGCATTTCGCCACTATCGGGGTCCTTGACCCACAAATTGTCGGGCGTTTCCCGCTTTTGCAGAAGCTTATTGATGCCCGGACGGATACGGTCGATCCAGCTGTTCATGCGTGTGGCTCCTAGCGGGCTTGCGCAATGGCTTGCGACAAGGACTGACAAAAGGCGGCGGCAGCTTGCGCAACGTCACCACCAGTTTCATGTGCGCTGGCAATCACGTCAACTAGCGCTGAGCCAACCACCACGCCATCGGCGATTTTTGCGGTGCGGGCAGCAGCATCTGGCGTCTTGATCCCAAAGCCTACGGCGACGGGTAGGCCTGAGGCCTCTCGCACGGCGGCGACGGCTTCGGCGATATCTGCCGTCTCAATCGCCTTATCGCCGGTAATGCCGGCCACGGAGACATAATAGACAAAACCGCTGACGCCCGCGACGACTGCAGGCAAGCGCTTGGCGTCCGTGGTGGGTGTGGCGAGGCGGATCAAAGCCAGATCGCTGGCCTGCATCGCGGCGCGCAACTCCGCATCTTCTTCAGGTGGGGCGTCCACAATGATGGCCCCATCAATGCCCACTTCGGCGGCATGACGGGCGAAGGCATCATAACCCATAGTCTCAACGGGATTGAGATAGCCCATCACGATCAAAGGCGTTTTGGGATGGTTTTGACGAAATTGCGTCACCAAAGCCATCGTCTTACGCAAAGTCGTGCCATTTTTCAGGGCGCGAATGCCTGCGCGCTGAATTGAGGGGCCATCGGCCATCGGATCGGTGAAGGGAAAGCCCAATTCGATCACATCCACGCCTGCTTTCGGCAAAGCATCGAGAATGGCGGCACAGACCTCCAAGGATGGATCTCCAGCCATAACATAAGCCACCAAGGCGGCACGGTTTTCAGCTTTGGCGCGCGCAAAAGCGTTTGAAAGGCGTCCGACTGGCATTAGATTTTCGCCCCTAAAGCATTGGCGATGGTGAAAATGTCTTTGTCGCCACGACCGCAGAGGTTCATCACCACAATACCACCCTTGCCGACGTCCTTAGCGATCTCGCCCACGCGAGCCAAAGCATGCGACGGCTCCAAAGCGGGCAAAATCCCCTCAAGTCGCGCACAAAGCTGGAAAGCTTCGAGGGCTTCATCATCGGTGGCTGACAAATAGGTTGCCCGGCCCGTATCCTTCAAGAAGGCATGCTCTGGCCCGACGCCTGGATAGTCGAGGCCTGCCGAGATGGAGTGGGCGTCAATGATCTGGCCATCGTCATTTTGCAAAAGATAGGTACGGTTGCCATGCAAAACCCCGGGACGTCCGCCCGTCAAAGCGGCAGCATGTTGCCCTGTTTCAATGCCATGGCCTGCTGCCTCCACGCCATAAATTTTGACGCTTTCGTCTTCAAGGAAGGGATGGAACAGTCCAATGGCATTTGAACCACCGCCAATACAGGCCACCAAAGCATCGGGCAAACGGCCTTCGCGTTCCAGCATTTGCTGTTTGGTTTCGCGGCCGATCACAGACTGGAAGTCGCGGACCAATTGTGGATAGGGGTGTGGCCCTGCAACCGTACCGATGATGTAGAACGTGTCCTTCACATTGGTGACCCAGTCGCGCAGGGCTTCGTTCATCGCGTCTTTGAGCGTAGCGGTACCAGCATCTACGGGGCGTACTTCGGCACCCAACAGCTTCATGCGGAACACATTCGGGCTTTGCCGCTCTACATCCGTCGCGCCCATATAGACAATGCAAGGCAGGCCAAAGCGGGCGCAAACAGTAGCCGTAGCCACCCCATGTTGACCCGCACCGGTTTCCGCAATGATGCGCGTTTTGCCCATGCGCATGGCCAAGAAAATCTGCCCCATGCAATTATTGATCTTATGGGCACCGGTATGATTGAGTTCATCCCGCTTAAAATAAATTTTCGCGCCGCCGAAATGGTCGGTCAGACGCTCAGCGAAATACAGCGGGCTGGGACGGCCCACATAGTCGCGCAAGAAGACATCTAAGGTTTCCTGAAAGCTCGGATCGGCCTTGGTATCCTCATAGGCTTTCTGCAGCGCCAAGATGTTGGGCATCAGCGTCTCAGCGACAAAGCGGCCGCCAAATTGGCCAAAGCGGCCTTGCGCGTCGGGATAGGAACCCCAGGAATTACGTGCGTCCATCTTGTTTAGTGATCCATTCTCAGTCGTTCAAAGCTTGCATGAAGCTGGCGATCCGTGCGCTATCCTTTAAGCCCGGCGCGCGCTCAACGCCAGAGGAGACATCCACCAAAGGTGCACCGGTTTGCCGAACGGCTTCCGCCACATTTTCCGGGTTTAGCCCGCCCGATAGGAACCACGGCACAGGGCTTTGAAAACCCTGCAGGATTGTCCAATCAAACACATGGCCGAGCCCGCCGGGGCGGTCGGCACCTTTCGGGGCCTTGGCGTCAAACAAAAGATAATCGACGATGTCGAGATAGGGCTTGATTTGCTCTAGGTCTTGACGCTCAGAAATACCAAAGGCGCGGATGATACCGACTCCGCGTGCCTTGATGGCGGCACAACGCTCTGGGCTCTCTTTACCCTGCAATTGCAGGAAATCTGGCCCGAGGTCAGTCACCACTTGATCGACCAAGGCATCATCTGGATCAACCACTACCGATACCGTGCGCGCCATGCCAGCGGCCATTTTCGCAAGCGGCTTGGCATCGGCTGGCAGAATATGGCGCGGGCTCTTGGGGAAGGTCACAAAGCCAATGAAAGCGGCACCTTGGGCCAAGGTGTCGCCCACGGTTTGGCGGTCAGACAATCCACAAATTTTGGCTTCAGCAAGGCGCATAAATGCTCATGTAGAGCGTTCAGCTACAAAGCAAAAGCACGCACTGCGGCAAATGGACTTCCAACCTCAGCTTTGCTTTTTCAGCAGGTCGCGAATTTCGGCCAACAGCTCTTCTTGGCTGGGCCCGGCTGGTGCAGCTGGCGTTGGCGCTGGTGCTTTGACTCGATTGTAAGCTTTCACCACCAAGAACAGGACAAAGCCGACAATCACAAAGTTTAAGGTTGCAGCCAACACGTCACCGTAACCGATGGCGACTTCTGCCTTCTTGGCTGCCTCGTCAGCCGCCTGCAGCACGATCTTCATACCAGCTAGATCAACGCCGCCAGTCAAGAGACCGACGACCGGCATGATCACCTTGTCGACAAAGGCTGCAACGATTTTGCCGAACGCGGCACCGATGACCACACCAACGGCGAGGTCAATGACATTTCCGCCAGAGATAAAGGCTTTGAATTCATCGGCGATGCTCATGTTGACGTCCTTCTAAACACAATTGGCAGAACGCGGCGCACCCAGTCTGAGGGTCCACCGCGCTTTTGACGAGGGAAAAATCGAAACTGTAAGCGGGCGACTATCGCAGAACGGCTGCGCCACAAGCTTATTCGCCGGGATCGACGCCGCCATTCAAACGGGCGCGCAATTCTTTGCCTGCCTTGAAGAAAGGCGCGTGTTTGGCATCCACGGCCACGCCTTCGCCGGTGCGTGGATTGCGACCCTGACGGGCCCCACGGGAGCGAACCGAAAATGCTCCGAACCCGCGCAATTCAACGCGGTCACCTTTTTCCAAGGCTTTGGTGATCTCTTCCAGCACGGTATCGACCACGCGTTCGACATCCCCATGAAATAGATGCGGATTCTCGGTAGCTAATTTAGCAACAAGTTCAGATCGCAACATATGGGTCTGCCCCCCAGTTAAACTTTATTGAGACCATATAACAGCAAAAAACCACTTATGCGCAAGCCTCCACAAGGAAATTTGTCTTTGACCGAAAATAAAAAGGCCAGAGCATCGCTCTGGCCTTTCTTGAAAGCTACAGTTTCTTGTGGTGATCTTGGGTCACCAGTGTGAAACTTAGTCGTTTTGTTCCTTCTGACGCAGCGCTGCGCCAAGGATATCGCCCAAGGATGCGCCGGAATCGGACGATCCGAATTGGCTAATGGCTTCTTTTTCTTCAGCCATTTCAAGCGCCTTGATCGAAACCGAGACTTTACGCGTTGCTTTGTCAATTGCCGTTACGACGGCATCAACGCGGTCACCGACAGCATAGCGTTCTGGACGCTGTTCTGCACGATCACGCGAGATGTCCGACTTGCGAACAAAAGCTTTCATGATGTTGTCTGGACCGATCGAGACTTCGATACCGCCCGAAGCAATTTCAGTCACGGTACAGGTCACGGTTTGGCCGCGCTTCAAGGTCTCGGTTGCGAATGGATCGGACGAGACTTGCTTGATGCCGAGCGAGATACGCTCTTTTTCAACATCCACATCGAGAACCTTGGCTTCGACCATGTCGCCGCGGTTATAGTTCTTGATGGCTTCTTCACCTGGCAGGTTCCAGTCGATGTCGGACATGTGGACCATGCCGTCGAGTTCATCATTGACGCCCACGAACAGACCAAATTCGGTGATGTTCTTGATTTCGCCCTTAATGACCGAACCAACTGGGCTTTCGGTGACAAACGCATCCCAAGGATTGGATTGAGCTTGCTTCATGCCCAAAGAGATGCGGCGCTTGTCGCCATCCACATCGATCACGATCACGTCGACTGGATCGCCTGGATTGACGATCTTCGAAGGATGCAAGTTTTTCTTGGTCCAAGACATTTCGGACACGTGGACCAAGCCTTCAACGCCGGATTCCAGTTCCACGAACGCACCATAATCGGTGATGTTGGTGATGACGCCCGAATAACGTGCACCGACTGGATATTTGGCTTCAGCACCATCCCAAGGATCGGACAGCAATTGCTTCATGCCCAAGGAGATACGCTGAGTGTCTGGGTTGATCTTGACGATCTGAACTTGAACCGTGTCGCCCACGTTCAGCACTTGGCTTGGGTGGCTGATACGCTTCCAGCTCATGTCGGTGACATGCAACAGACCATCGACGCCGCCCAAATCGACGAACGCACCGTAATCGGTGATGTTCTTGACAACGCCGTCGCGGATTTCGCCTTCTGCCAGACCAGCAACGATCTCGGTGCGGGCTTCCGCACGGTCGAGTTCGAGGATCGAACGACGCGAAACAACGATATTGCCACGTGGGCGATCCATTTTCAGGATGCAGAAAGGCTGGACGATATTCATCAAAGGACCGACGTCGCGCACAGGGCGGATGTCGACTTGCGAACCTGGCAAGAAGGCGTTTGCGCCGCCGAGGTCAACCGTGAAGCCGCCCTTCACGCGGCCAACGATCGCACCATCAACCGACTCGCCGGTTGCAAACAGCTTCTCAAGACGGCCCCAAGCCTCTTCACGGCGGGCCTTCTCGCGGCTGACAACGGCTTCACCAAGCGCGTTCTCAATCCGGTCGAGGTAAACTTCAACAGTGTCATTGACCTTCAAGGACGAACCTTCAAGACCAAATTCGCGCACTGGAATGCGGCCTTCGGTCTTCAAACCAATATCGACCAGAACGAAATCGTTTTCGATCGAAACAACGGTTGCGGAAATGACTTTGCCTTCGGTCAAGCCACCACGGGCACCAAAGGATTCTTCTAGCAATGCCGAGAAATCGTCCCGGCTCGGGTTAAGGAGCATGTCGCTCATGTGTGTATCAGTCTCCGAATAGATGAAAGCAGGCCTGCCGGTTGGCTCCGGCGGTCTTGCCCGAAAGGTCCTGCGGCCTTCGGGCCTCGCGTCTTACAACGCATCATTTTTGCATGTTGCGTGGATCACACGATTGTTGGAATTTCGAGGAAAGCCGGCTTAGCTTTTGGCCAAACACGCCTGTTCCACGATCAATCGGGCTTTATCCACAGCCGCCTCTATACTCAGACCAGTCGTATCGAGCAAGTAGGAGTCTTCAGCGGGCCTTAAAGGGGCGTCCGCGCGCTCGGAATCTCGGGCGTCACGTTCGAGCGTTTGTGCTAGCATCACCTCAAAGGAAATAACTTCGCCGAGGGCTTCCAGTTCCATCTGGCGGCGGCGCGCGCGCTCTTCTGGGCTGGCCGAGACATAGAGCTTCACATCGGCCTCCGGGCAAACCACGGTGCCAATATCGCGACCATCGAGAACCGCTCCACCCACTTGCAAAGCAAAATTGCGTTGCAGGTCGAACAAGGCTTGCCGCACCGCTTGATTAGCCGCCACCACAGACGCCGCCGCACCGACCTGGGCCGTGCGCAAATCCGCATCCTCAATCCCATCCATGGACAAGTTCCGCGCTACGTCAGCTGCGGTATCAGCATCCTGCGGCGCGTGACCAGCGGACAGGAGACGATAAGCCACGCCCCGATAGAGCTTGCCTGTGTCCATATGAGGCAGGCCATAATGCAAGGCCAAGGCTTTAGAGATTGTACCCTTTCCAGCAGCCAAGGGGCCATCGACAGCGATAATCATAGGTAGGGTGCCCGTTGGCTAGGATTTGGGTGCTTGGTTTTCGGCGTGGTCCTAACAAGCTTGTTTGCCGCTGCCAAACAGCAATTGCAACCGAACTGGCCCGCTAAAGCAGAGCACTCATGCCGCAAAGCGACTTTATTTTGTGCGCCCGCGACTTTAAGGAGCGCATATGGAAACCTTGTTCATCCCCAGCTTCAAAGCCCCTGCCCGCGGCACCGTGACGGTTCCGGGCTCTAAAAGCATCAATAATCGGGCTCTGTTGTTAGCTGCTTTGGCGCAAGGCCAATCTGTATTGACTGGCGCACTCGATAGCGACGATACACGCATCTTCGCCAGTTGCTTAAGTGCCCTGGGCTTTGACGTCTCCCACGATCCAGCGGCCGCAACCTTCGAGGTTGCGGGATGTGGTGGACATCTACCGGCTCCCAAGGGAGGGGCGGCAGATCTATTCGTCGGCAATGCGGGCACTGCCGCCCGCTTCCTTCTGGCCTTGAGCGCCCTTGGCCTAGCCCCCGTGCGCTTTGACGGGGTGGCCGCCATGCGTAAGCGGCCGATGGGCGACCTTTTAGACGTACTTGCAGCCCAAGGTGCGAAGATCAGCTTTGAAGGCACATCGGGTCACTTCCCGTTGAGCCTTGTGGGCTCTGGCCTCCCCGGTGGCCGTCTAGAGCTGGACCCACAGCGCTCGAGCCAACAAGTCAGCGCCGCCCTGATGGTTGCCCCTTTTGCCAAAGCGGACACAGAGCTTGTGCTGACCGGCCCCATCGTTTCAGAGCCCTATATCGCCATGACGATCGAAATGATGGCCGATTGGGGCGTTGAAGTAGAGCGACCAGAGCCGCAGAGATTGCGGGTGGGCGCCGGCCAAACCTATCAGGCCAAAGCGCGCTATCAGGTCGAGCCTGATGCTTCCAGCGCGTCTTATTTCTTTGCCGCCGCTGCCGTCACCGGCGGGCGGGTCACCATTCCGGGCTTATCTCGCAAAGCCCTTCAAGGTGATGCACTCTTCGTCGATGCCTTGGCTGGCATGGGCGCGATGGTGGAAGAAAGTGCTGAGGGCCTAACAGTAACCGGACCTGCCCAACTCCACGGTCTTGAAATCAATATGAATGCGATCTCCGACACAGCCCCAACACTCGCCGCCATCGCTTCCAATGCGTCCAGCCCGGTCCTGATCACCGGTGTTGAGCACATGCGCTGGAAAGAGACCGACCGGGTAAACGCTATGGCCACCCAATTGCGCGCCATGGGTGCAGATTTGGACGAACGCCAAGACGGCTTGTTGATCCGGCCCGCCAAGCTCAAGCCCACCCAAGTGGCCACTTATGATGACCACCGCATGGCCATGTCGCTCGCAATAGCGGGTTTGGCCAATGAAGGTGTGACGATTGAGGACCCAGCCTGCACCTCGAAAACTTTCCCAACTTTCTTTGATGTTTTGGGCCAGTTGCGCGCGCAATCTTCTGCCTAAATACATTGGACTGCAGCATAGGTTTTGACAGCGTCCCTCTAACGTGGCAAGCGCTGCGCCCTTAGATTACCTTCCCAATGTGGCGATCGGCCAGTGGAGCCCCAACAGTGCCTAAAATTGACCTTGGCGAAAAACAATTGTGCCCAGCCTGCGGCGCAAAATTCTACGACTTACACAAGCGGCCTGCAGAGTGCCCCAAGTGTGCGAATGTGTTCGATCCCGATGATGAGGCCGTCAAAGCCCGTCGCGCCAAAGCACGCCTGACCGCGTTTGACCCCAAGCTGGCTGCGGCCGCTGAAGAGGATGACGAAGACGCACCCGCAAAAGTCATCGATCCCGATATGGACGAGGACGAAATGGAGCATGAAGAAGTCACGGCAGAGCTCGATGCAGCCGCCGTCGATCAAGCCCCACTCGAACTCGATGACGATGAAGAATCCGACCCGATCAACCAAGGCACCGGCGGCGCGGATGTGCCCGAAGGCTTCTCGGAGCAGGAATTGGACGACGATGATCCAACCGCCGGCGATGATGAAGTGCCGTTCTTGGAAGATGATGAAGACCTCATCGACGACGATCTGGGCGATATCCCAGGTCCAGACGATGATGACGTCGACCCCCGCTAAGGCGTAAAGCCTGCGCCACATCCCGGCGCGCACAGCGATTGAAAAAGGCCTGCCCTCGCCGCCATCGGTTGTTTGGGCGGGCCTTTTGCGTTTCTGGACCCTCGTTTTGCGGGAAATGCAGGGTGGCGGCGGCAGCGCGCACCACTCGCTGCAGCAACGCTGCGACGCCCGTCTTGATCCCCTCGACCGAGACGTCTATACGCGGCGCTCTTGTGGGTTCGGTGGAGCCCACAACTCGATCCGTTTGGACCAAAACATCCAAACCAGATGGGGCCATAGCTCAGTTGGTAGAGCGCTTGAATGGCATTCAAGAGGTCAGGGGTTCGACTCCCCTTGGCTCCACCATTTTTTCATTTAAAAACAAAATATTATCGTCCGATAAATTCTGACGTCGCGTCATTTTCATTCTCGCGGTACCACCGCGGTACCAAATGACAGCCATCTGTAGTAATCAATAGGCATCAGTTGGCACTGCTTTTTTCTTGCGTTCAGGTGGTGAAAAGGAATCGAATTGGCCGGTCTGGTCGAGAGGCAAATTGGGGTGCCAAGTCGCGAAAGACTCACTTAGCGCTCAAGCCCTGCCCCGATCACATGGCCTATGGACAACTCCTGCCCACTGCTGACAGGCGCAATCGCAATTCCGACCCCTCGATCAATGACATTCTGCTTGCCCAAGGACGTTGTGATGCTGCCAATCACAACACCTTCGCTTAGGCCTTGCGAGATTACCCGACCCGAAATGCCCAGTTCTGTCTCGAGAGCATAAGAAACATCGGCGTCGCGTAGCTTGGTCCAAGCTTCCGGCTTGAAGCCTATGCCCTTACCCTGCCGGACACCATAGCCCTTCCTAACCAGGAATTCGGCACGTGCCTCAAGATCTGGATCACCACGCAAGCCCCCCGCGTCTTTGTCCCCTCGAAGCTGGCCCAACCGCGCTAGCTCGACATCTTGAGGCGTAAGACGATCTAGGTTTAGAGCGTCCCGCTTGGAGTTGGTTTGATCCCGCTGAGCCGCTTGGTCCTTCT
>JAJTGP010000056.1 GCA_021299265.1 Hyphomonadaceae bacterium | reverse complement strand
GAAGGTCGCGCGCGGTCGAAGAAATGACCCGCACATTGACCGAGACGTCACTACTGCCGCCTAAGCGCCGGAAGCGCTGCTCTACCAAAACCCGCAAGATTTTAGACTGGGTTTCCATTGGCATTTCGGCGATTTCGTCGAGCAGAAGCGTACCATTATGGGCATGCTCAAACACGCCAATCTTTGTTGGGCGGCCTTCGCTGGTTTCTTCGCCGAAAAGTTCAGATTCCATGCGCTCTGGCGCAATCGCGGCTGCCGAAATAACCACGAACGGACCATCGGCACGCTGTGAGCCAGCGTGCAGGGCCCGCGCAATCACTTCCTTACCAGAGCCAGATGGGCCGGTAATCAGTACCCGGCTGTTCATAGGCGCGATCTTCTCAATGGCAGCACGCAACTGCAGCATGACGGTGCTTTCGCCAATCAGCTCATCGCCGGCCACAGCCCGCGCCCGCAGCGCCATGTTCTCGCGCCGTAAACGCGCACTTTCGAGCGCGCGGCTGATGATCAAAATCAAGCGGTCCGACTTGAACGGCTTTTCGATGAAGTCAAATGCACCGCGCTTCAAGGCACTCACGGCGGTTTCAATCGTGCCATGGCCAGAGATCAGAACAATGGGAATTGTCGGGTCGATGCCTTGAACGACCGACAGGATTTCCAGTCCGTCTAGACGGCTGCCCTGCAACCAAACGTCCAAGACAACCAAGTCAGGACGTCGCGTGCGGAAAGCATCTAGGGCCCCGTCTGAATCGGCAGCATAGCGGACGACATAACCTTCGTCCTCTAAGATTCCGCCAACGAGATCGCGAATATCGGCTTCATCATCGACGATGAGAATTTCAGCTGCCATGGGGAGACTCCGAGCTTAAGCGCTCTTGTTGGGATGAGTTTGCATCGGGAAGGTTTGAGGTGTTTTCGGCCACACAGATTGGCAGGTTCATCAGGACCCGCGCGCCATTTTGGCCGTCTGTTCGGTCGGCCAGTTCCAGCTTGCCGCCATGTTCTTCCATCACCCGCGCCACAATCGCGAGACCAAGCCCCGTCCCTTTAGCGCGGGTGGTCATATAGGGCTCCAAGAGGCGGCGGCGGTCATGCACGGGGAAGCCAATGCCATTATCGACCACTTCGACCCAAGCCATTTTCCCATTGAGATGGAGGCTGACTTCAATATAACCCGCCATATCGCCACCATCGCGCGCCCGACGGGTCGCAATCCCCTCTCCCGCATTCTTTAGAATGTTGGCAAAGGCTTGGATCAACAGACGGGTATCCATGGAAACCAGAACAGGCTCTGGCGGCAAGGTACTGGTGACTTCAATATCGGGGCTGGCGATGCGTTGAGCAAAGACGGCTTGGCGCAGGGCTTCGCTCAAGTCATCGACGGCAAATTTTGGCGATGGCATGCGCGCATAGCTGGAGAATTCATCCACCATGCGCCCGATGTCGGTGACTTGGCGCACAATCGTATCGGTCATGCGGATGAAGACGTCTTTGTCAGTGGTGATCACATCGGCATATTTGCGTTTGAGGCGCTCGGCTGACAATTGGATCGGGGTCAGTGGGTTCTTGATCTCATGGGCAATGCGGCGTGCCACATCTTTCCAAGCCGCTTGGCGTTGAGCCGCCAACAGGCCTGATACGTCGTCAAACGTCACGACCAAATCATCGCCGGCATAAGCAGCGCGCACGTCAAACAGCAGCGTCTCCGCGCCCACAAGGCGCTCCGCTTGGCCTTGCGCAGGATGCAATGGGCGCGCGCTTGAAACAATTGCCATGAATTCCGGCGCGATGACAGAAAAGTCGCGGCCCTCCAGGCGATCATCGAGTGCATGCAAGAGACGGCTGGCGGACCCATTTGCCGCGCGAACGCAATTGGTGCCGTCCAGACTCACCACGCCAGCAGAAACGCCTTCTAGAACCGCACCGATGAAGGCAGAGCGCGTTTCGGCATATTCGGCCGCCTCTTCCAGCGCGCGGCGCTGAAATTGTAGCTCGCCCGTCATTTTGTTGAAGGTTGTCGCCAAAGCTGAAATTTCATCGCCACCGCCAACTTGGGCGACCCGTGCACTCATGTCCCCGCCGCGCACCCGCTCTGCCGCATCGGCCAAGAGTCCAATCGGTGCGCTGATCCGGCCAGCTGAAACCAGACCCAACCAGACGGAGCCGATCAACACCAAAAGCACGATTTCAAGATAGGCGAGTGCAAACAACAGGCGCAGCAAACCTTGGCGCTCTTCAATCACTTGATAGGCATAGACCGCCGCTTTGGCTTTCTGAAACAAGGCCAGCTGACCGGGTTCTGGCAAGCGCACGACGGCCAAATAGGAATTCGAAAAAGCGTCGAGGCGATAAAGCGCCCGCACGACGGCCGAAGGGTCGATATTGATCGATACGTCGCCAGCCTGTGCGGTGGCAAAGTCCCCCGCGTCGGGCATGATGAAGTCCGGCACCCCTTGGGGGCGCTGGGCTTGGGCCAATTTGGTACCTTGGGCGTTCAACACATAGGCAGCTACAAAGCCGCGACGGTCTGCCTGAAGCGCCAGATAGTCCCGGTAAGCCTGCGGATCCGCCTTTAGCTGAATGGCTGACGCATTGAGATCCACCGCCATGGCAGCAATATCGACTTTGGTTGTCTCAGCCGTCTTGTCGACCGATTGATTGCCCAAGATGCGGGTCGCTTGAACCGCCTCGCGCACTTGCTCTGAGAACCAAGCCTGAACACCTTGGCCAATGGTCAAGGCAGAAAACAGGGCAATCAGGATCACGGGGATCACGCCATTGGCGGCAAACAACATCACAAAGCGCAAATGCAGGCGCGCGCCCGTCTGTGCCTTTTTACCCGCATTGCGCAACGCCAAGACGCGGCTACCGACTCGCAGCGACAAATAGGCAATTAATAGACCGCTGATGACCAGGAGGGCGAGGATCCAAGAACTAGCCGGACCAACAATGTCGCCACCAGAAACCGCAAACAATAGTCCGACAAAGGTCAGAACGATCGCGCCGACATAAGCACCCATATCGGTGACGGAGATATGAACAGCGTCGGACAAAGCCGGGCCACGGGCGCTAACTGGACTGGAACGTGAGGCCGGCTGCTGTGAACTCATGTGCCCTGAAAAGCACAATTGTGTCTAAAACGCAACAGTCCAATCTGTGTTAGGCTTTCCCGCGCCCGACATCAATGTCTAACAATGCCAAGCGCTTGCGCAATGTGTTGCGATTAAGCCCCAATATATCCGCAGCCTTGATCTGGTTACCCCGTGTCTCCCGCAAGGTGAGTTCGAACAGGGGCCGTTCGACAGCTGCGATCACGCTTTCATGCAGATCCGTCATGGATTTACCTGATGCTGAAGCCTGCGCGATGAGCTTTGAAATGGCTGTGCGCGCCACGGTTTCCAAATCATCGTCTTGGCCAACATGGCCCGTCACGATGGGTTGGCTGCGCTCTCTGAAGAGCTCACGACGGATGGTGTCGGCCCCAATGACAGGGTCCGGACTGAGCGCTGCGATGCGCCGCATGACATTTTCAAGCTCGCGCACATTGCCGGGCCACGACCACGTTTCGAGTTCGTCTGCTCCGGATTTATCGAGTGCCTTTTCACCTAAACCGTCCTTAGTGGCCCGCGCCAAAAAGGCGCGCGCGAGGTCCGGCACATCGCTCATGCGTTCGCGTAAAGGCGGCACGGTGATGGTCACCACATTCAAGCGATAATAAAGGTCTTCCCGGAAGGCTCCGTTCATCACAAGGCCTTTAAGTTCGCGGTCACTGGCGGCAACCAAGCGCACATCGCCCATGGCTGACTTTGGACCGCTGGTTTCCGCCAAAATACGGGCTAAGCGGGCTTGGGTTGGCATGGGTGCATCTGCAAGGCCGTCCAGAAACAAGGTCCCGCCCGCGGCTTGGGCAAATAAGCCAATGCCATTATGGCCCTCAATCACTTGGTCTAAGCTGCGGGGGTCAAGGGCTGCTAAACTCAAAGTCACAAATGGGCCCGACTTCCTCCGGCCATATTCGTGCAACACCCTCGCAACCAGTTTTTTCCCAACCCCAGACTCGCCCTCAATCAGGACGGTGAGATCAAAGCCTGCGGCGCGTGACAAAGTCCGGTAAACTTCCTGCATCGGCAAAGACCGACCAATCAGGGGCAGACGCTCTTCCTTTTCCGCCTTTCGCTGTTGGTTCGAGGCGTTGAAATCCTTTTTGCCTTCTAAAGCCCGACGCACCAAACCAACCATGACATCGAGGTCAAACGGCTTAGGCAGATATTCATAAGCCCCATGTTCAGCAGCAGAAACCGCCGTCAAAAGCGTGTTTTGTGCACTCATGACAATGATGGGTAGCTTGGGCCGCTCCATGCGCATGCGGGGCAAATAGTCGAACAAATTGCCATCGGGCATCATGACGTCGGTGAGAACCAAATCCCCCTCACCTTCCTTAATCCATTTCCACAAGGTTGCGGCATTGCCTGTCGCGCGGACCTGATAGCCTTCGCGCGCCAAGGCCTGCGACAAAACCAAGCGGATGGACGCATCATCGTCGGCAATCAAAACATTACGCCCAGCAACACTCATTCTTCGGTCCTACTTTTTTCGACTGGCTTGCAGGCCAGTTCGTTGATGGGAGAGCGGCAAACGCACCCGAAACACCGTCCGGCCCGGCTCGGACTCAAAGTCGACGACACCGCCATGTGCGTTAACAATCTTTTGCACCAGGGGCAGACCGAGGCCGCCACTGGCAGGTTTGGTTGAGACAAAGGGCTCAAACAAACAATCCTTCACATCCTCGGCAACGCCCCGGCCGTTGTCGTAAAAGGCGATTTCCAAAGGCAGGTCGCGCGCTTCACCCGAAGGCGTGCGCATGCGAACACCGTGACGATAAGCGGTCGCTAGAATGATTTCCGCACCTTCAGGCCGACTTTGCGCCGCTTCGGCCGCATTCTTGGCGAGGTTCAGGAACACTTGGATCAATTGGTCCTCATCGCCCAAGGCATCTGGCAAAGACGGATCAAAGCGCCGCTTCACGCTGATCTCGCGGGCAAAGCCGTTTTCCGCCAAGGTGGCGACACGCTCCAGTGAGGCATGCACATTGACCGGCGCAAACTCAATTGGGGGGTCTGCCCCAAAGCTTTCCATGCGATCAATCAAGCGTCGCACACGGTCTGTCTCTTCGACGATCAGATTGACCAGTTCCAATTCGCCGGGGTCTGCGTCGCGCAACAAAAGTTGTGCAGCGCCGCGTATACCGGCCAGAGGATTCTTCACCTCATGGGCCAAGGTCCGACCCAAGGCTGCCATAGAGCGGGCACCTGCCATATCCTGCATCCGCTCCGACAGATCGCGGCCCCGGCCCTTGGGGCGAACGACCAAAGCGATAAAGCCGCCATCCTCGCTGGGTGATGCGGTAATGTCGCAGGAAAAATCGCCAAAGCTTGGGCCTCGCAACGTCATGTCGCGCGCACTGACAGGGGATCCCGTGGTGCGCGCCCGCTCGATCAAATCATGAATGGGGCTATCTTCACTGAACAGGCCCAAAATGCCATTGGCCTTAATGCTGCGAACGGACTTTAGAAAAATGTCTTGCGCCGCCCCATTGGCCAGAATGATTTGGCCACCACCCTCAACACCCAAGGCAGGCAGAGGCAACGCTTCCAAAAAGGCAGCGGCAATTTGGCCCTCTCGGTCGGTTGGGAGACCGGGAACGAAATCAACCGAGAGCGAGGAGTTTTTCAGGCGGTCCAAAACAGACATTTCCAGTTGGTTAGAGCATGATGCTTACATAAATGGCAGACTACGTCAAAACAGCAGATCACATATCGCTGAGTGCAAGATATTTAATCACAATGCGCCTATTTTTTGTTCTATATGGCACTTTGGCCAACCCGCATCCGCTCCGCGGTCAAATTTGAGAGGATGGCCAAGTTGGCGCTACAGCGGGCAAAGTTGCTGGAGTGTCGGGCTCAAACTGGCTAAGGTTGCTGCATGGACCCTCTCCAATCTTCTTCCTCTGTGGCGGTCGCGATCCTTGTCGCTGGCGGAACAGGGACGCGCGCAAAACAGGCCTCTCCGTCCGATTCTGGGCGTGGCGAGGAAGGACTGCCCAAGCAATTCCAGACCCTTGGCGGCAAAGCGATTCTGCGTTGGAGCCTTGAAGCCTTTAAGCGTGACCCTCGCTTTGGTGCGATTGTCGTCGTCTGTGCGCCGGAGATGCGCGAGCGGGTTTTGGCCTGCGCGGGTTCGATACCGCTTTTGTTGGCCGACGCTGGCGAAACGCGGACCCAATCGGTCGCAAATGGCCTACGCGTGGCCGCAGGCCTTGGCGCACATTTTAGTTTCATTCATGACGCGGCGCGGCCGGGCCTCAGTCAGGTGGTTCTAGACAATTTGTTTGCCGCCTTAGACGGCGAGGCCGATGGCACAGCCCCGGGCCTTCCCATTGCTGACGCTTTGTGGCTTGCCCGGAATGGCCAAGTTCAACAGGCCCAAGCGCGCGACGGGCTGGTGCGGATCCAGACCCCGCAAGCCTTCAAGTCTAGCCTGATCCAAGCCGCCT
>JAJTGP010000303.1 GCA_021299265.1 Hyphomonadaceae bacterium | reverse complement strand
GGTGACGCTTTCGGTTTCCAGCAATTCATAGATCGACGCGCCGTCCATCTTGGCACCTGGCATCACCATCTTCGCCCCAGCAGCGGGAGCCGACAAAGCCACACCCCACGCATTGGCATGGAACATCGGCACAACAGGCAAGATCACATCGCGAGCACCCAGACCCATCACGTCTTTCTGCATGGTCAAGAGCGTGTGCAGCACGTTGGAGCGGTGCGAATAGAGCACGCCCTTTGGATTGCCAGTGGTGCCAGAGGTGTAGCAGAGGCCAGCGGCGGTGTTTTCATCAAACCCGCCCCATTTGGCTTCAGCGCTATGGCCCTCAATCCAGGTTTCGTAATCGATAGCACCCTTCAAGCTGCAAGCCGGCATGTGATCCTTGTCCGTCAGGACGATATAGCGGGTCACGGGGCTCAATTTGTCCTTCAGGGCTTCCAGGATGGGCAGGAAGGTCAAGTCCGTGAAGATGATCTTATCTTCGGCGTGATTGACAATATAAACCAATTGCTCGGGGAACAGGCGTGGGTTCAAGGTGTGTAGGACAACGCCCAAGCCCATCGCGCCATACCAGACTTCCATGTGGCGGCCCGAGTTCCAAGCCAAGGTTGCAACCCGGTCGCCCAGCTTGATCCCTTCGGCCAGCAACGCATTGGAGACCTTCTTCGCGCGGGTATTGATTTCGCTATAGGTGGTGCGAACGATTGGCCCTTCGACGGAACGGGTCACGACTTCACGGCGACCATGATTGATCGCGGCATGGTCCATGATCTTATCGACGGTCAGTGGCCAATTCTGCATTAAACCGAGCATGAGTATCTCCCAAATTTTTGGCTCGCCAGTAGGCGGCATGTGCGCCGGCCCATTGCGTCAAAAGGCCGATTTTGGCCCTTCCTAAGGCCTCAAGCGCTCACGTCAACTAGGCAAGGGCTGAGGCGGCATCACAAGGCTGTTGATTGGGTTGCGGCGATGGAAATGCGTTGCAAAGCCGCCTTCCTGCGGCACCTCGTTTAGGACTATTTAAAATATCTATTCGACAAAATGATTCTTGTGGTATTTTTGATCAAATTAGACTTGACCTTTCTGCGGCAAAGCGCACAGTTGGAGGGCTTTAAAGCACATAAGGTTGGCCCAAAGCTCGGAACTTGAGATTCGTTACATGAACGACCCAATCAAATTTCATGTTATTGCCTACCAAGAGGCAGAAGTGTGGCTGGCCCAAGGGGTTGAGTACGACATCCTAGCGCGTGCAGAGTCCTTTGATCTGTTGCCGAAAGCATTTTCGGAAGCCATCGCCAAAACCGTCGCAATCGGTGCGGCATTCGATCGCGAACCTCTTGCAGGCATCAAGCCTGCCCCAGCAAAGTTCAAGGCCATGCTGGATGCGTCAAGCACTGTCCAAGCGGTGGACCCTGTGCGTTTTAGCAAGACTGCCCCTCGTTTGGATATTACTTTCGCTAAAGTTGCCTGAATGGCCGCTCATCCTTTTGGGAGCGGCCAGCTTCCGACGTGGGCGGAAGTTATCGCCCTCTTCATCCAAATGGGATGTAGCGAGAAAGTGCTTCCCGCGTCGCTGGTCGACGACACAGGCGCAGAGATACCTGTTCGCTACCTCTTCAATCCCGAAAACAAGGCGTTCGCGCCAATCTTTAACTATGGCGATCAGACCAAGATCACACACTCTGAAATCGAGTTTCTGGAGCGCACCTTAGACATTACCATTCCAAAGGGACCCAAATGGGGTCTTTGACCAATCCGGGCGTTTCCTAAGGCAATAGCGACAGGCTTTTGCCGACCACCCGGTCGACCATTCGGGCTGGCAGGAAGCGGGCGAGCCACCAGTTCACAAGCTTGTTGGGCACAGGCGCATAGCGGGTCTTGGGGTGGACCGTCGTCAAGGCTTCTTCCACCAGATTGGCGACGACGCTGACTTCCAGCCCTTCTTGATCCATGGCGGCCAAGGATTGGGTCAAGCGCTCCAGTGGCTTGCCCCAAATGGTGTCCTTGTACTTATTGCCCCCTGCAGCCGCCCCCTTCTCCCAAATCGGCGTTTTGACAGCACCTGGGCCCACAACAATCACATCAATGCCAACCAGCAAGAGCTCGCGCCGCAAACTATCTGAGAAGCCTTCTACCGCATGTTTGGCCGCGACATAGGCGGCGGTAAAGGGATAGCCGAACTTACCCGAGACCGACGTGATATTGAGGATCCGGCCCTTAGGCCCGGTGCGCGCTGGGTCTGCCCCCAAGAGGGGCGCAAACGCACGGCAACAACGCACGACACCCATGAAGTTGATATTCATCACTTGCTCAATCTCGCTCAATGGCTGGATCAAAGCGGGCCCCGGCAGGGCAATCCCGGCATTATTCACAAGGCCCGCCAAGGTCCGTCCCTCTAGGGCGTCACCAATGACTAGGGCAGCGGCTTCAATGGCAGCCATGTCTGACACGTCAAACAAGACAGCTTGGCCATTTTCACCAAAAGCGGCGTTCAGAGCATCGGCATCAGCCTGTTTACGGACGGAGGCGAAGACATAATGGCCTTGGGCCACCAGACGGTCAGCAATCGCCCGACCAATCCCGGTCGAAGCCCCTGTGACCAGAAAGGCTTTTTGATCTGCGCGCATGGGTGAGACTTTCAAAAATGATGGAAGCAAAAATCGCTCTACGGATAGAGTTTAGATGTGGACCACAATGCTGCAGCATCGCCCCGCACAAACTCTAAACGATCATGTAAGCGAAATGGACGATCGCGCCAAAATTCTATTCGCGTCGGTACAAGGCGAAAGCCTGACCAGAAGTCCGGGCGCGGCACCTCACCAATGCCAAATTTCAAGGCATAGCCCGCCACGCTTTTCTCCAGCGCAAAGCGATCTTCGAGTGGGCGCGACTGCGCACTCGCCCAAGCCCCGATCCGGCTGTCGCGGGCACGCGAGGCAAAATAGGCATCGGCTTCTTCTTGGCTAACAGAGGTAATCGCCCCGCGCACCCGAACTTGGCGGCGCAGGCTTTTCCAATGAAAACAGAGGGCGGCTTGTGGATTCTCGCCCAATTGTTGGCCCTTATAGCTCTCCAGATTGGTATAAAAAACAAAGCCTTGACGATCAAAATCTTTCAGAAGGACCATCCGCACGTCTGGCAGACCTGTGCTGTCAGCCGTCGCCAGCGCCATTGCATTGGCGTCATTCATCTCTTTTTCCTTGGCCTCGGCCAGCCAAGTTCCAAACAAATCAAATGGGTCAGAGGTGGCTTCGAGCAGCGGCACGGCATCGACAGCGGCGGCTTGATACTCGGCCTCAGACGGGGTCGGGGGGATTAGGGTGTTGGAGGTCATGGTCGCAATGTAGTGCACTGCCCCCTATTCGCCAACTCACGCGTCTATCGGCACGAATTTGTGCAGCCCATGGCCCCATTGCCGCCTTGAAAAAACGCGTTGCCTTGCCTGCAGAAATCAATGGGCAAAAGATGAAATTTAACGATCGAGTTTACACGTCGTTAACCGTGCCGAGACGATGGTCTGCCCCATGTCTTCACCCTATGCCATCCTCGGGCTTGAGCCCAATGCTGATCCCCGCGCCGCTAAGGCCGCGTTTCATGCTGTCGCCAAATCGTGCCACCCAGATGTGAATTCAGACCCGCTGGCGCGACAACGCTTTGAAGAGGCCCGTGAAGCTTACCGGGTGATCACGTTGGGTGCGGCATCGGCCGATATTGGCCGCGTCGGCAGCCCGCGCGCCGGGCGCATGACCGAGATCGACCTTGAAGTCTCAGTTTGGATCGCAGCCCGTGGCGGATCTGTCAAAGGTTCCTGCCCACTGGGTAAAGCCAGTGTCCGCGTCCCTGCAGGGGCCCGTGCTGGCGACCGCATCATTGCGCGTATTGGCAAGACGGATGTGGCCTGCGTCATCCGCATTGCCGACACCGATGGCTTTGAAATCGACGGCGGCAACATCGTAACCACCCTCACCTTGTCGGCTGCCCAATCCAAATCCGGTGGCGGGGTTGAGATCGAAACACCCATGGGCCGCTTGCGCTTGAACGTGCCAAAAGACAGCCAAGATGGCGACCGCTTGTTGGTGACAGGCCGTGGCCTGCCCGCGACCAATGGCCGCCCTGCTGGTGACCTTTATCTCGACGTGGAAATCATCGAAACGATGACAGACCGTGCAGTGGCTGCCTTAGACAAGATCCTCGCCAAAGCCCGTCGTCCGCGTGCGGGCAGCGACCTCTTCGGTCAGGATCAAGTCGCTTAAGCGCTGATTTTACTTAATGTCAGGAAGGACACTTCCGCAGCACCATAGCTGCGGCTGTCCAACACCTCAAAGCCGGGTGGCGCCAGCGCAGGTTCACCTCGACCACGCTCCAGCACCACCAGCGAATCTGCATGTAACCAACCCTGAGCCAGTCCCTTAAGCGCGGCCAAATCAAAGCCTTTGGCATAGGGCGGGTCGAGAAACACCAGATCAAACGGGCCATTGGCGGTTGCTGGCATCGCGCCCAGATCCGTCGCATCGCGCTTCCAGACCCGGCTGATGCCTTGCGCCGAACAAGCCTCAATATTGCTCGCCAAGGCCGCCCGTGCCGCAGGGTCGGTGTCGACGAACAAACAATGGACCGCCCCGCGTGACAGGGCCTCCAGCCCCAAAGCGCCCGTTCCCGCAAACAAGTCCAGCACTTTGGCCCCGTTTACACCGGGCGACCAAGGCGCATGCTCAAGGATATTGAAGACCGCTTGGCGCGCACGATCTGATGTTGGCCGCGTTGCATCCCCTGCGGGCGCGACCAACGCTTTGCCCTTCCACCGCCCCGAAACAATGCGCATAAATGTGGCCTCTACGTCGTCTTCGCCAGATGGCGGTCGAGCTTCTCATGTAATTGCGCCAGATGCTGGCGCAATTCCGCGATCTCATGCTCTGATTTCACATTGACCTCATAGTCCATCCGGGTGGTCAGGCGATCCTTTTCGGCTTGGCGGTTCTGCGCCATCATAATGATGGGTGCTTGGATCGCCGCCAACATCGACAAGATCAGATTCAAAAAGATGAAGGGATAAGGGTCAAAGCGGGCTTGGCCGTGCAGGATAACC
The DNA here is from genome assembly GCA_021299265.1 of Hyphomonadaceae bacterium. Classification (GTDB taxonomy): domain Bacteria; phylum Pseudomonadota; class Alphaproteobacteria; order Caulobacterales; family Aquidulcibacteraceae; genus Aquidulcibacter. The sequence continues at coordinate 6,934 of JAJTGP010000303.1, read as the reverse complement.
AAATTCAGCATCGCCCAAATGAGCAGAAAGATGCCAAAGCTGATCACAAAGCCCCAAGAGCCGCCAATTTCGGCAACCCGGTCCGCCAACCTCTGGCCGAATGTGGTTTGCAGTTCAAACGCCTCGTTTGCATCCTGGGTATTATGGACACGATGGGCAATGGCGCACACCAAAGCTTGGTCCTTGGCCGAAAGACGGGCAAAGCCCCCCTCTTCCAACAGTATTTGACCTAGCATATGTGCTTGTTCAGGAGGCAGATCAGCGACTTCTGCCGCTGAAGTGTAAGTTTGGGTCATGGTGGGGGCTCCAAATCAGGCTAATCATCTCTATATGACAATGATGCGAACCACAATTTTATAGGATCGGTCCCATGGCAGCAGTTACAATTTATACCAAGTATTTTTGCCCCTTTTGCGAGCGGGCTTTGGCACTCCTTGAGAAAAAGGGGGCCGACATCACCAATATCGAAGCATCCTCCAATGTAGAGATGCGGGCCAAGATGAATGAATTATCTGGCCGCAACACGTTTCCGCAGATTTTCATTGGCGGCACCCATATCGGTGGCTGCGATGATTTGATGGCGCTGGAGGCCAAAGGTGGCCTTGATCCCTTGTTGAGCGCCTAGTCTTGGTTAAGGTTGCGCTCCTCCAATTGCGGACGCCGGCACGCTTAGATGCCGCGCGTGCGCAGCTTGAGCCCTTATTGACCCGTGCCGCGAAAGTCGGGGCTAAGCTGATCGTAACGCCAGAAGGCACCAACATCTTACAGCGCGACCGCGCCCGCTTTGATGAGGCCGCCCTGTTTGAGGATGAGGTCGAGGCGCTGGATTGGTATGGCGAACAAGCCAAAGCCTATGGCGTGCACCTGTTGATCGGCTCTGCCCTATTAAAGCGGCGCAGCGGCAAAGCGGCCAATCGCAGCCATTTGTTCGGCCCAGACGGCAGTCTGTTGGCGACCTATGACAAGATCCATTTGTTTGATGTGAATTTGGGCGCGGGCCAAGAAACGCGCGAAAGCAATGCCTATGAGCCGGGCGACAAAGCCGTGGTGGTGGAAACAGACTTTGGCACTTTGGGCCTGACCATCTGCTATGATGTGCGCTTTCCGCATTTATTTCGCGATTTAGCCAAAGCCGGGGCGCAGATCATTACCGTGCCCGCAGCCTTCACCGCGCCCACTGGCAAAGCCCATTGGCATACGTTGTTGCGTGCCCGCGCGATTGAGACTGGTGCCTTTATTCTGGCAGCCGCCCAAGGTGGCAATCACGAAGATGGCCGTGCCACTTTTGGCCACAGTCTGATCATTTCCCCTTGGGGTGAAATCATGGCTGAGCTTGCCCACGATAATCTGGGCGTTTTATTCGCCGATCTCGATCTTGAACGCGTCACCAATGCGCGCGAAAAAATTCCTTGCCTTACCCATGACCGCAGCTATCAAAGCCCATGATCAAATATGCGCTTCGTTGTGATCAGGCCCATGATTGGGAGGCCTGGTTTGACTCAATCTCTGGCTATGAAACCCAAGTTGGGCGTGGCTTGGTTGAATGCCCTTTGTGCGGTTCAAAGGCGGTTGAAAAAGCGCCCATGGCCCCCGCAGTCTGGTCCTCTAAGTCAGACCGCCCTGCCCCACCTGCCTCAGTCGACACGCCCGTGCCGCTCGCTAATGGACCAGACCCATTAAGCTTGCCCGAGCCCGTGAAAGCCTTCTTCCAAGGTTGGAAAGAGCATATTGAGCAGAATTACGACTATGTCGGCGACGCTTTTGCCAAAGAAGTCCGCGCCATGCATGAGGGCGACAGTGAAGAACGCCTCGTCTATGGCCAAGCCACCGCCAAAGAGGCCAAAGAACTGATTGAAGACGGGATATCGGTCGCCCCCCTCCCTGCCCTTGCGACGCCCAAGCCCGTCCGTGGCTATCACTAAAGGCGAAGGCTTTGGCTGTGGGTGGAAGCCCTTAGGCGATTGACAGCCAAGCTTATGTGCCTGACTCTTCTGCCTCACGAGAGGGAGACTGGGTATGAATCGTCGCGATCTATTGGCACTTGGGTCAGCGAGCCTGCTTGGTGGCCCGGCACTCGCCTCCGCCTCCTCTGCGCGTACCATTCTAACCGGCGGGCCGATCCATACGGGGGTTGCTGGTCGCAGCCCTGCAGAAGCCATTGCCATAGAAGGTAGCCGGGTTGTCGCTATTGGCAGCCTGCGTGCGGTTCGGGCTGCTTTGCCGCGAGCCAAAGAGATCGATCTCGCCGGGGCGGCCGCTCTGCCCGGTCTCGTCGATAGCCACGCCCATATGACGGGCATTGGCTTGCGCGAAATGACCCTGAACTTGGACAGCGTCAAATCCATTGCCGAGCTTCAGGCCAAGCTTGCCGCTTGGGCTGCTCAGAACCCGACGGGGCCAATTGCCGGGCGGGGCTGGATTGAAACCCACTGGCCCGAAGGCCGCTTTCCAAGCCGGCAAGATGTGGATGCGATCGTGCCAGACCGCCCTTTGCTGCTTGGCCGTTCAGATGGCCATGCGGCTTTAGCCAATAGCGCCCTTTTAAAGCTTGCCGGGATTGATTCCAGCACGGCCAGCCCTCCGGGCGGCCAAATCCTGAAAGATGCGTCCGGCGAGCCAACAGGCATGTTGATCGACAACGCCCAAGCCCTTGTTGAAAGCCGGATGCCGACGGCAACCCCTGACATGATCCGCCAAGCCCTGATGAAGGCCGACCGCCTGTACGCCTCACGTGGCTGGACGGGCCTGCATAATATGAGCGTATCGGGCGAGGACTTAATCGCGCTCAAGGCGCTCGCTTTGTCCGGCGAGGTCCAGTTGCGGGTCGATAATTATCTTGACATCCCTTTTGCCACAGAAGTTTTGCGGCGTGGGCCGAGTATTGATGCCACGGGCCGCATCAGTACGCGCGGGGTGAAAATTTATTCTGATGGGGCTTTGGGCTCTCGCGGGGCGGCCCTTTTGGCACCTTACGCCGATGCGCCAGAGTCTGAAGGCCTGTTATTGACGCCAGAAGCGCAAGTGCTGGCCGTGCTGGAGCGCGCCAAGAAGTCCGGCGCACAAGTCGCCATGCACGCCATTGGTGACAGAGGTAATCGGCAAAGCCTTGACTGGTTTGAGCGCGTGCTGGGCCACGCCAAGACCAATCGGCGTTGGCGGATTGAACATGCGCAAGTGGTCTCGCCACCCGATATGCCGCGCTTTGCGAAACTGGGCGTGATCGCCTCCATGCAGCCTTCCCACGCCATTGGCGATTTATTCTTTGCCCCTGCCCGCTTGGGGCCAGAGCGCCTGAAAGGTGCTTATGCTTGGACGAGCCTCCTTAAGACGGGTGCGGTGGTGTGCGGCGGCTCTGATGCGCCGGTTGAACAAGGCGACCCGCGCATTGAATTTTATGCCGCCATCTATCGCCACGCCCTCAATGGTTTTGTTGGGCCGGAATGGGGATTGGAAGAGCGTGTTTCCCGGCAACAGGCTTTAGGCATGTTCACCCGATCTGCCGCCTATGCGGTGGGTGCAGAGCGCAGCCGTGGCACCTTAGCCGTCGGCCAAGCAGCCAGTATCAGCGTGTTCTCGCGCGATTTCATGACCGTCAAACCCGCCGACATTCTCGACGCCAAGACCGTCCTCACCATGGTCGACGGCAAGATTGTGTATGAGGGCTAGGGGCGGGTTAGCCCAACTAACACCCCTCCCCCTGCAATCCATCGCGTCAGCCACTTGGCGTTCAGGCCATGGCTGCCTATAGATTTGCCAACACAATTCTAAGCGGCACCCGAGGTGCCTGGACGGGAAGTTATGGCTAGCGTTAACGACATTCGCACTTCGTTTTTGGACTTTTTCAAATCCAAGGGCCACACCGTCATGGCGTCCAGCCCGCTGGTGCCGCATAATGACCCGACCTTGATGTTCACCAATGCCGGCATGGTGCAGTTCAAGAACGTGTTCACCGGGGCGGAAAACCCGCCTCAACCGCCACGTGCCGCGACCAGCCAAAAGTGCGTCCGCGCGGGCGGCAAGCATAATGATCTCGACAATGTTGGCTATACGGCGCGTCACCACACTTTCTTTGAAATGCTGGGCAATTTCTCGTTTGGCGATTATTTCAAAGAAGATGCGATTAGCCATGCTTGGGAATTGCTGACCAAGGATTTTGGCATTGATGCGTCCAAACTGATCGTCACCGTCTATCATACCGATGATGAGGCCCGTGCCTTGTGGCGCAAGATTGCAGGCCTTTCCGATGACCGCATCATCTCCATCCCAACCAGCGACAATTTCTGGTCGATGGGCGATACAGGCCCCTGCGGCCCCTGCAGCGAAATCTTCTATGACCATGGCGACCATATTTGGGGCGGCGTACCGGGCAGTGCGGAAGAAGATGGCGACCGCTGGATTGAGATCTGGAACCTCGTCTTCATGCAGTTTGAGCGCCATGCCGATGGCAGCCAAACCAGCCTGCCCAAGCCCAGTATCGATACAGGCATGGGGCTAGAGCGGGTATCCGCCGTTTTGCAAGGCGTGCACGACAATTATGACATCGACCTGTTTAAGACCCTGATCGCGGCGTCTGAGAGCCTGACTGGGGTCAAGGCCGAAGGCGACAAGCGCGCCAGCCACCGCGTGATTGCCGACCATATTCGCGCGTCCAGCTTCCTGATCGCCGATGGCGTAACGCCTTCCAATGAAGGACGCGGTTATGTGCTGCGCCGCATCATGCGCCGTGCCATGCGCCATGCGCACATGCTGGGTGCGAGTGAGCCTTTGCTGCACCGCTTGGCCCCGGTGCTGATCCAAGAAATGGGCGGCGCTTATTCAGAACTGCGCCGCGCAGAGGCCTTCATCACCTCGACGCTAGAACAAGAAGAGGTGCGCTTCCGCCGCACCTTGGGCCGCGGCCTGTCCTTGTTGGACGAGGAAAGCGCAGGCCTGTCCAAAGGCCAAGAATTATCAGGCACGGCTGCTTTCCAGCTCTATGACACTTACGGCTTCCCCGTTGATCTGACCCAAGACGTGCTGCGGGCGCGCGGCATTGGTGTGGATATGACAGGCTTTAACGCGGCGATGGACGAGCAAAAGGCACTCGCCCGCGCCGCGTGGGCCGGTAGTGGTGAGGCAGGCACCGACGCCATTTGGTTGACCTTAAAGGACGAGCAAGGCGGCAGCGAATTCTTGGGCTATAGCCAGAGCGAGGCCAGCGGCCAATTGGCAGCGATCGTCGTGGGCGGGGCCAAAGTCGACGCCTTATCCGAGGGCGCGAGCGGCGAGATCGTGTTCAACCAGACCCCCTTCTATGCCGAAAGCGGCGGTCAAGCGGGCGATCAAGGCATGATCCGGTTTGATAATGGGGCCGTCTTCGAAGTCGAAGACACCTTAAAGCGCGCTGGGGCCATCCATGGCCATAAGGGCAAACTGGTAAAGGGTGCCGTCAAAGTGGGCGATGCCGCTCTGCTAACCATTGACAGCGCCCGCCGCAACGCCATCCGAGCCAACCACAGCGCCACGCACTTGATGCATGCCGCCCTGCAAAACGTCTTGGGCCCGCATGTGACGCAAAAAGGCTCACTGGTCGAAGCCGACCGCTTGCGCTTTGACTTTGCCCATGGCGCAGGTCTGTCGCGGGCCGAGATTGATGCCATTGAGGCCGAGGTCAACGCCGTCGTGCGGCAAAATACCGAGGCCTCCACCCGTTTGATGACGCCAGATGAAGCTATTGCCGAGGGCGCGATGGCGCTGTTTGGCGAGAAATATGGCGATGAAGTGCGCGTGCTGGCCATGGGCCGCAAGCTTAGCCACGCGCCCAAGTCCTATTCGGTGGAATTGTGCGGCGGCACCCATGTCGGCCGGACCGGTGACATCGGTAGCTTCGTGATCGTCTCAGAAGGCGCGGTTGCCGCAGGCGTACGCCGGATTGAGGCCGCCACCGGCCAAGCCGCGCTCGATCACCTCAAAGCCGAAGCCGCCATTGCACGCGCCGCGGCAGAGCCGCTCAAAGCGCAATTACCCGATCTGCCCGCGCGGATCGAGGCGATGATTGCCGACCGCAAGCGGCTCGAGAAAGAATTGACCGACGCCAAGCAAAAACTCGCTCTGGGCGGCGGCGGTGGGGCCGCAGCCGCGATTGAGGAGATCAATGGCGTAAAGCTTGACGCCCGTGTCCTTGATGGCATTGGCGCGAAAGATTTGCGCCCCATGGTCAATGAAGCAATCCAGAAATTGGGTAATGGCGTGGTCGCCTATGTGGCCGCAGCCGACGGCAAAGCCGCGATTGCAGTGGCAAGTTCGGTGGCGAGCGTCAGCGCGGTGGATCTGGTCAAGGCCGCCGTGCTCGCCATGGGCGGGCAAGGTGGCGGCGGCAAGCCCGACTTTGCCCAAGGTGGTGCGCCAACGGCAGATGCGGCTTCGGCTGGTCTAGACGCTGTGAAAGCGGCGATGGCCAGCTAGATGAAATCGCTCGACTTTCTCATCCTGATCCCGACCGATCCATCTTACGTGCCGAGCGAAGACCAAGCCGAAGCTGGCGCGGACGCGCTGGAGGCTTTGTTGCCGCGCGCCGACGAAGTCACCTATGACATGTTTGACGATGTGCGCTTCATTGATGCAGGCGAAGCCTTTGAAGCGATCACCTGCCCGCTCTGTGGCAAAGATGCGCAAGCTTGGTGGGAAGGCGCGATGGATCAGGCCGCCGAAACCGAGTTTGAGGAATTAAGCGTGGTGGCCACCTGCTGTGGCGGGGCTACCAATCTCAACGCGCTTATCTATCAACCCGCCGCCGCCTTTGCCCGCTTTACCTTGGTCGCCACCAATGCCGGCGTCGGCAAACTCGCCCCCGAAGCTCTTGTCCCGGTAGAAGCGGCGCTGGGCTGTGCGGTGCGTGTGGTGCGCCAGAAGGTTTAAGCCGAAGCACCCCCAATAAATTTTTCCCCAAATACCC
>JAJTGP010000191.1 GCA_021299265.1 Hyphomonadaceae bacterium | reverse complement strand
TTCCCAATAGGAGAGCGGAGAACGGACACGCTGCCGCATGCGCCGAAACCCCATGAATGGGGAAGCTGGCCGCGAAGCGGACTGAAGGGGTCTTAAAGCGTCCTCACTTCGCCGTCAGTTTCGCTGTCAAAGCCCCGAAGGCGGCATCATGGATTGCGGCGGTGAAGAGGTTGGACAACACGGGGTGGCTGCCGAAACGGACAATGACGATTTGGTTTGTGGGGTCGATATAGACGCGCTGGCCCGCTACGCCGAACAGATTGAAGCTTTGATTGGCATCGTGGCTGATCCAGAATTGGCTGTGATAGGACCAGTTGAGACGCGCTGGAATCGGGTTTGAGGCCCGGAATGCTGCATTATCGCCGCCCGCCTTGATCTTTTTCACCACGGCGGCGGGAATGATTTGTTGGCCGTTGAAGCGGCCATCTTGGCGCAGCATTTCGCCCAAGCGCGCAAGGTCTCGGGCCGTGACATTGAGGCCGGCGGCCGCGATTTCTTGACCGGCCGGATCAATCGCCCAGGTCGCGTCATGCTCCACCCCCAACTTCTTCCAAACCCGTTCTGAGACAAGGCTTGCAAGGCTCTGCCCGCTCGCCCGCACAAGGACCCAGCCAAGCGCGTCGGTGGCGGCAGAACGGTAGCGAAATGGACCGCCGGATTCTGCAAAGCGCGTCTTTAGCGTCGGCAGGGCCTCATATACGCCTTTTGGTGCCGGGATAGTGGCAGGGCCCCAGCCCCACGCCAAAGCATAACGATGAATCTCTGCATTTGGATTGGCGTAATTTTCGTCAAAGCTGACCCCGTCGCGCATATCCATCAGGTCGCACACGGTGGCCGTTTCCCAAGCCGAGCCAATCAGTTCAGGCACATAGGTGACGACTTTGGCGGTCTCGTCGAGCTTGCCGTCATGGATCAAAAGTTCTGCAATCAGGCCGACAAAGGATTTGCTGACCGAGAAGAGCAAATGCTGGCTTTCCGGTGTCATGCCATTGGCATAGCGCTCATAAACGATCTTGCCCTTGTGCAGCACCAGCATGGCGTCAGTATGGGTTTCGGCTTCAAACTGCGACCAGTTGATGGTCTTGCCATCTGGGGCCACAAACGTCAGGCCGTCGAGCGATACGGGTTGGCTGGGCAGCGGGCTGACTTGCCCACCGCGCGCCACGCCTCGGGTTGGAAACAGCTCTCGCACATGCTGATAACTCCAGCCCGTATAAGGATAGGCGAGTGCATTGTCGCGGGTAATGCGCTTATCGGCTGGGGCCGGAAAGCCAACATTATAGCCCGACTTCTGCCAATCCAGACGGGGCTGCGGGGCCGGTGGCGTTGTTGGCGCTTGGGCATAAGCCGTCCCGGCACTTAGACCGGCTGTCAGTACGAGCATTAGGCTGAGCGACTTTAGAAGTTTCTTGTTCATGGCGGGCCTCCCTATTTTGATTTTTGTTTTTTGCTTTTTGTTTCTGGATCGTGACCTTACTTGGCCAGAACAGCAAACACTTTTGCGACATCGCTGTCGGTCATCACGCGTAAGCTGCCAGCAATGAGATCCTCCGGCAGCGTCAATGCGCCAATCTGATCCCGGTGAAGGGCGGTGACATGATTGCCGATGGCGGCAAACATGCGGCGAACTTGATGATAGCGGCCTTCATGCAGCGTCAAAATGGCTGAACACTCCCCCGTCACGTCCAGCTCTGCCGGCAACAGAGGCTTGGTCTCTCCGTCTAGCATCAGGCCACCGGCCGCGAATGTAGCCGCCTCGGTCCCGTTCAGCTGCCTATCCAAAGTAACGACATAGCGCTTGGGGACATGGTGCTTGGGCGAGATGATTTTGTGTAACAAGTCCCCATCATCGGTCATGAGGATGAGGCCGGAGGTTTCCTTATCGAGCCGGCCGACGGTAGACAAAGCCGGGTCGCGCGCGCGCCATCGATCTGGCAGCAGGTCATAGATCAAAGTCCCCGCCTCTTTGCGCGAGCAGGTCACGCCTAAGGGCTTGTGCACCATAATGACCATGCCCGGTAAAGGATCGAGCTTTTTGCCACGGATTAAAAGCCGTGTGGGCAAGTCGGCTTCTAACCGCACCCGGGCCGCTTCATCCTGTACGGCCTGCCCATCGAGGCTTATCCAGCCCGCCTTTGTCATCAGACCAATGTCGCGCCGTGAGCCATAGCCCATATTGGCCAGCAAGCGGTCGAGACGGGCAGTCGGGACAGGCTTGCTCATCGGATCGCCTGATAGACTTTAAAGCCCTGCGCTTCAGACTTCAGCGTGAAGCTGGCAAAGCGGGCCTTCAAGATTGCCTCATAGGGCAAATGGCGGTTTGCGGTGAGCCAGAGGGAGCCACCGGGGCGGAGGGCTTCTGCCGCGCGACCAATCATGGCCATGCCGAGGGTCTGATCCTCAATCCCCGCGCGATGGAAAGGTGGGTTCATCACGATAGCGTCGAAACTCTGCCCGCCAGTGCCAGTGGCGACCAAATCGGTCCAGACGCTCGCAAAGCGCGGGTCAGAAATCGCCTTGTGAGCGGCAGCAATCGCGCGGCGGTCGAGCTCAAAGCCCGTGAGGGCGGTGACTTGCGCGCTTTGCAGCACGAAGCGCGACAGCACCCCTGCCCCGCAACCAAAGTCAGCAATCTTGCCGGATAAGGCGGGCAAGACATCCAACAGTGCTTGCGTGCCAACATCAATCCGGTCCCAACTAAAGAGGCCCGGCTGGCCCCAAATACCAAGTTCAGGCAGGAGCCGTAATGCACCTTCAGCCAGCGCCGCCTCAATGCCACGCAGGGCTTCTGGGCGCTTGCCTTGACATATACGGTGATGGCGCTTGGGCTGGTCTGAGGCCATCACCCCAAAGCCCAACAAATCTTTGGCGAGGCGGGTGCCGCCTTTGTCTTTTGGGGCCAAAATCGTCAAGGGTGCGCCAGGTGCCAAGGCGCGCAAAGCAAGTGCGATTTCATGGCGGCGCTCCATCGTATTGGAAGGGGCCCGCATGACTAGGCCTGTATAGGAGCCTTCTTTCAAGGCATCCAAAGTGACCGCGCCGGGGTGCAAGGGTGAAACCTGCACGCTACCTTCAGGCACGTCGACGAGACCTGCGGGAATATCGCCATAGATGATTATTCTGCTCATTACCGTGATCTGGGCTAGATCGGCCACGGATACAAGTTTTGCTGATCAGTTGTCAGCCGCTAGATCGGCATCCGCATGATTTCTTGATAGGCTTGGATCGCCTGATCGCGGAAGGCCAGCATCGTTTCCATCTGCACTTCAGCAGCGGCGACAGCCGTGACCACATCGACCATTTCGGCCTTGCCCGTCACCGCCTGAGCGGCTTGGGCTTCTGCAGCCTTTGTGGCTTCGACCGTGGATGAGACTTGTTGGGCAAGCATTGCCGAAAAGTTGAAATTGGTATCGGCTATGGCTGGGCCCGTGCTGGGTGCAACACCACCAGAGGCAGCACCATAGGCTTTGGCGGCAAGAAGGGCGGCTGAATTCATGGCTCAGGTTTCTCCTGAAAAAAGCGCGCTTAGCGGCGCAAGAGATCAAGCGTGCGCGACATCATCGCCCGCGCGCTTTCAACGACATTGAGGTTGGCTTCATAGGCACGTTGGGCTTCACGCATATCAAGGCTTTCAATCAGCGTGTTGACATTCGGCAGTTTCACATAGCCCTCGGCATTGGCACCGGGGTGGGTCGGGTCATAGCGCAAGCGAAAATCCGACGTGTCCTTTTGGACCTTGGTCATTTTGACTTCAGTGGTGCCATTCTCGCGGTTCAGAACCTGGCCAAACACGCTGACTTTGCGCTGATAAGGGTCGGCACCGGGATTGGGAGCGGTGGAATTGGCGTTGGCGATGTTTTCCGCAATCACCTTCATCCGCGCCGTTTGAGCGCGGAGGCCGGAAGCAGCAACATTGAGCGCAGCATTCATATCTGTCATGGCTTATCTTCCTATTGCGGCTTGCGCGATGCTAAACGCATCAATTGCAAACCTTTTTGATAGAGGCCCAGAGCCGCGTCATAATTCATGCGCGTATCGGCCACTTTGATCATTTGTTCTTCCAAGACGACGGCATTGCCATCCAGCGTGACTTCGCTGTCAGGCGTCTTGATCGCGCGGCCAGAACCTATAGCGGGTGCCCCGCCGTCCAAGTGCCCTGACCGCGTTGCTGCCATTTTGACCGGTGACAAGGGGGCAGCCCCGGCTAGTCCACTGCGCGCTTGGGGCATCTGCCGCGCGATTGCATCGGCAAAGGCGCGATTATCGAGATCACGTGGAACATATTTAGGGGTAGACGCATTGGCGACGTTTTCTGCCAAGAGCTTCTGACGTTCATTCAGAAAGCCCATACGTTCGCGCAGAACGTTAAAAAATGGCGTGTCGGTGATGCCCATGACCTGATCCTTGCGATTCTTCGCACCTGTAATGATGAAGTGATCATGGTTAAGCACTGATTAAGAACCCCGCAGGCCTTTTGTTAACTTTTGATTAACCGGAGCGGGCGACGCGGGATCACGCGGGCAGAAGCGCGCGAAACTTGGGTGGTATGGCATCTAGGACAGAGGGCTGACCAATGGAACTTTTCTTGGACCTTGTTCGGGCAACTGCCGCCTTAGCGTTTACGCTGGGCCTGTTGCTCGGCGCAGCTTGGCTGGCTCGACGCTACGGCCTGATGCAGGGCCAGATGCCCAGCCTGAGTAAGGGCCGACTGAAACTGGTTGAGCAATTGTGGCTGGATGCCGGGCGGACTCGTGCCATTCTCATCCGATGCGACGATCAGGAGCATTTGGTCTTGGTCTCGCCCACCGGGGCCAGCACGATCAGCTCCAAAGCCGTCGACCCAGAAGCCGCAACTCCTGCTCCGCACGCTGTAACTTCAGCTACAGGCACCCAGTCATGACATCCAACCCCCCCCAGAAAGCCTCGCCTGCTCAAGGTCAATCCAAGACAGAGCTTAAGCGCCTTCTCAAGCGCTGGCTGATCATTTTCGTCTGTGCCATGGGGGCCTCTATGCTGGGGGTTGCCACGGCGATGGCGCAATCGATCAATCTAGACCTCGGAAGTGGCACCGGATTGACCGAGCGCGTGGTTCAGACGGTCGCGCTGATCACCATTTTGTCGCTCGCCCCGTCTGTTGTCATCATGACGACCAGCTTTGTCCGGATCGTGGTCGTCTTGTCCTTGCTGCGGACGGCCATTGGCCTGCAACAAGCGCCCCCCAATGCTGTGATGGTATCGCTCGCGCTCTTCCTCACCGCCTTTGTGATGCAGCCGACGTTTGAGCGGTCATGGAATGAGGGCATCGCCCCCTTGACCAAGCAAGAAGTGACGATGGAGCAAGCTTGGCCGCGCGCAACCGAGCCCTTGAAGCAATTCATGCTGGCGCAAACGCGGGAAAAGGATTTGGAGCTCTTCATCCGTTTGGCTCGCATTCCAACGCCACAAAATGCGCAAGCTTTGCCGATGCGGGTTGTCACCCCTGCTTTCATGATCTCGGAATTACGACGCGCCTTTGAAATTGGCTTTTTATTGTTTGTGCCATTTCTGGTGATCGATCTGGTGGTCGCTTCGCTCTTGATGGCGATGGGCATGATGATGCTGCCACCGGTCGTGGTGTCGCTGCCGTTTAAGCTGATCTTCTTTGTGCTCGTCGACGGCTGGCGCTTGGTTGCCGAAAGCCTTGTTCAAAGCTTTAGGGCCGTCCCACCGGCTTAGCGGCTTAGCGGCCTACGACCGGGGCGGGCGGGGGATCGCGCGGTGCATCCACGCCAGTACGAGCCGCGGGTCTAGCAGGTGCCTTCGCTTGATTTTGCGCCGTTCTAGGTGCCGCATTAGCCGGACGCACTGGGGCACGCTGAGGTGCGGAGGCGACAGCGGGTGAGCGTTGCGGTGGCAGGCTTGGACGCACGTCAGGCAAGAGCGGTGCTGCTTCCGGCTGCAATGCTTTGGGCAGAACGGAGAGCAAGGCCGCACTCAAACGACCATTTGGATTGCCATCTGTTGGGCCAATGGCGCGCGCGGCTTGGGCGGTGTCGGTTTCTGTCGGCGCTTCAATGCGGTTCAGACGATCGCGCAAGCGACGCATCAGGCCATCATAGGGCGACCCGCCCGTCGCGATTTTCACAGCCGATTGCAAAGACGCATTCGACGGAATGGCGCTGTCGGTGACCACTTTAAAGGCTTCTGCATAGGCGCTCTTGCCCATCGCTGCGCCATGGGTGCGGACCAGACCACGGTTAAAGCCATCTTCGCGCGCCATAGCTTGGGCAACGGCAACCCGAAGCACTTCACCTGCATCCTCAGGCGACAAATTGGCTTGTGCGGGTGGCAAGGAAGCACGCGCATTGGCGGCAGCATTGGGCCAATCACCTGCGCGCATGTAAATCTCAGTCCGCACGCGCGCCGCATCTGGTGAGTCGTCAAACTCAATCGTCTCTAGCGCATGATCTTTGCGACCCAGTTCGGCCAAGCTTGCTGCTTCAATCAAGCGGCGTTGCTCGTTCAAGGGCTCTGGCAGAAGGGATACGCGGCTGTTCCAGATCGCACGCAGGGCTTCTTCGGGACGGCGGTCCATCAGATAGAGGGCGGCCAGATCGGTTGCGACTTGAGATTTCGAGAAGCCTTCCAAGCGCTTATCAACTTGGTGCTGCAGCAATTGCGTAGCCTGTGGCAAGAGGTCGAGCGCGACCAAACGCTCGGCAAGGCCGCGCACCATGCGGTCGCCATCTGGGCCGATGGGGGCCAAGGTCCGGAAGTCATAGAAGAGGGCCAAAGCTTGGATCGGGTCCATGCCATCGGCACCACCCTCGAGAAATAAGAATTTAAACTGCTGGAACAAGTCATCACGCAGGCGACGGGCCGCCGGCAGGTCTGGACGCAAGGTCGATGCGCTGGCCATGGCCGTCAAGCCAGAGCGAATATCACCAGCCTGGATGTATAGGCCGCCCAAGCGACGCAGAATGTCTAGTTCCAAATCATCGCCGCGCCACGTGTAGCGCAACGCATCAAGTGCCCGGATCGATTCAATCGGTGGAATTTTACCACTCGCCTCGCCCAGATTTGCCTTCTCATAAGCAGCGCGTGCCGCAATCTCGCGGTCAGGGGCGGTTGCCAGCTTAGTCAAAGCAACCAAGGCCTCATTGACGCGGCCAGTAGCCCCCATCGCCCGGGCGGCCAACAGGGCAGCTTGCAACTGGGTCAGGCTATCTTGGGCTTCGCGCTGGGCACTCGTGCCCGTCATAGAAGCCAAAGCGCCATCGCCGAGCTCAAGCGCCGCATTGCCATTGGCAATGTTAAAGCGGGCGCGATATTCAGGTTCAAAATTCTGTAGCGCTGTCTTGCCGCGCTCGAACCGAACGCGGGCTTCGCTGGAATTACCAGTCATTTGAGCGGCAAGCCCTGCCCATAATTGGGCCGCTGGATCCTCGGCCACTTCTGGCTCGCTCAACAGATCCAGCGCAGCCTTGCCGTGCCCGCCCATCAACCTAGAAATGCCTTCAAGGGCCAGAAGTTCTGGCGAACGCTCAAGCGCGGGGACGTCAGAACGCAATTGACGGATGACGCCAGAGGCCTCCGCCCCCAAATCCCACGCGACAAGGAAGCGCGCCAAATCAAGACGAGCGGTTATCTTGTTGTTGGTATCACCTAATTCAAGTGCAGCTTTCCGGCGCAATTTATTGAGATTGTTGGTAAAATCGGCCTTTGGGCCCAATCGCCAAGACTTAAAATCGATAAAGCCCGGTGCCGTGACGGGCGTAGCATTTAGGTCATCCGCGGCAGCCAAGCCAGACAAGGCCATGCCCTGCGGGCGGACCAAGACAAAGCCATCGACATCGCGGCGCAACTCAAAATCATCCGTGCGCGGCACGACCAGGAGGCCGTGATAGGTTTCAGGCAGAACGGCTTCCAAATAAGAGCGCTGCGTACCCAAGCTGCTGACTGGGCCCAAAGCCAAGCCGACCAACAACGTGTCACCCACTTCTGGGTCTGTGACGACACCTGTCGCAGCACCATCTGGCACCAAAGCCTTCACGCGCGACGTGCCGTCCAAAGCCTGCTCGCGCAGCAAGCCAACCGACCGGCTTGTCACTTGCTTTTGCGGTGAGAGAACCAGCTTCCACTTTGGTCCGATCGAGGTGGGGGTTGCTTGAACCTCTGGGGGCGCAACAATACGAACGCCTGAGACCCCTTCACCACGGACTTTTTCGATGCGCGAAAGATATTTCCCGCTTGGCACGCGCCCAATATCCATGTCCGCCGCCGTTGCAAACAAAGCATAGATGGAATCGCCGCGCCGATACACGACTGCGGGAGCTGGGGCTTCAAAATCAAACTCCAGCTGCATTTCCTTGCCGACCATGGCACTGCTCATCCGAACACGGCCAGAAGGCGCGGGGTCTGGCCGTTGCGTTAGGAGCGCTTCGGCATCCATTTCGCTGGCTTGGGCTTCAGCGCTTTTCTCTTCAGGGGCAGCCCCGTCGGCCTCACCCGATTTTGGCTCTTTCAAAGCGGCCTGCTTGCCCGCAACCGACTTAGGCTCAGGTGAGCCAATCTTGCCGCTGGCCTCGTCTTGCAAGGCTTGGATTGTATCTGGGTTTGTCCCTTCAGGCAGAATGTCGATCAGGATCGCATTGTTGCCGTCGCGGCTGTGACGCACCACGCTGCCGGGCGCGACATCGAGCAGGAAGGAAGAATCTGTATCGGAATTATAGCGCGCGGCATCCTCGACCCGCGCAGGCGGTCGATTACGGATTGCGGCGGTATCAAAGGCAAATTTTCCCGGTATTGCAATCGCCAATCGGTCGCCCCGACGGGCATAGCCATGGGCGGGCAACGGAAACTGATTTCCGACGCGCGACAGGCGCAAACGAGTAAATTCCTTGGCCTCAAACACATCGACCTGAATCTTCGGCGCACCAACCGGTGCCGCCCCATTGATCATTTTCTTTGGCGGACCAGACCCATCATCGACGGGGCCTTCGCCGGCCTTATCAGCTGTATTAGCAGCGGCCACGGCCTTAGCTTCGCCTTCAAAGGGCGGTGGCGCTTCGGCATTTGACATCACAAAGTCAAAGGCTTGCACATTGCCAACCCGGCTTGTGATCACGCGGGTGGGTTGCAACAGTGCCACGCGAATGGTGCGCTTGTCGGTGCTCAAAGCTGCTGACGCGACAAAGTCCGGGGCGCCCTTGGCAAAGGCGGTTGGATCGGCCTCAATCGCACGTGGCAAGCGGATCATGGCTAGGCCATTATTGGGCGTTGCAACGGCTGTGGCCGAAAGATTGGTGCCCGCAGGCCATGCGATCAACAGGCGAGCATAGGTCGCATCTTGGCTGGACGAAAGCGTAACGCCTTTGAGACCTTGCAGCGCCGAAGGTGCAGCACCGCCTGCAGGGGCAGCGTTTTGGCCATAGGCCATCGGTGGCGACGCAAGCGCCACGCAGACAACATAAGCAAGTAACCGACGCAATTTGGCCATCTGGTCTCTAAGTCAGATCTCTTATTCTCGCCGCTAAGCCACGTCTGGCCCAGTTTCTGGAGAAATCTGCTTATGCCTGAATCCGGTTAAGTTCCCCTTACCAGTGATGTCGACTGGTAGAGGCTGAATTGCCGTCAATTTAGGCCTTGGGACGTTGTGCAGGGTCAGCCGGAGCCTGTCCTGTTGCCGCTTTGGCTGCAGGCTGCGGGGTCGATGGGTTGTTCGGAGCCTTTGGCGTCGGTGCGCGCGGTGCCGTTGGCCCCGCCCCTGCTGGACCTGTGCCCTTTGCATCCAAGGCGGCATTGGCCGCTGCTGAACCTTTTGGAGCAGGACCGCCTTTGGCCTGGTTATTCAGTGCCGCTTGCTGGCCCGGTGCTTTGGCGGGCGGCGCTTTAGCGGCAGGGGCTTTAGCTGCAGGGGGCGTTGCAGCAGGCGCAGCTGGTGCCGCAGCATTTTGCGGTGCCGCTGGTGGATTGCCCGCCATGACCGGCAAGGTCGGTGCATCGATCTCGGCCAAGCGGCGGGTGACTTCGCGCGCACGCTCTGGCGACATTTTCGCGAGAATAAGCGAGAGCGGTTGCTCCTTCATTTTCTGCGCGATTTTCAACAAGACTTCGGTGTCCAAGCCTTCCCAAACAGCAGCAGCATCCTTGGGCTTCATCTTCTCATAGACGCGCACGAGCGAGGTGATGCGTTGAGATTCCAAATCATCAACTTGACCTAATAGCTTCTGCAGATTGCCCTCTACCGCCTTCAAAGCATTCATACGCTCTTGGATTTTTGCATCCGTATTGGCGAGCAGATTTTCGCGCGTGACAATATCGCGTTCGCGCGTGTCCAACGTCTGACGACGCTCTTGCAAGGTCTGCAGCAAGCGGAATTCAGCGGCACTAATGCCGGCTTCCTTTGCCAGATCGACCGGCAAACACATGGGCGGGCCGGCCTTGGGCGCGGCAGCTCCACCCGCAGGCGCGGCCGCGTCAGCAGGTGCGGCAGCTTCCTTCTTGGCAGGTTCACCCGCAGCCATGGCATTGGTCGCATCAAATGCAACGCGGCCGACTTGTGCCAAGCCGACCACGCCTAAACCTAAAGCCAAAGCCGTCAAAGGCCGGAGCTTAAACTTCATCTCAAACCACCCCATGTTTCAGCCAACGGGCGAGCTCTCCGCGTCAATCGGAAATCTTCTTCTACTTCTTCTTCATCCCAACGCAGGTCACGCTTTTGACGAACGGGGGCTGGCTCAGGTACCGGGGCAGGCTTTATTTCGACTGCCCTGGCCGTTGTGACCAGAAACTTCAAGGCTTCACCCGTCGCCCGTGCTTCCTCAATGCTGCGCTGCAAATCTTCGCCAGCAGCTTCCGACACCGACTTCAATGCGGACACAGAAGCCTCTGCCCGGCCCACGGCAAGCGCAAGCTGAGCGGCAGCCGCCGCCACGCCGTCCTTGCCTTCGCGCAAGGCTGTAATCTTACGGTCAAGGCGGATGCACAAAACCGCAACCGCCAGCATTGCCACTGCCAAAATGATCTGTGCAATCGGGATATAAAGGTCGGTCATTGGTTCATCAGTTCCCGTCTTGCCGAGTTTGTGAGCGGCCCATCCAGAGATAGAGCGATCGCACGGCCCATCTTGCCCATGCGCCCTTTGGTCAAAGCAATCTGCCCGCACCGCAATTCCACGCTGCCATCTGGGGGTTGGTTCAAGAACACGGTTTCACCGACCTTTAAGTTCAACAAGCGGCCGAGTGGCACCGGTAATTCATCGAGGACCGCTTCAACCTGCATATCCGTCGACCAAAGTTCGGTAGCCAAGTGGCCTTCCCAAATGTTATCCCGGCCAAATTTCTCACCCATGAATTGCTGGATGAGCATTTTACGGATCGGCTCAAGCGTTGCGTAAGGAAGAAGGAGTTCTACGCGTCCGCCACGGTCTTCCATGTCAATCCGCATTTTGATCATGATGGCCGCGCTGGCAGGACGCGCGATGGCGGCAAAGCGCGGGTTGGTCTCGATCCGGTCCAGTGAGAAATCAACCTGCTTCAAAGGCTCAAACGCGGCCTGCATATCTTGCAAGATGACTTCAATCATCCGCGTGACCAGCATGCGCTCAATCGTCGTATAGGGGCGGCCTTCGATTCGCATCGCGGTTGTGCCACGACGTCCGCCCAATAGCACGTCCACAATTGAGTAAATCAGATTGGAATCAACAGTCATCAGGCCGTAATTGTCCAATTGCTCGGCGCGGAAAACGGCGAGAATGGCCGGTAGCGGGATGGAGTTGAGATAATCGCCAAATCGGATCGACGAGATGTGGTCGAGCGAGACTTCGACGTTGTCAGAGGTAAAGTTACGTAGACTTGTCGTCATCAAACGCACCAAGCGGTCAAAGACGATTTCCAACATCGGCAGACGTTCATACGAGACCAGCGCGGAGTTGATGATCCCGCGGATGCCGTTCTTTTCGTCGCTATCATCATCGCCGAGGTCAAAGCCCAACAGTGAGTCGATTTCGTCTTGGTTCAGAACCCGTTCGGCACCAATGGCAGAAGCTGAGATGGTTTTGCCGGTTTCCCCGCCAACCATTGCTTCCCATTCGGCGGCAAAGGCGTCATCGCCGCCACCACCGCCGCCGCCATCGCCATCGCCCATAGCTTCGGCTTCCCAAGCAGCCGCCATAGCATCTTGATCAAGGTCATCCGCCATTATTGGACCAACATTTCTTCGATGAGCACGGCATCGACTTGCGCTGGGGCAATCGCCAGATTGACCCGCTTCAAAAGTTCAAGCTGCAAACGCGAATAACCCGCTGAGCCTGCGATATCTTCCATGCGAAGCTCGCGCAGGAAGCCGGTATATTGGTCGAGAATGCGCGGCAAAAGCGGCTCAATCGTTTCGGCGGTTTCCATATCCTTAGCTTGCAGCGTCAGACGAAGCTTGAGATAGGCCGGACGCGAGTCCGCGGTCGCAATGTTGACGATCAAATCTGGCAAGGTCAAAAACCCTTCGCCATTGGGACCCTCAGCCAGCTTAATGCCGCCCTCACCGTCCTTCTTATCGCCACCCTTTTCGTCCTTCCCCTTTTCCTTCTTCTTCTCGTCCTTTTTCTTCTTCTCGTCTTCCTTGCCCTTTTCACCCTTTGCATCGGCCACAGCCGCAGGCTTCTTTGCAAAGACTAGGAAATAGGCCGCAGCTCCGCCGCCGCCCAGAAGCAAAATGGCAGGCAGAACGATGAAGAGGATCAGCTGCTTGCCGGCAAGTTTCTTTTTGCCACCACCGCCTTCTTCGCCTTCAGCGCCATCAGCGCCCTCAGGAGGCGCTTCACCCTTTTTCTCTTTCTTTCCGGCCATTAGATTCTCTCACAGGCTTGAACGAGCCCCGACTCAGCGGGCACGCATCGGCGTTTCAGGACACGGTGAGTTAAGCCAATCGTGGTTAATGAAATGTCACCAAATCTTAACCATGCGGCAAAAACTGCCGAGAGACAGACCCAAAACGACCTTATCGGCCAATTCTTCACGGCATCATCTGCCGAATTCCTCGCCCATCTATTTTAGAATATTGAATTTTAATGATTAATTCTTGGCCCATCTCTTGCAGGGTGAAGGGCCTGGCTCAGAGAATTTGGTGCCAAAGCGCATCGTGAGCTCACCTAGAAGGTAGACATAGAGATGGACAATACACTTCTCATCACTGTTTCGGCTCAAAATGCCTTGCGGCGACAAATGGATGTCGCGGCAAACAATATGGCGAACGTGTCAACCGCTGGCTTTAAGTCAGAATCGGTTCTGTTTGAGCCGGTTATTCGCCGACCCGCCTCGATCGCGGAAAGACCGAAGACGGTAGAGTTTGTCCGCGACTATACGATTGCGCGGGATTTCCGCCCCGGCGCTTTGCAGCGCACAGATAATCCGCTTGATTTTGCTTTGGCCGGCGAAGGCTATTTCACCGTCCAAACGCCGCAAGGCAATGCCTACACCCGTGACGGCCGCTTCCAAATGGACACGCAAGGCCGCATCGTAACCGGTGACGGTCGCCCCGTTCTCGACACCACTGGCCAGCCCATCACCTTAGACATTACCCAAGGCGAGCCTTTGGTCGCGAAAAATGGCTCGATTCAGCAAAATGGCGTGACCGTGGCCCAATTGGGCATCGCGCGGTTTGACCGCCCAGGTGCACTCGACAAAGTCGGCGACAATCTCTGGCGACCGACTGGCGAAGCGGCGCAGGCCGCCGCCGATCCACAAGTCGTCCAAGGCATGATTGAGGGCTCCAATGTCGTCGCGGTGACAGAGCTCACCCGTATCATGGAAATTAGCCGCGCTTTTGAAAGCGCAACCCGCCTGCAAAAACAAACTGAAGACCTGCGTGGCCGAGCGATTGAACGTCTCGCCCGGGTTCAATCCTAATCTGACTAAAGGACCAAGCACATGCGCTCTATGAATATCGCAGCTACCGGCATGTTGGCCCAACAGCTCAATGTTGAAGTCATATCGAACAACATCGCCAACATGAACACCACGGGCTTCAAGCGCCAACGCGCTGAGTTTCAGGATTTGATCTATCAAAACCTCGAACGCCCCGGTGCTACGACGTCGGATTCTGGGACGATTGACCCAACTGGGGTTCAAGTCGGTTACGGGGTGAAAACAGGTTCGGTCTATCGCATCGCCGAGCAAGGTAGCCTGACTCGGACCGACAACAAATTTGACATGGCCATCAATGGTCGGGGCTATTTCCAAGTGCTGCTGCCAGACGGGCGGACGGCCTACACGCGGGCAGGCAATTTTTCCTCCTCCGCAACTGGGCAAATCGTGACGGGCGAGGGCTATATTGTCCAGCCTGAAATTCAGATACCCGATGGTGCCCTCGACTTTTCCATTTCGCCTTCCGGTCAAGTCCAAGCCATTATCTCTGGCCAAACGGCACCTCAGGATCTGGGCCAGATTACCCTAGCAGGCTTTGTGAACCCAGCGGGCTTAGAAGCCTTGGGCGATAATCTGTTGGTGGAAACCGCTGCTTCTGGGCCTGCGACCATTGGCAACCCGACCGGACCGGGCCTTGGCTCGATCAACCAGAATTATGTGGAAGCTTCCAACGTCAATCCAGTGTTTGAGATTTCAGCCCTCATCATTGCCCAGCGCGCCTATGAGATGAATTCCAAGGTTATCAATGCCACCGATGAGATGATGCAAGCCACATCTCAAGTCCTCCGGTAAGGCGTAGATGAACGCGCGCCGCCCCCTTCTCCGCTTAAGCTGGGCTTATTGCCTTGCCTTAGGCGTCTTGGCCGCCCCTGTCGTGCAGGTCAGCCCCGGCTTTGCCCAATCAGCGCAAGCATTTCCTGTCTTGAAGCTGAAAGCCAATCCGCGCTCCGACAAAGCACAGATTACCTTTGGCGATGTGTTCGACAATGCCGGGGCCTATGCCAATCAACCGATCGCGCGCGCTCCTGGCCCCGGTCAGATGGTCGTCTTTGGTGCGGCGCCCTTGCAAGCGCGCGCCCGTGCTGCGGGCCTGAACTGGCCAAACCGCGAAGGTGTCCGCCAAATCGTCGTCAATGGGCCAGGTCGAACCGATCCCGTCACCCCGATCCAACCGACAGCGACCACGCCTACAGTGCCCGAAGCCCGGCAGAGAGCCAACACATCGGCAGCCGCTGCCCGTCCGGAAGCCTTGGCCGTGCTGGGTCGCACCGTTCAGCGCGGTGAGACCATTAACGCCGAAGATGTGGTTTGGATTGACACCCCAACCAATGCGCCTCGCGATGCTTTGGCTGATCCTGAAGCTCTGATCGGCAAGACAGCTAAGCGCGTCCTCCTCGCGAACACGCCGTTGCGGGCCATGGATGTGATGGACACACCTTCGGTTCGCCGTAACGAGCCCGTAACGCTCATCTATGAGGCGGACGGCCTCAAACTCTCGGTGCGCGGCAAAGCGCTGGGCGATGCGGCCATAGGGGCCAGCGTGAAAGTTCTCAATCCACAATCCAACAAAGTGCTGGAAGCCATCGTCGATGGTCCAGGCACAGCCCGCGTGATGCTAAGCCAGTTGTCGGCTCGCGTGCCTAATCAGAATGGAGTCAATTGATGCAAAAGTTGAGCATGATGATTGTAGCGGCCCTCACCTTGACCGGCTGTGCCTCCACGATTGACGAGGTGCGTACAGCGGGTAAGCCGCCAGAGGTGACCCCGATTGAGAACCCGGCCTATGCCGCGACGGGGCGTCGGCAAGTCGTGATGCCCATGCCGGCTCAGGAAATGAGCCAAGCCTCGTCCAATTCCTTATGGAAAGCAGGCTCGCGGCAGTTCTTCAATGATCCGCGCGCGTCCAATATTGGGGATATTTTGACAGTTCTGATCCAAATCAATGATCAAGCGCAATTGAACAATTCGACGGGCCGCACCCGCAAATCCACCATGGATGGCGGCGTGACGAATTTCTTTGGCTTAGAGCAATTGCCCGGCAAAGTCCTGCCTGAAGCCTTTGACCCGTCAACCATGGTTGGGGCCAGTTCCAATGGAGCATTTGCTGGCCAAGGCCAAGTCGCACGCAACGAAAAGGTGGATATGACGGTTGCCGCCATCGTCACCCAAGTGCTGCCAAACGGCAATCTGGTTGTGGCGGGTCGCCAAGAAGTGCGCATCAATAATGAATTGCGCGAGCTTTTGGTCTCAGGGATTGTGCGGCCGCAAGATATCACCTCGGCCAATCAAGTTCGCCATACGCAAATGGCCGAAGCCCGGATCTCTTACGGTGGGCGAGGCCAAATCACAGCCTACCAACAGCCACCCAAGGGTCAGCAGATTTTGGGAGCGATCAGCCCCTTCTAATCGGGGCTGATCGAGACCGCTCAGTCGTCGCGGTGAATACGTTCTGACCGCTCATGGCGTTCTTGGGCTTCCAAGCTCAAGGTCGCCACGGGGCGAGCCATCAGGCGGCCCAGAGAAATAGGCTCCCCCGTTTCATCGCAATAGCCGTAAGAGCCATCGTCAATCCGGCGCAAGGCAGACTCGATTTTCGAGATCAGTTTGCGCTGACGGTCACGCGCCCGCAGCTCAATGCTCTTATCGGTTTCAGCCGACGCGCGGTCGGCCACATCTGGCAGAGAGGCGGTTTCGGTTTGCAGATGCGACAGCGTATCTTTGGAGTCGGCTAGGATCGACTCTTTCCAATCTTGCAGCTTTTTGCGAAAATACTCACGCTGCCGTTCATTCATGAACTCTTCGTCGTCGGAAGGCACATAGTCACTAGGAACACCGGTGTTTGGCATAACTATCGTCGTCATGACGTACCCCTGTTTCTGCATGTGAACGATAAAGGCATCGCACGATGTCTTCGCGCTATAGTGAAGCCTGAGACGGCTCGCAAGGCGCTAGAAACATTGGGCTGGGCCCTGAACTGCTAAAAGAATTGACAATCAGCCACACGGGAAAGCGTCGCCTGACAAATTGAGGGCGCTGCCGACCTAAAGGGCGCGCTCAAGTTTGGCGAGTTCAACTTCGGCCCGCAGTTCGACATCATCGAGCAGCGCATTGAGGGCTGGATCATCGACCGCATCGCGATGCTCACGCAAGGTCTGCGATAAGCGGGCGACTTGTTCACGGCTAACGCCCCCGCCTAGAATGGCGACACGTATCTCATCCAATTGGTCGAGTAGGGTCGATGAACGGCGGGTGGCGCGACGGCGACGCTCTACCACATCATCCTCGCCCTGAAGCGCCAATAGAGCACCAACATTAGCTATCGAAGTGGCCGACATGGCGCGATTGACTTGCGCGGGTCCCCCCTCCACTTGGCCAGGCAACACAAAGCCAGGCGCCGCGCCGCCAGTGGCACGACGCGCCCCGGATATAGCGGATGTGGACGTGGGCGCATTAACTTTCATAGACACGACTCATGAGCCGCCCCGGTTAAGACCTGATTAATGAGTGGCAAATGTTCGCAAGCAGGCGGCAGAATGCCACCAGCCCTAGGCAAAGCTTGCCGATCCATTCCTCAAAAGCCCCGAAAGCCCCCTAAATAAACATCTGTTTTATATAAGTTTTATCAAATTGACTCGCGGCATGGAATTAGCATGGTTAAAGCCAATGACACAGATATTTACGCCCGTATTCCGTCTTGTTTCTGCCGCCCTGATTTTGGGGCTGATCAGCCTTGGCTGTGCCTTGCCGTCGCAAGCTATGGCCCAGTCGCGCATCAAGGATTTGGTGCAGATTGAGGGCGTCCGCGACAACCAATTGATTGGCTATGGCATTGTCGTTGGCCTCGCCGGAACCGGTGATGGTCTGCGCAACTCTCCCTTCACCAAGCAAAGCTTAGAGGCGATGCTGGAGCGGATGGGCGTCAATACGCGTGAGCAAAATCTACAAACCAAAAACGTCGCCGCCGTCATGGTGACCGCCAGCTTGCCTCCGTTCGCCACCCAAGGCACACGGCTGGATATCTCGGTCTCAGCCTTTGGCGACGCTAAGAGCCTAGAGGGCGGCACGTTGCTGGTAACGCCCTTGATGGGCGCAGATGGCCAAGTTTATGCCGTGGCTCAAGGCCAATTGACGGTTGGTGGCTTCACCGCCACAGGCAATTCCGGCACGAGCGTTAGCCGTGGCGTCAGCACCAACGGCCGCATTGCCAATGGCGCGCTGATTGAGCGCGAGCTTCACTTCGACCTGGCCGGGCAAACCGAGCTCCGTCTTGCTTTGCGCAACCCAGACTTTACGACAGCGCGGCGTATCGCCAACGCCATCAACACCAATCTGGGTGTAGCCGCTGCTTCGGTCGACAATCCTTCAACCGTCGTCATCTCCAAACCCATTGGCTATCCTGGCGACATGGTTAGCCTAATCAGCCGGGTCGAGCGCCTGACCGTAACCCCCGATCTGATTGCCAAAATCGTCGTCGATGAAGCCTCTGGCATTGTCGTGATGGGCGATAATGTGCGCGTGTCTACCGTTGCCGTCGCGCAAGGCAATCTTACCGTCTCGGTACAAGAGACCCCACTAGTTAGCCAGCCTAACGCGCTGAGCCAAGGCGAAACCACTGTCGTGCCGCGCTCCAGCGTGACGGTGGAGGAAGATAAGGGCGATTTGACCGTTATCCGTGGCGGCGTGCCGCTGCGCGATTTGGTCGAAGGCCTCAATTCGCTGGGCGTAAATCCGCGTGACCTGATTCAAATTCTCCAGGCGCTGAAGGCGTCTGGTGCGCTGCAAGCTGACATCGAAGTGATGTAAGGGACCCAAAGAAGATGGACTCGATTGCCCCAATTATGCCCTTTGCCCAAACCCAATCGGCCTCGGTAGAGGTATTGGGCGCACGCGCAAAAACGTTGAAGTCAAGCGCTGAAATGGACAAGACCGCACGCGAATTCGAACGCATGGCCTTGGCGCAAATGCTGTCCTTAATGGAAACGGACACCGACATTTCAGACTCCATGTTTGGCGGTGGCGCGGCTGAACGCGCCTTTCGTCCCTTCCTGACCGAGGAATATGCCAAGGGCTTTAGCGAGCAAGGCGGCATTGGCATTGCCACTGCCGTGAAACGCGAAATGTTGAAAATCCAAGAGCGCGCACAAGCGGCGGGAGTATAAATCATGACCCTAATGGCCAACGACCCAAACGACCTGATGGACCAATTGATCTTGCTGACGCGTCGGCTCGCGGATCTGGCCGAGCGGCAAGCGGCTTTGTTCGAAGGCAGCCGCTTCTTGGAAGCCCAAGCCTTGAACGAGGAATCTGCGCGTCTGGCTAATGTCTATGCGCTGGAGAGCCGCCGGATCGCACAAAACCCCGCCGTTCTCCAAGGCGTGCCGTCTGTTTTAAAGGCAACCCTGACGGTGGAGACAGAGCGCTTTAAAGCTGCCATGGAGGCCCATGAGCGGGCATTGGGTCGTCAACGCGCCTTGGCTGAGGGACTGGTCCGCGCGATTGCGGAAGAAGCTGTGGCCGCCCGCCCAACCCCTGTAGCTTACGGCCCAGGTGCGCAAGCCTTCCGGGACACCAGCGCAGTTGCCTTGGATCGCAGGGCTTAAGCCCGCAGGTTGCCACTCTCACCAGCCGTCTGTCGTGATCTTGAAAAATAGCGCGCCTCCCCTCGCCCCAGCGGGGGAGAGGGGCTTTCCTAACCCACACAGCAAAAAGGCCGCCCCTAAGGGCGGCCTTTGTAATTGTGGAAGCCGTAAAGACCTCAGTGTTCAACGTTGCGCCACACTTGGCGGTACGAGAACCACAATAGGATGGTGAGGATCAACAAGAAGCCCATCACGCCAAAGCCGGTGATCTTGCGTTGGGTCTGATGTGGCTCAGAGGCCCAGCTCAAGAAAGCCACCACGTCATGGGACATTTGGTCCACGGTTGGCTTCACGCCCTTATTGCCTTCAGTGTCCGCATAGGTGACTTGGTCATCTACCAGTGGCGGACCCATGGCGATCACGCCGCCAGGCATATAGGGGTTGTAATGCTTTCCTTCGGTGATTTCCTTGCCCTTAGGCGGCTCTAGACCATAGCCCGTCAAAAGCGAGTAGACATAATCGCCACCATTGTGACGCGCCTTGATCAGAGCGGACATATCGGGAGGCATGGCCCCACCGTTAGCCGCTTTAGCTTGTGCCGCGTTTTCGAACGGGGACATGAACCTGTCTGCTGGCAGACCGGGACGCTCTTCCTCATTGCCGTCTGGATCAACCGCTTTCACGGTGTAGGTCGCAGCAATGGCTTTGATGACGGGGTTTTCGTTCGGGTTTGGATATTTGGGATCATAGAACGGGCCATGCTCATCACCGAGGTTACGGTAATGCAGCAAGTTCATAGCATGGCAGCCCGAGCAGACTTCCTTATAGACTTGGAAGCCACGTTGAAGCTGCGCCCGGTCAAAGCGACCAAAGGGGCCTTCCCACGAGCCGTTGACGGCCCGAGGGTGCTTCACTTCACCAGCAGCTTGTGCGCTGCTGGTGAAAGCGACCACGGAAACAAGGCCTAAGACCCCGGCGATGAAGCGGCGTGCGAAAGTTGGTTTCATGACAAAGTTCCTCATTCCGCCGGTACAGCTGCTGCAGATACGCCTGCCGACTTCTTGTGTGATTGCAGGATGGAGTCCGCAATCGACGCAGGTGGGGTTTGCGGTTTCTCAATCACGCCCAAGACTGGGAGAATAACCAAGAAATAGGCGAAGTAGAAAATCGTGCAGAGCAACGAGATCAGCGTCCAGGGTGGTTCAGCCGGCATGGCACCACACAAGGCCAGCATCAGGAAGTTCAGCACGAAGGCAAACCACCACATACGGGCCACTGGGCGATAGCGCATGGACTTGATCTTGGACGAGTCAAGCCAAGGCAGCGCGAACAAGATCAGGATCGCACCACCCATCGCGATCACGCCGCCGAACTTGGCATCGATGATCAAAATGTCGAAGGTGATGGCGCGCAAGATCGCGTAGAAGGGCAACAGATACCATTCAGGCACGATGTGCGATGGCGTCACTTGGTTATTCGCTGGAATGTAATTGTCTGGGTGACCCAAGGTGTTGGGGCCGAAGAAGACAAAGCCAGCAAAAATCAGCAAGAAGACGCAGATCGCGAATGCATCCTTGATGGTATAATAGGGGTGGAATGGAAGGGTTTCTTTCTTCACATCTTGGACTTCAACGCCGGTTGGGTTGTTGTTGCCAGGCACATGCAGCGCCCAGATGTGCAACACAACCACGCCTGCAATGACGAATGGCAACAGGTAGTGCAGCGAGAAGAAGCGGTTCAGCGTCGCATTATCGACCGCAAAACCACCGAGCAACCATGTCTTGATCGAGTCACCGATGAAAGGCACCGCACCCACGATGTTGGTGATCACGGTTGCGCCCCACAAGGACATTTGGCCCCAAGGCAACACATAGCCCATGAAGGCAGTGATAATCATCAACAAGAAGATGATCACGCCCAAGCCCCACAGGATTTCGCGTGGTGCTTTGTAGGAGCCGTAATAGAGGCCACGGAAGATGTGGATATAGACGGCCAAGAAGAACATGCTGGCCCCGTTGGAGTGCATGAAGCGGATCAACCAACCGTAGTTGACGTCGCGCATGATGCGTTCAACCGAGTTAAAGGCCATGTCGACATGCGGCACATAATGCATCGCCAGGATAATCCCGGTGATGATTTGGCTGGCCAGACAGACCGCCAAAATGCCGCCGAACGTGTACCAATAGTTCAAGTTCTTCGGGGTTGGAAAATCGACCAGCGTGTCATTCATAAACCGCATGATCGGCAGCCGTGTATCCAACCACTTTTCGAGGTCGGACTTAGGCACATAGCTTGAAGGTCCACTCATGTTCGTATCATCCAATCTTCACGACTGTGCCGCCGGTGTAGAGGTAGGGCGGAATATAGAGGTTTTTCGGGGCTGGGCCTTTGCGGATGCGGCCAGCTGTGTCGTAATGCGAGCCATGGCAAGGGCAGAACCAGCCGCCAAACTCACCAATATAGCCGGGCTCAGCAATGCCGACTGGGATACAACCCAAGTGCGTGCAGTTTGCTTCCATGATCAGATATTCCGGCTTACCGGGCTGTTCATTGGATTGCATCGTGCGTTGCTCGTCGGTTTGTGGATCCTTCAGATCTGCACCGTCGTCTTTTTTGCCTTGCGCGATTTCGGCAGGTGTCCGGTGACGGACGAAGAGAGGCTTGCCCCGCCACATGATCTTGGTCTGCGAACCCTCCGCGACTTTGGACACATCAAATTCAATCGATGCCAAAGCGCGCGTGTCGGCTGCTGGATTCATTTGATTGATGAGCGGCCAAGCCAGCATGGCGGCACCGCCCGCTGCTACGGCCCCAGTCGCGACATGAATCATGTCACGCCGTGTTGGTTCTCCGGCCTCGCCGGCTACTTCATGATTGGTGGCTGACACCTTGCTACTCCCGCATTCACACACGTCTCAAAGTCGTTTACCGCTAAAAATAGGGCGATAGTGCCTTTTGAACGTGCGACGGAACGCCGCATCTCGCGGCACCCCCTCCAAAGATGAGATTGCATAACGTGCGCCTAGCTCTCTTTCAACCAGATATCGCGCCAAATCTCGGTGCGGCCATTCGTCTTACTGCATGCCTTGGCGTAGGGTTAGATGTTATAGATCCTTGCGGTTTCCCCTTATCAGACAAGACCTTAAAGCGCGCATCACTCGATTATGGCGATAAGTGTGACTGGCGACGCCATGATAGCTTTGCTGCATTTGCAGCAGCCACTAAGCTGAGAAATAGCAGGATTGTGTTGATTGAGACGGAGGGCAGCGCGCATTTGACCGATTTCGTCTTTGAACCGAGCGATATTTTGATGTTGGGGCGTGAAACAGAAGGGACACCAGCCGATGTCATCGCTGCTTGTCACGCCTGTGTGCGCATTCCAATGGCACACGGACTGCGATCCCTGAATGTCGTGACAGCGGGAGCTATCGCCTTAACCGAAGCCATGCGACAAACTGGCCGATGGGCGGCGCTGGATTAGCGTTGTAGGGAGGAAATCGGGACCACTTTCCCGGTACAAGAACGACAAAACGAGGGCAGTATGAGCGAGCAAGACGACCGTAAAGCACAAGCAAGGGCATGGTTTGAATCCTTGCGCGACCAGATCATGCAAGCCTTTGAAACCCTTGAAGACGAAGCAAACCCTGCGCTTTATCCCGGAAGCCCCGGCCGGTTTGTCCGCACGCCTTGGAACCGCAAGGAAGCAGGTGGTGGCGGCGGTGTGATGGGAATCATGAAGGGCCGCTTGTTTGAAAAAGTCGGCGTGCATGTCTCCACCGTCATGGGCACCTTCCCCGCCGATTACGCCAAAACCATTCCAGGGGCCTCAGAGGACCCCCGCTTTTGGGCTTCCGGCATTAGCTTGATTGCGCACATGACCAATCCGCGCGTGCCAGCCGTTCATATGAACACCCGCATGCTGGCCACGACTGAAAGCTGGTTTGGCGGTGGCGCAGACTTAACGCCTCTGATGGCCTATCAGCGGACCGACGATTTCCCCGACACCCTCACCTTCCATGACGCCATGAAGCAGGCGTGCGATGCGCACGACCCCGCCTTTTATGCAAAGTTCAAGGATTGGTGCGACACTTATTTCTACCTACCCCACCGCGACGAGCCACGTGGTATTGGTGGTATTTTCTATGACCACCACAACACTGGCTCGTGGGATAAGGACTTTGCCTTTACTCAAGACGTCGGGCGTGCCTTCTTGTCGGTCTATCCCGAAATTGTGCGCGGCCGGATGAATGAGACGTGGACCGAAGATGAGCGCGAAGCTCAATTGATCCAACGCGGCCGCTATGTGGAGTATAATCTGCTGTATGATCGTGGCACGACTTTTGGCCTCAAGACTGGCGGCAATGTGGAGAGCATCTTGTCTTCCATGCCACCCGTAGTGAAGTGGCCCTAATTACCTCACCAATAGAAGGCGAAACTGTAGCCTTTTCGTTTCTAGACTTGGCGGGCTTTAGCGTTTCAGGCTAAAGCGCCGCCATGATCCGCCGTCTCTTGCCCCTTCTAGTGGGCCTTTCCGCTCCTTTGTGCTTAGTGCCTGCCTTGGCCCAAGCGGCAACCCCTGCCCCCACCACGCTGGAGCGTCTGTATGACAAAGTCGCCTGCGAGAGCGCAGGCCAAAGCTTTAGCGGCGCCGATTTGCGCCAACGCCTGATCGTCCAAGCAGGCCTGCCGATGACGGGCGCGCTGTTGAATGCGATTGAAACCCGCAGCTTGGGGCAATTTGCGGCAAATAGTTCCGACCCGGCCCTAACCGCGTTGCTAACCTCGACCGTGGCATTGTTGTCGACCCCTGCGCCAAGCGAGGCGCGCTTTACTTTGGTTAGCCAAACCGCGCCCGATGCACGGGCACGCGCGATTGCTTTCCTCAATGGCGATACCGATGGGATTAGCTTGGCCTGCACCGCCGCCTCACCACCGCCTCCGCCAACCCCGGCTGTCGTTGTGCCAGCAAAGAAACCCGCGCAGCACAGGCGTGGTCTGATCCTTGCCGATAGCAAGAATGACTTTATCAAGCCACCGCGCGAACGCGGCTTTGCTACCCTTGGCTTTGAAGAGGATAAGGCCGCCGATACGCGTCTGTTGAACGCTAACTTGGCGCTCGCCATTGAGCCGATCTTATTTGCCAAACCATCAGAGGCCACAGAGCTTCGCTGGACACCTTTTGTGCAATATAACCGCCGCGCCGCCCGATCTGGCCGCGAAGAGGTCAATGATCTAACGCTGGGCAATAGCTTTATCTTCCGCAACCCCAAACAGGCGGGCGGGGCCATTGGCTTTGGCTCCATGGCGTTTCAAACCGATGATGCGGCGAAAGCTGCCGTTTGGGTCGGCGATGCGCTGATCGACTTCCCGCGCGTCCGCCCTTGTACCCGCCGCGACGCCTTGGGCTGGGCCATGCGCTGCAACCTCTCGATTGTGGTCGATTATGCCGATGTGCAAGATCCCGGTGACAGCCAGAAGCTCGCGGAACTCGACGCCTATTTTCGCGGCGGGATGAATTTGGGATTGAGTGCCGAGCAGGACTTTGGCTTTGGCGTGATTACCATCTCCAGCAGCTATAATGGCCGCTACGATATCACCAGCCGCAAAGCCTCTGGCGGCATCTTCTCGGTCGGCGCGGGCCTGCGCCCTTCTGCGGGGTCCAATATCTCGTTGGAGACACGCTATACGCGCGGCACCACGATCAACACCTTGGTTGATGTCGACAAGATTACGCTGCGGCTGGGCTATCGGCTTTAGGCGTTGAGACCTTAATAGGCGTGGGTCTCATAGACCTTGTGGATATTGCCGCCCCATTCGCCATGATAGCGCTCTAGCAAGCGTTGAGCCGGGGTCATGCCGCTGGCCGCGATTTCGTCCAGTTCGCTCAAAAAGCCCGTTTCATCATCACCCGACGCATTCAGCTTAGCCCGAGCGCGCAAGCCTTGGCGGGCAATGGTCAACACGTCTTTTGCCACATCTTGCGCGCTGCGCCCGCGAATGGGCGCTTTTAGGCCTAAGAAAGGTACGGTGCGGCGCAGGCTCTCGCGGTCTTCTGCGGTCCAGTCCTTCACGAGCTCGAGGGCCGCTTCGGTGGCCGCATCATCATAGAGCAGACCGACAAACAGCGCTGGCAAAGCGCATAGCCGCGACCAAGGGCCCGCATCTGCGCCGCGCATCTCAAGGAAGGTCTTTAAACGCACTTCTGGGAAGCAGGTCGTCAAATGGTCTTCCCAATCCTTCATCGTCGGTTTTTCGCCGGGCAATTCGGGCAAGCGGCCAGCCATGAAGTCACGGAACGAACGGCCAGCCAGATTTAGATATTCGCCATTGCGCTTGGCAAAATACATCGGCACATCCAGCGCCCATTCTGCATAACGGGCAAAGCCCATGCCCGGCTCAAACACAAACGGCAGCATGCCCGTGCGGTCTGGGTCGGTATCGCTCCACACATGGGCGCGGTAGCTCAAGAAGCCATTGGTGCGACCTTCGGCAAAGGGCGAATTGGCAAACAAGGCGGTGGCGATGGGTTGCAACGCCAGCGAAGCGCGAAACTTCTTCACCATGTCGGCTTCTGAGCCAAAGTCCAGATTGGTCTGCACGGTACAGGAGCGGAACATCATTTGCCGACCGAGACGGCCGACCTTGGGCATATAGTCCCGCATGATCTTATAGCGGCCCTTGGGCATCAGCGGGATTTCTTCCAAGCTGTGCAGCGGGTTAAAACCCAGCCCTAAAAAGCCAATGCCCAATTTATCGGTAACGGTTCGCACGTCGGCCAAATGGGCACCAACTTCGGTGCAGGTCTGGTGCAAATGCTCCAGCGGTGCGCCCGACAATTCAAACTGACCGCCGGGCTCCAGCGTGATCGAGGCCATGCCCTGCTTCAGGCCAATGATATCCTCGCCTTCATAAATCCCATCCCAGCCCGACAGGGTCTTCATCCCGTCGAGAAGCGCGCGCACGCCATTGTCGCCTGCATACGGAACAGGCGCGTGGGTACCTTTATAAAAGCCGAACTTCTCGTGCTCGGTCCCGATTTTCCAATCCGATTTCGGCTTTGGCCCCGCATCGAAATAGGGCAACAAATCCTCAAACGTCTCGAGGGGGCGGGAAGAATCTTCTGAATCAGCCATCACAAAGTCTCATACGACGCGTCAGTCACGTGGCTGTGAGTTAGGGCGCGTTTATGACAGGCGCAAGAAGGCCAATCGGTTTTTGCCGCCTTTATGCTGTCAAGGCGTGTGCAAACTGATGGTTGACGTCGCGGTGCTTGGCTTCATCGGCCCGTACCGCCAGCACCACCTCGCGCAGTCGCGCATCGGGGGCTAGCTGCCAATAATCAATGGCGATGGCCGGCGCTGGCACATTTTCAAGTCGACCCGCATCAATCTCAGCCAGATAAGAGGTATAGCTGATCACCGCTTCTTCTTCGAAATAGCCAACCATCCGGTGGGCCGTGCGGGGGAAGAAGAGATAGAGCACAAAGAAGGCGTTGAAGAACACGCCTTGCGCCAACAGGATCAGCAAGCGCTCCAGCCAGTTTGGTTTAGCGATGGCGACAAAAGTCATCAGATGCATGCGCTCGTTTTGCGACTCATCGAGCAGCGTCTGAATCCAGCCGTGATCGTCTTCCATGCGGCGCAGGCTGCGCATATGTACCAGCATCCCGGCCACCATCCCAGGCACAGCGGCCACGGTTTCCAGCACCACCGCGCGGTGGCCATAGCGTTTGGCAAAGAAGTGGTCGGCAAAGAAGCGCAACATGCGGGTCAGGCCCAAAGCCACCCTGTCTGAGAGGTCTTGTGGGGCTTGATGATATTCCAAAGGATTAGCCGTTTCAAAAGGATAACCCGACGCCGTGCTCATGACTATCTCCTGCTTTTGGGTACCTGTCGCGCGTAAGTGCCTCAAGGTCCAAGCAAGAGATGGTGATGGGGGTTGAAAACGAAAATGCGACGCAATGTCGCCCCCCTCCTTTGCCCCTTAAACCCAATCACCCCAGGCGCTTTGGATCAGGGTGAGGCCCGCAAAAGTGGCTGTGTCGGCGCGCAGAATGCGTGGCCCCAAATTGACAGCGCGAACGAGAGGGCTCGCACGCAATTTCTCCCGCTCGGCTGGCGTAAAGCCGCCTTCAGGGCCTGTCAGGAGTGCGACGCGGGCGGGCTTATCGGCCAAGGCCTCGCCCACCGGCATGGCGTCGCCGGCTTCATCGGCAAACAGGATGACACGCTGTTCAGCCTTGGGGTCGAGCAAGCTCATGAGACTTATTGCGTCGAACAGCTCTGGCACGAACAAAGTACCGCATTGCTCAGACGCCTCCGCTG
The DNA here is from genome assembly GCA_021299265.1 of Hyphomonadaceae bacterium. GTDB lineage: Bacteria > Pseudomonadota > Alphaproteobacteria > Caulobacterales > Aquidulcibacteraceae > Aquidulcibacter. Next base: position 34 of record JAJTGP010000191.1, on the reverse strand, counting down.
CCCTGCTGCGCAGGCGGTCGAGATTGAGTTTGCG
>JAJTGP010000034.1 GCA_021299265.1 Hyphomonadaceae bacterium | reverse complement strand
GTGGCTTTTGCCAAAAGGCCTTCAATCTCCTCAGCGCTAAAGCCCGCCTCAGCCAAAACCGCGCGTGCATCTTTGCCGGGTGTGGGCACCGGCCGCTTTGTTGACTCTTGGATGCCGGGGAAGCGAATAGGGCCTGAGGGGGAGGCTTTCGAGCCGCCTTGTCCGTCTTCAATCTGGGTCATGCCACCAGCGGCTAAGAATTGCGGGTCTGCTACGGTTTCGGCAGGGCTTTGCACTGGGGCCCACACCAGATCATGCGAATCCAAGCGCGTTGCAATGTCCGCGAAATCGCGTGACGCGAAGACCTCATCCATCAAGGCAACCAAAGTTGGCCCATTCTCTCGTCGTGCTTTCGAAGTAGCAAAACGGGGATCGTGTTGCAGGTCGTCTAGGCTCAACGCTTGGCAGAAACCTGGCCAATCGGCTGTTCCTTGTCGGGGCAGGAGCGTAAGCCAGCGGCCATCGCGGCACTGGAAGAAATTGGCTAAGGGATTGACAGCTTCATTCCGCGGGCGTGTCGAGGCCAAGCGTCCAAAACGCATCTGGATCGACATGTCTGAGCCCAAAGTATAAGTGCCAGCACGCAGAAGCGATGCATCGACGTGCTGACCTTTGCCGCTGCTATGGCGGCCATGTAGGGCTGCAAGTATGCCAGCAACGGTTGAAAGCGAACATATGTGATCACCCACGCCGGTTCGAATCGGGAAGGGCTCAACCCCTTTGGGTGCAGTCAGCCGGGCCCAGCCAGACCGCGACCAGAAGGCAGCGACGTCAAAGCCTGCCCGGTCCACATCCGGGCCTTCAAGACCATAGCCGGTGACGTTTGCATAGATCAGGCGCGGGTTAACGGCAGACAGTGCCGCATAATCAAGGCCCGCGCGGGTAAGCCCGCCTGGACGAACATTGGTGATAAAGACATCGGCTTCAGCCACCAATTTCCTCACCAAGTCGCGCCCTTCTTCGTGAGCAGTATCAATGATAATGGAGCGTTTGCCGCGATTATCGAGATCAAAAACCGGGTTTTCTGCGATGTCCGACCCAATCGTATCGAAGAAGCGGCGGATAGGGTCACCGCCCGGGGGCTCGATTTTGATCACGTCTGCGCCCCAATCGGCCATCAAGCCGCCTGCGCCCGGTGCCGCAATGTAAGTAGCATATTCGATGACTTTAAGGCCTGCGAGCAGCATGATGTTTCCCCCGATGATATTGATTTTTATTTCTGGCCTGCATCAAAACAGCCCAAGTGTTTACCTGTGTAAAGACGCCATTAACCCTAACAGATCACCTTAGCTGAGTTGCGAATCACGGCAAATGTGGTTCTGGGAGCGATGTGTCATGGGCGTTTCAACGCTACGCGTAAATCTGAGTGAAGCAGACATTCGGGCTTTAATCAAAGGCGATACCGATGAGGATCGTGCTTTGGCATGTTATCGGCTGTGTCGACGCATCGATACGGTGACGTTGACCGACGAAGAACGTGCCTATGCAGAGCAGATTTTGCAGATTGTCGTCACAGGTGCCGCAGAGCGTGTGCGTCGGGCTTTGGCGGTAACCTTGAAGGCATCACCTAACCTTCCTCCGGAGATTGCCGCCAAGCTCGCGCGCGATATTGAGTCAATCGCGGTGCCCTTGCTGGAAAGCTCGCCCGTTCTCAACGATGAGGATTTGGTGGAGATTTTGGAATCGGCCGAGCCAGCCCGCCAATATGCAATTGCCCGTCGCGAGACCTTGTCGGAAACCGTGACGACCGCTTTGTGCAACTTCGCTGTGGATGGCGCAATTATCGAAGCTCTCCACAATGGCGGCGCTGAATTCAATGATGTGGGTATGACCCGCGCCTTAGACCGGTTCCCAACCGCACGTGCGCTGCAAGAAGCCATGGTTGAGCGGCCAATCCTGCCAGTCTTGGTGTCTGAGAAGTTGGCAGCACGTCTCACCGGTGAATTGTTTGATCGCTTGGTCGAAAAGCACGCAATGCCACCTCAAATGGCAATTGATCTGGCTACCAACACTCGGGAGCGTGCAGGAATTGATTTGATCGCTCAGGCCGGTCTTCAAGCTGATATGAAGCGCTATGTGCAGCAATTGCATCTCAATGGGCGTTTAACGCCAAGCTTTGTATTGCGCGCGCTGTGCCAAGGCGAAGTACGTTTAGTCGAATACGCTTTTGCCGAACTTGCAGGGATTCCTCACAATAAGGCCTGGCTTTTGGTGCATGATGGCGGAACAATGGGGTTGCGCGCCATTTTTGAGCGAGCCAATATGCCGCCAAGCCTTTATCCGGCATTTCGAGCAGCTATCGAAGTCCTGCATGAAACTGAGTTTGACGGCACGGCTGATGACCGCATACGCTTCCGTAAACGCATGATTGAGCGTGTGCTCACACGCTTCCAGTCGATTCCAGACGAGGATCTCAATTATCTTCTCGAAAAGCTCGATTATGTGCGCGAAGAGGCAGAAGAAAAACGCGTAGCTGTCGGCTAAGCGGCTTCTGAATTGGATTGATCTGGCTCCGGAACATCCTCGAAGCTGAAGAGCTGGAGAGGCTTATGAGGCTGTTCTAGATTGGGTTTCATCGCTGTTTCTGGTGCAGGCAGTCCAATTTCTAGGGCCAGCTCCGTTTCATCGTTGCGATCTAGCTCGGAAGGTTGTTCACGTAACATGTCTGTGGCAGCCTGAAAGGTCAAAGGCGGGGACACAAAATGGCCCTGTAGTCGGGTGAACCCAATCTGATAACATTGACGGATTGCCTTGGCAGACTCCGCCCCCACCGCAACAACGGGCATGTTTGCTGCTTGAGCGGCTTGAATGCGGCGCATGAAGGCACTTGCACCGACTTTATGCAGCCGACTGGCGACGGTCAGCATGGTTGAGCCACCGCATTTCAACTGGCAGAATAGAGCCCGTGCCCGTTTATCGAGGGCAAGACTTGGCGGACCCTTGGCGTCCAGGGCGATTTTAAAGCCAAGGCCGGCTAATATCTCCAAACACGCTAGGCCTTGATTGCCAGTGCAAGCCAATTCTTCCTCGTCAATTTCTAGGATGATCCAGTCCGGTCTAGCGCTTTCACTAACTACAGAATCGGTTAAGTCCCGGCCAAAGCTAGGATCCATTACATCTGTCAAGGAGATGTTGATGGCAACATCAATGGCGTAGCCTTGGTTACGCCATGTATAGACCGCACGTGCCGCTTGGGCAGCTAGCGTTCGGCTCATCACACCTAATAAGCCTTCTTTTGCGGCAAGGCTGAAGAAAAGGCCAGGAGACAATTGGCCGAGTTTTGGGTGATGCCAGCGGGCGACACCTTCAAATGCGACAATTTCCCTGCTGGTCAGATCGACTTGAGGCTGAAAGGCAAGCTGGATTTCGCCGGCCGCTAGGCTTTGGAGCAATTCGACACGCGCCAAAGACACCACTTGCGATACCATCGTTTAGACCCTGACCTTCATGCGTGAACGCTGGAACTACCTCAGTGCTAGCAGGCAGGGCTTAAGCGTCAGTCAGGTCTGTCGCGACAATTTTAGTCGTATTAGCCAAGAAAAAACCCGACCATAGGCCGGGTTCAAATTCACTATAAAGATTTGGGCTGCTTATTGACTGGCAGCGTAGCGATTTACCTGCGTTTGCAGTTCGATCAACAAGGCCTTGCCAATCGGATGATCGCTGTCTTTGATATTTTGCTTCACAGCAGCAATGATCGCGCCTACGTGGGCGTCAAGAATTTGACGAGGGGCTTTCGCTCGGCCCTCTGGACTGTCAATCAACTTGCATAGTGAAGCTGCAAACTGAGAGACAATCGGGAAGCCATAGGTGGCACCTAAACCTTTCAGGTCATGTGCCCGGCGATAAAATTCTTCGAGCTCATGTTCGCCAGAACCCGCAGTGTTCACGACAGCATATGCGGCCTCAAGCTTGGTCAGCTCATCATTTAGCCAGCCTGCAAACTGGTCAGACATGGATGCGAGCGCAGCTTCCGCGCGCGCAATCGCTGCGGCATCAAAGCCGCCAAGACGATTGCCTAACTTCGCCTTCAAACGATTGGGCGGCGAGATAAATTCAACTTGGTCGTCTTGGCTTGACATCTTGATCTCCAATCCAAGCCAAATTCTATCAAATTGCGTTTAATAGATTATGAAAGTGCAAGACTTGGGCTGTTGATTTCGTTTCGATACCTGCAGGTATTCAGTGCCCGCTTAGCAAGCATATTGAATTACTGGGCAAATTGTTCTGCTAGCATTCGTTCATCCAGCGACCGGTCTGGGTCGAATAGCATCACCATGCTGCGTGAGCGATCCTCACGAATGCTGACGCTGACGACGTTGCGGACTTCTTGGCTATCGGCAGAGGCTGCCACTGGCCTTAAGTCTGCATCCAAAACTTCAAAGCGTACATGCGATTCGCGGCGAAGGAGCGCACCGCGCCAGCGGCGTGGTCGAAACACACTGATAGGCGTCAGGGCTAGCAAGCCGCAGCCTAACGGCAAGATGGGGCCATGGGCGGATAGATTATAGGCTGTGCTGCCAGCAGGAGTTGCCACCAAGGCCCCATCACAGATGATCTCATCGAGTCGCTCAGCTTCATCAACCACGATCCTCAATCTTGCCGTCTGATGAGTTTGGCGCAGGAGGGAGACTTCATTGATGGCGACATGGTCGTGGATTTGGCCATCAATTTGAACCGTAGACATACGCAAAGGATGGATAACCGATGCTTTGGCAGCTGCAATCCGGTCTGGTAGATCGCCTTCACGATAATCATTCATCAAGAAGCCGATTGTGCCTTGGTTGAGGCCAAAAACAGGAATGCCGTCATCCATGTGCCGCCGCAATGTTTCCAGCATCAGCCCGTCACCGCCGAGGGCGACGATGACGTCGGCGTCGCTCTCTTTCACCGAGCCATAGAGATGGCGCATTCGCAGCATCGCTTCGCGGGCTTCAGGTCGCGCACTGGCAACAAAAGCGATCCGTTCAAGGCGTCTGCGCGAAGCTGTCATGGATTCATTCCAACCAAAATCAAACCACCACCTCCAGAAAAAGAGGAAGGCAGCTTCTACCCTTTATTAGTTGGTCATGCCTTCTGCAAAAGCAGTGCGTGCAGCCCCGGGGGAACAACGCATCCAGACAAGGGCAACTGTGCGGTCGTCACTGATCGACCAAGGGATCGAGCGAGTCTCTAAGGTCTCATAAATGGTGCGGACAATTGAGGAGTCAAAATTTGCTGCCCGCGCTGCGAGTGCAATGCTTTCAGTCTCGGCGCTCACTAACTTCCGACCAACGCCAGCTACTGGCAGTTCCAAAATACGGGCGATACCTCGAACAAATTGCTCACGCTCGCCCCGCATGAGCGCGGCAACCAAAAAGCCTGGCGTGGGCTTCACGTCCATGTTGCGCGCCGTCTTGCGAACGGTTTCTGCGACTCGCTCTGGCATTGGATGGTGAAAGAGGTTCTTAGTTACGTCTTTCGCGATTTCAGCTGTTGTTTCCGCAACAGTATTCATTAATCGGCTGGCAAGGCGCGGGGAAACGCGGGAAGTGATCGCGTCGCGCGCCTCTGCCCCTGCAATTGCAAAGGCTGCCGCAATGAGGCTTGGCGGCAAATCATGCCGGGAAACCAACGCGTTGAGCGAGTCTGGAACATCCGACAGCACGTTCATCGCGCGCTCAAAGTCATTGGCCGCGATTCGGGCTGTTACGTTGGTTGCCAACGTACTGAGGATTTTTTTGTCTTCCGTTTCGATCAGCCCGTGAGTGACAATCTCACCAATACAGGGACGCTCTGCAATCGTCATGCGATGGTCGAACCCACAAGCTTTAACGACTTCTACAAGGATATCGTCATTAAGAATTGGGCAGAAGGCCAAAATTGGCTGGGCGATATCGAAGGAATCCATTGCGAGTTCGCGGACCAATTCAATCGGTGCCCAATCAGCCATTGCTAATGTCGCTGAGAGCTTTAATCGAACCTCTTGACGCGCAAAATTATAGAGTTTGACGAGAATGTCTGAGAAGAGTGTCCTCTCCATCAGGCTCGCTTCGTCGCCGGTGTTGAGGAATTGAGCGGCAGTCGCTGCAACCAAAGCCTCGCGAGACTCTCGCGAACTGTTTTCTGCGAGCGTAATGAGCGGATGGTGGGTGCTTTTGTTCGACATTGCGGTATGATCGGTAGTTGTAGTGTGGTTACCAGATTGTAAACGCGATCGGTGCGAATGCAGAGTTTCTGCAGGTAACTTGACCGAAATGAAAACTGGGGCAAGAGTTCTGGCCCTGTTGTGGAAGGAACGTCTGATGAATGCTCATACCCAAAACTCTAGCGCGCAAGCTGGTGCCGCTTTACCGGCGGGCGCAGCACCGGCTTTAACCGGCATGATGGCAAGCGTTGCCCCACTCTACGGCGAAAAAGTCGAAGATTCAGAGTGGCGCGCCCGTGTCGATTGCGCCGCACTTTATCGTCTGATCGCCCTTTACGGATGGGATGATATGATTTTCACTCATATTTCTTTGCGCTTGCCTGGGCCGGACCATCACTTTCTAATCAATCCTTACGGCTTCATGTTTGATGAGATCACCGCCTCTTCCTTGGTGAAGGTCGACTTGAACGGCAATGTGATTGAGCCGACACCCTATTTCATCAACCCGGCTGGCTTTACCATCCATTCAGCGATCCACGCTGCCCGTGAAGACGCGATGTGCGTGATTCATTGTCACAGTGATGCGGGTGTCGCGGTGAGTGCACAGAAGGGCGGCCTTTTGCCGATCTCGCAAACGGCTATGGCCTGCACCGCTGATCTTGCCTATCACGACTATGAAGGCGTTGCGCTCGACTTAGATGAGCGGGAGCGTTTGGTGGCCGATATTGGTACCAAGAGTTTCATGCTCCTACGCAATCATGGGACGTTGACGGTAGGTGAGTCTGCCGCCTCAGCCTTTATGCGGATGTTTTATCTCGAACGCGCTTGCAAGATGCAGGTCCTCGCTCAATCTGGTGGTGAGCTATTGACCTGTGATGAGGCGATGGAAGAGCGGGTGGGCCAGCAAGTCAAACCTGCATTCACTCAGGCACTTGGCGGAATGTTGGCGTGGCCGGGCCTGTTACGCAAGGTGGCACGCCAATCTCCTGGGTTCAATACATAAGTCGATACGGGCTGACTGCTTGGTTATGTTGGGGACTTGTCGGGCTTAGTCCGGCGGCCGTTTCCGCTGGTGCGTGGGTGCCGCCCCCTAAACGTGGTGTGTTGATTGCCAATTTGGTCGAGGTCAGGACCGATCAATCCCAATCAGGGGCTTCGTTTGAGCTGTACGGCGAATATGGCTTAAGGCGAGGTTGGGCACTGGTTGCTGCTCCATCATTAAGCGAAGCCGTACAATCTTCCTCAAAAGAATGGGTTTTGGACGAGGTCTTAGTCGCCGCTCGTCGTAAAGTTTACTTGGGCGAGAGTTTTTCGATATCCACCCAGATTGGCGGTTTTTCCATTCCCGGCGCACGTGACCAAAATGATCGAGCCTATGGGGTAGAGACGCGGCTTGCACTTGGCAAAAGCTTCGGAGAGAGCAACCGTGTTTAAGAGGATGTGTTTTTTGCCCAGTCGGTTTGATCGCGCATCATGGCGTTGAGTTGGGTGATGAGTTTTCGCATGAGGGCGTTGAGGGCGACCATTTTGGGTTTGGCGTTGGAGACGAGCCTGTCG
>JAJTGP010000247.1 GCA_021299265.1 Hyphomonadaceae bacterium | reverse complement strand
TATATTTCCGCGGCCTGCGTGATGCTGCGGCGGGAAGATTTTATGGCGCTGGGCGGTTTCGATCTGCGCTATGACCCTGCCTATTATGAAGACTCTGACCTTTGCCTGAGGCTGCTGGCGCTTGGGAAGGAAACGGCGCTAGTGCGCGATGCTGTGGTTCGCCATATTGAGAATGCAACAACATCTGACCCTGCCAATAAGGGCTTGGCGACTGACATTGTTGAGCGGCATCGTCAAATCTTCCTAAGTCGGTGGTCCGATTGGTTACAAGCCAGACAGCCCGAACGCTTGCCAAAGGTCGAGCCATTAGACGTTGCGATGATTGAGCGGGCAATCGTGGTCGGCAAAAAAGCCAAAGCTATTCACGCTGTTTACTCGCCCTTCCCACTGGCTCATGGCGGTGGCGAACGCTATCTGCTCGGCACAGGCCTTGCGCTCGGTCAAGATTTGCCGACAGCCTTTGTTACACCCGATGAATACAGCGGTCTGCGGCTGAATACGTTAATGCGGGACTTGGGTTACCCAACAGGGAAGTTGTTCCCTGAAATCGAACGTCAGATTCTTGATCGCAAGGTTGAACAATTTGTCCTTATGGGCAACGAGCTGCTTCCAACACGCGCGGGCTATGGTTCACGACGCATCTATCATTGCCAATTCCCATTCCCAGCCAACTTAGAGCGTTCAGCAATTGAAGCAGGGTTGAGGAACCTTGCCCATTATGAGCGCGTGGTCGTCAATTCAGAATTCACCCGCACCGCCTATCGCCTTGGGCTTTCAGAGCTTGGTGTTGGGGATTTTCCGATCGATATCATCGCCCCACCGGTGCAAATGGTTGCCGCTGGTCCAAACGCGCCCGAAAAAGAGAACATCATTTTGATGATTGGCCGGTTCTCACCCAATGGACATGCGAAGCGGCAGGACATTTTGGTAGACGCCATGCGTTTAGCGGCGCGGACAAAGGCACTTCCGGGCTGGCGGGCAGTCCTGTGTGGCATGGTGCCAAATGATAAAGCTTCGATTGCTTTTTATGAGTCTATTCTACACGACATAGAAGGGCTTCCAATTGAAGTTGTGTTGTCGCCTTCACGCTCCCAATTGGAGCAGTGGATGCTGCGGGCAAAAATCTATGTCTCCGCAACGGGGACTGGGGTTACCGCCGCCAAGGATTTCGCAAAGTGTGAGCATTTTGGCATTACGGTAGTTGAGGCAGCTTCAGCTGGCTGCATTCCTGTTGTCTATGAACTTGGTGGTCCCGCTGATATCGTCGACCACCTTGGCGTAGGCCATCGCTTCTCTCGCATAACAGATCTCGTAACTGCGCTAGAGGCAGCCGCGGAGTCGGCTCGCGACCTAAAAGCCCGCCAACAGGCTATCCACCAAGCACAATCCTTTTCAGAAAGCGCATTTATGCAAAGCTGGCGTCAACTTGCCGGAATTAAAGTCTGAGGCAAAATGGATTTTACGGAAGCAAACAACCGCGCTGATTTGGCGCTCTCTTGGCTGGCAGACGGCCAAGCCTCTGAAGCTCTTGTCGCGTTAGATGAGATCGTCACTGCCTTTCCAGATGTGGACCGGTTCGTGTTTCGCCGCGGTTCTGCTGCCGAAAGCTTAGGTCAATGGGAGGCTGCCCTAAAGGATTTCCGTCGGGCCATAGATCTCCACCCTCAGTTTGGAGTCTTCCATCATTCGTATATCCGCCTTCTGATCAGCCAGCGGGGCTGTCAATCCGCCCTGGCGACCTATCAAGACCTGCGTCGTAGCCATCCGCTGGTGGGACAAGACATTTACACGCATTTGGCTCTAGAAACCTTGATAGCTGGATGTGATCCTGCGCTAGTGCTTCAGTTCCTAGAAAACCCTTTCGGACAGCACTGCGCTACCATCAAGGTTAGCAATGCCGACGAGCTTGCGAACGGGACCCTGAGAATTGCTTACCGTCCGCAAGGCTTCGATTTATTGGTTTGTCCGAGTGTCCTACAGCGCCGCATCCTTGTCACACGCCTGTTTGCAATGGTGCCTTATTTTGATCGCTTAGCAAAAGAGCAGCCCGGGAAAGAAAGTGTTCTGATTGCCATAGATGACCTGCCGCCAGAAGGGGATGAGCCAGTTTTGTGCTTCTCTGGCTTTAAGGATAACCATCTCTTGATACCAGACGCCCTTTTCTTGGAAAGTAATGGTTACCTTCAACTTCGCGAAGCCATTGAAACGCAGTGGGTACCTTGGGCTGAGCGCGCCAAGCAAGCTTATTGGCGCGGCGCTTTGACCGGCGTTGCTTGGGACGAACAGCGCGTTTTCGAACTGCCCAGGGTCACCTTAGCAAAGCTGGCTCAATCTACGCCAAACCTTGATGCGCGCATCACCGACCTCCAGCAATTTGCTTGGATTTGGCCAGAGCTCGCGACGAAGCTAGAGAGCCAAGGGCTGTTAGGGCCACGAGAGCCAGAAATTGCGAACATTCAGAATCAAATTCTGATCGATGTGGATGGCAATTCAAACGCTTGGTCGGGCTTCTTTTTAAAGCTCCTTTGCGGCTCACCCACCATCAAATTAATGAGCCAATTCAAGCAGTGGTACTATAAGCGCCTCACCAAAGGCGTTCATTTCATGCCGATTTCTGACTTGGAGGCCTCTCTCCCCAATGCCATTGACTGGTTGCTGGCGCATCCAGCCCAGGCGGAAGCCATGGGCAGAGCAGCCCGTGAACTGGCCCTATCGATGACAGTTGAGTCAGAGTTTAGCGCTTTTCAAGAGGCCTTTGATCTAGCCCAAAACATGACTGGGCAAGGAATCGCACTTGAAACACCTAACGACAGTTTTCCGGCCGCCAGAGCCGACCCTATCAGCACGAAAGATTTGGGTGATGCTTTGGCAGATAGTCTGACCGGTGCGGTCAGGAAAATCCGGCCCGGTTCTGATGTCAAGCGGTACTCACGTGAAACGGCGGGCGATGGTGAAATCGCACATCAACTTGCTCATGACCTAGAACAAGGTTGTTTAGTTTGGGTCAAAGATGTTTGGGGCTCAAATTGGCCAGCGGCTTCCGCAGGAATCTTTGCGCTTTGTATCCATCATATTCCACTCGAAGCAGCGATTTTGTGCAGTCACGGCTCAGACTTGGTTTTATGTAAGCCAGCCGATCATAGTGTATTGTCTGATTTGGGATCTAAGGCAGCCCAAAATGCTGGGTTATTGGTCAGTCCTATAACTTTACTGGGATGGAACACGTTGAGGATATCAACTTCTGGCTCGGGCTTTGCAGCCTGAAGACTCCCAAGATGGGATGAACAAAGTTATAGAGTGGATGACAATCAGCGAACAGAGGGCTGTGTTTTGGACATTATCGAAACTGACATCAAGGACGTCTGCATCATTCAACCAAAACGGCATGGTGATGCCCGGGGTTTCTTTTCTGAAACCTTTAAGCAGGAAGCCTTGGTTGAAGCTGGAATTGATCTGAAGTGGGTTCAAGACAATCATTCCTTCTCCTCGCAAAGAGGCGTGGTTCGTGGGCTACATTTCCAAGCTGAACCCTTTGGTCAGGCGAAACTTTTGCGTGTTACACGCGGTAGCATCTTAGATGTTGCAGTGGATATTCGGGTGGGCTCCCCTACTTATGGCCAACATGTCGCCGTTGAACTTTCGGCAGAAAACTGGCGGCAACTTTTGATTCCAGTCGGCTTTGCACACGGCTTTTGTACGTTGTCGGAAGAGACTGAAGTCATCTATAAAGTTACGGCACGCTATGCGCCTGAGGCAGAAGGCGGTCTGATTTGGAGCGATGTTGGCTTGGGCATAGATTGGCCAATAGGCGACCATGAAGCGCTGCTTTCTGAGCGCGACAAGCAATGGCCAGCTTTCGCGGATTTTACGTCGCCGTTTCAGTTTTAGCAGGCCGTCACGAAGGCCCGCTTCTTCGCTTCAATTGGATTTTGGATGTCCCGCCTCATAGACACCAGTCAGAGAGCCTATCGTGCGCTAGTACGTCATGTGAGGCGACTACTTGTCGCGAATACAGACGGCATTCCAGGCACGGTGCCAAGCTGGGAAGCCGTCAGTGGTTTAGCTAGCTCACTCGATCAAACTGACCTTCATACAGCGCTCTTGCTGCACGAGGCTGTTCTGCGCCAGCTGCCAAACTCAGGAGGTGCCCATTATCGGTTTGGCCAGGCTCTGGTTGCTGCATCGCGTCCACTTGAAGGCTTGGCACATTTTCGCAAAGCACTTGACCTAGAACCGGGTCACGGTCCTCATTGGTCTGCCTATGTCGATAAATTATTGGAGCTTGAGCCATCGGAGAAGGCACTCGAACAGATCGCGACTTTGGGCGATATCCCGACAAGTGCGCAACATGATGCCGAACGCGCCCTCTTTTTCTACTTGTTCCGCACGGGCCTAGGCGAAGAAGCCGTCAAATATAGTCAGAACTTACTTGGGAAATCCTGCGTTGG
>JAJTGP010000300.1 GCA_021299265.1 Hyphomonadaceae bacterium | reverse complement strand
CCTGGTGACTGGAGATCCAGACAGCGTTCATGAGGCTGGGATGAGCGTGCGGAACCAAACTGTGCCCGAAGGCAAAGTAAAGGTGCGTCACCTCGTTCGCCGGATTAAAATTTGGCCCGGCGAGGAAGATGCCTAAATCCTCATAGGTCGCGCGCAGAGAACGTGTCGCAGCCGCGCATGTCTCCGCTTTCAAAGCCCTTTTTGAACCAAACCATACGTTGGGCGCTGGTTCCATGTGTGAAACTGTCAGGCACCGCAAACCCTTGCGCGCGCTTTTGTAGGCGATCATCGCCAACCGCGCTCGCTGCGCCGAGCGCCTCTTCCATGTCGCCGGGCTCTAGGGCTTGGGCGATGTTGGACTGGGCAGCCCATAGGCCGGCATAACAATCGGCCTGTAATTCGATGCGAACTGCAATTGAGTCGGCCCCTTTGTTTTGCCCCTGCTGACGCATCGCGCGATTGGCTTTGGGCAAGATACCCGTGACGTCTTGTAAATGGTGAGCGACTTCATGGGCGATTACATAGGCTTGGGCAAAATCGCCTTTTGCCCCAAGCCCGCGGTCCATTTCTTCAAAAAAGCTCATATCGAGATAGATTTTTTTGTCACCCGGACAGTAAAAAGGCCCGGTTGAGGAGCTGGCCGTGCCGCAGGGCGAACTTGTTTGACCATCAAACAACACCAAGGTCGCTGGGGTGTAAGTTGCGCCATTTCTGGCAAAATGGGCAGTCCAAAAGTCTTCCGTCGACCCCAGGACTGCTGCGACGCGGTCGGCTGTCTCTGCTTCGCTACGGCTTGTATTGGCTTGCTGATCTATGCCTTTGGGTGGGCTTGCATCTGCTTGAAAACCGCCCGATTGGCTGGACGTGCCAGATCCTACTCCCAAGATTGACATCAAGGTGCCCACGGTGTCGCCGCCACCAAAGAAGACAAGCAGCAAGACGACCATGATCATGGCTATGCCGCCGCGGCCGCGCAACGGCATGCGAGGGCCGCCACCGCCACCACCGCCTAGTCCGCCACCACCACTGCGACGATCTTCAATATTGCTTGATCGGCGGATGTCATCCAAACGCATGGCGTGCCCCCTCTGCTCACTTGGCCCAATACTACGGCGGCTTACACTTAACCCCCTTGCCACTGGCTCGCGCAAGCCCTTGAAGTGCGACTATGACCTCTCCACCGCTTTCCATTGTTATCCCAACCTTGAACGCGATGCCCAGACTGGCAGATTGCCTCGCTACATTAGTGGCCGGATTAGGCGCTGGCCTTGTCCGAGATGTCGTCGTAGTGGATGCGAGTTCATCCGATCAAGGTGCGGAACTTGCGCTCGATATGGGCTGCACTGTTCTGCAAGTTGGGTCTGCGGGTCGTGGCCGTGGGCAACAATTGGCTGCAGGGGCTATCGCCGCCAAGGGCGACTGGATCTTGTTCCTGCATGGCGATTCCGTGCCGTTGGAAGGTTGGATTGCCGCTTGTCAGGTCCATATCGCGACGGCCCCGCGCCAAGCAGCCTACTTTCGCCTGGACTTTGATGAGCATGAGGCTCCAGCCCGCCGGATTGCCTTCTGGGCCAATTGGCGTGCCCGCCTGTTCGGTCTGCCTTACGGAGACCAAGGGCTTTTGATCTCGAGGAGCATGTACGAAGCGGTGGGTGGGTTTCAGCCAATTGCATTGATGGAGGACGTTGATCTGGTGCGGAAGCTGGGCAAAGCGCGATTGCGTGCCTTACCTGCTTCGGTTCAAACCAGCGCTGAGCGATATCGTCGTGGCGGCTGGTGGTTCGTCCCCTTACGCAACTTGGTACTGTTGGCAGCCTTTTTGTGTGGGATTTCGCCAGATCGGATCAAGGGTTGGTATCAGTGAGGCCAAAGCTACTCATCTTCGCGAAGGCACCGCGGATGGGCCTTGCCAAAACTCGCTTGGCTCAAGGGGTGGGTAAGGTGGCGGCTTGGCGTACGAAACGGCGCTTGGACGCTTTCACCTGCCGAGTCGCCCGCTCAACTGGCTGGGAAACCTTGCTGGCGGTCACGCCACAGAAGGACTTGAACGTACGATTTCCCAGCGCTTGGCCTTCCGATCTGCGACGGGTAGGGCAGGGACAAGGCGATTTGGGGCAGCGCATGGCGCGCGCTTTGGTCGCGTTTGGCCGCGCCCCTGTTTGTATCATTGGTTCAGATTTGCCAGACCTCAAGCGGGCAGATTTGGTGCAAGCCTTTAGCGCCTTAAAGCGGGTAGACGTCGTTCTGGGGCCTGCAAAGGATGGTGGCTATTGGCTGATCGGCATGGCCCCGCGCGCGGCCCGTCGTGCCCATCTTGCCCCGGTTCGTTGGTCGAGCCGGCATACCTTATCTGATACTCTGGCCTGCTTACCCACTAATTGGCGGGTTAAGTTTTTGCGCGAACTTGAAGATGTCGACGATATCGCCAGCCTTAAGCGCTCAACGCAACGATAAGGCGCCCGAGTTAGCGAAATTGGTAGATCCCGTAGACCCTGTCGTACTCGAAGGCATCACTGCACTTAACCGCACCATCGTGCTCGCGAGACGCGGATTGTCTTGTGGCTCATATGTGGGTGCAAGGCCCCGAGCCAGCTTTTCAAGGCTTGGCGCACGCTGGCCAAAGCGACGGTGATAGATCCACATATTGCTCATCACCCGCTCAGCATAAACACGGGCTTGGCCGTTTGGGGCTGCTTCCATGAACATTAACGTGTCCTCGGCACCCTTCACGCTCGCGCTCCAGCGCGTCACATTTCCGGGTCCTGCATTATAGGCCATAAAGGTGCGCGTTAGGCAGTTCGAGACGACGCCCATAGCCATCATCTTCTCTAAATAGGCTTCACCCAAAGTGACGTTCAACGTGGTGTCGTTCAGCAATCGCGGATTACTCGCCAAATCGCGCCGACCCGTCATCCAAGCAGCGGTTCGCGGCATGACCTGCATAAGGCCGCGAGCACCGGCATAGGATTTCGCATTGGTGTCAAACTTCGACTCTTGTCGCATGACCGCCAACACAACCGCACGGTCCAACACAAATTCGCCGCCAACCGGGCGGAACTGGTCGGGAATGGGATATAGCGCGGCCAATGCGGCTGCAGAGGAGGATTGGGCGATGCGCTCGGCCACTGGGTTCAGGTCGAGGCTGCGGGCCACAGCGAGATAGCCCAGATCATCCTCAGCGCGCCCACGGCTCCAGCTATTGAAAAGTTCAGCCTCGGCATCAGATAGACGACCAATTTCTTTCAACGCCATGGCACGGCGCACACCCGGATCGGTGCGCATCAAGCGGGATGCACGATCTTTTTCGTCTTGCGCTTGCGGGATTCTTAACGTCTCCCACCGGCCAAGCCGCGCAAGCGCCAATTGCCCATAAAAGGTCAGGGGGCTAGAAGCGGCTTGTTCCAAAAAGGATTGCGTCTTGGCCTTGTCGCCCAGCTTTTCAGACGCGCGTGCGGCCCAAAAGGCGCCAGACGAGCGTGCCCAATCGTCGCTCGCATTCCAATTAGCAGCCGCGGTGAACAGGGTTTGCGCGGTGGCAAAATCACCCAAGCGATAAGCAGCAAGGCCGCCTATCCAGCCTGCTTGACCCGACTGAGGACCCGTTACAGCTTCGCGCGCCATGGCAAGGGCAGTTTCATCATCGCCCGCATAGAAGCGTGCCGCCAAAGCATCAATTTGTGCGCGGTCTGCGCGCGTTGCACCTTGGCCAATGGGCACAGGAATAAAGCTGGGCTCACGCACTGCCCCCATCGAGCGGCGCGCGGGCACGGCGTCAGGCCGCTTTAGACGGAAAGGTGTAGGTACCACGCCCATGATGCGCGCAGCCTGAATGGCATCTTCTTGGGCTTCTTGCGCGCGCTCATAAACCGCGCCTGCCCCAGCCACATCGCCCCAACGCTCTAACCAAGCCGCCATCGCGGGCAAATCGGGAGGGTTGGCGGTTGAGGTGAGGCGTGCCCGCTCAACATGGGGCTTTAAGGTGCCGTCTGAAATCGTCGGCAAAACATCTTCAAGGACGGCCTTTTGATTGGTCGCCGCTGCCGCAAAGGCCTTGCGGTAATTGGCTTCATCAATTGAAGTCAGAACATCAAGGCCAGCATGTGTGCCGCGCAATGCGGGCGCAGGCGGGGTAGTTTGGGCCGCGACAGTCGTGGAAATGCTAGCACAGCTCAGGAAGCCGATAGCAAAAATCGGCACTAACAAGAGCCGCTTCCGCAAGCCAATCTGGGTCCTGTCACGTTGGGTCAAACCATCTGGGCCCTTTGCCGAAGTGCTTGATAAACTTTGGAAGTCCATAAGCTTATCAAACCCACTTGCCTGATTACCCCGACCAATTCTGATCAGAGGTCCAAGAAGCCCATTGACCAGTTCGTAGGGTCGATTGGGCGGACTCAATTGTCTTTTGCCCCGTTTCTTCCCCGAGTGGCAACGCCCAAAGCTGAGATTTTCTGTTCAAATCTTAATAAATCTTGCCAGGCGAGTGCTTTGTCGCGCGGTCTGTTCAACAGATAGGCAGGCGAGAACAGGCATTGCACATAGGCTGAAGTCCCCTTCGCGTCGCCGCTAAGCCCGTAATCAAAAGACCGATTACGTAGCTTCATGATGCCGTCTGAGGTGCTCAACAGGGTTTGGGCTGTTACGCCGCCCACCATTAAAACAGCCTTGGGGGCCGCGAGCTCAAGATGGCGCACTAGAAACGGGCGGCAGAGGGCTACTTCTTCTGCAGTAGGATTTCGGTTGCCGGGCGGCCGCCATGGAATGAGGCAGGTTAGATAGCAATCTTGCTGCCGATCGAGACCAATGCTGGCTAACATTTTCGTGAGCAAATCACCTTCGAGCCCCTGAAACGGCTTGCCGATTTCATCGTCTTCGCGGCCAGCTGTTTCGCCAATCACCATGATTTCCGCTTCGGCGCGGCCATCGGCGAACACGGTGTTGCGTGCATTAGCCTTCAGCCCGCAACCATCAAAGCTCTCTAAGGCCTTATAAAGGGCATCCAAACTCGTGCAAGATTGCGCAAGTCGGTGTGCTTCTGCCAGCGCGTCGACGGGCTTTTTTGTGTTCGTAATGCGGGCGGGGGTGGTTTTAGCTTCTGCCGCAGGGGCTTCAACTGCTTGCCCCTGCTGGGCTTGGGCGCGTGCCCGCTGGGCTGGGCCAAAGTCAAACGGCTCCAGTCCCGCCAGCTCCCACCATTGCGCCAGCGCTTGGGCAGCGGTTTCAACTGTTAAACTTGGGCGTACATGCATGCGTTCAGCATTCCTATCGCAGACTTTGCGGCGGTTTGGGCGCCTAACTGGTCTTGACCTTCGTCCTTTAAGACCTCGATAAGCATTCGTGAGGCTGATGACAAAGGCAATCTGACATTTGTCCTCATGCGATAACAGTCTAACTGATCCATGCAGGGCCTAGGCGAAAAGGGGAGTGACGATGGCTTTTGACGCGATTGAGCGTGAATCGATGGAATATGACGTCCTGATCATTGGTGCTGGGCCAGCAGGCTTGGCAGCCGCTATCCGCTTGAAACAGCTCAATGCTGACTTAGCTGTCGCTGTGCTGGAAAAAGGCGGCGAGGTTGGTGCCCATATTCTCTCCGGCGTTGTTGTCGATCCCAAAGCTTTGGACGAATTGTTGCCTGAGTGGCGCGAAGCGCCAGATCGGCCTTTGACCACGCAAGTGGAGAAAGATGAGCTGAAGCTCTTGGGTCAAGCGGGCAGCCTGCCATTGCCTAATTTCATCATGCCACCGTTGATGAATAATCACGGCAATTTCATCGGCTCGCTTGGCAATGTCTGCCGCTGGTTAGGTGCCAAGGCAGAAGAATTGGGCGTGGAGATCTATCCAGGTTTTGCCGCCGCCGAAGTCGTTTATGATGAAGCCGGTGCCGTTAAAGGCGTGCAGGTTGGTGATATGGGCATCACGCGCGAAGGCGAAATGGGTCCAGACTTCACCCCCGGCATCAATATCTTTGCCAAATACACCTTAATCGGGGAGGGCGTCCGCGGTTCTCTCGCCAAGCAGATCATTGCCAAATACAGCCTCGATGAGGGCAAAGAACCTCAGAAATATGGCATTGGCCTAAAGGAAGTCTGGCAGGTCGCCCCAGAGAAGCATAAGCCCGGCTTGGTACAACATGCTTTCGGCTGGCCATTGGACTGGACAACGGGCGGTGGCTCATTCCTCTACCATTGGGGCGATAATCTGGTCTCCGTAGGCTATGTGGTTCACTTGAATTACAAGAACCCTTGGCTGAGCCCATTTGATGAATTCCAGCGCTTTAAGCAGCATCCAGATGTCCGCCCAACTTTTGAAGGTGGCAAGCGCTTGTCTTATGGCGCGCGTGCTATCACCGAAGGCGGTCTGCAATCGGTGCCTAAATTACCATTCCCCGGCGGGGCCTTGATTGGCTGCTCGGCAGGCTTTGTAAACGTGCCCCGCATTAAGGGCAGCCATAATGCGATGAAGACCGGCATGCTGGCCGCTGAGACGGTAGCAGCGGCGATTGCGGCGGGTCGGTCTGGCGACGTGCCGGAAGAGTATCAGGCCGCCTATGAAGCCAGCTGGGTTTATAAGGACTTGGAGCTGGTACGCAACGTGAAGCCACTTCTGAGCAAGTTTGGCACCCTGATCGGTTTGCCTCTCGGCGGTATCGATATGTGGTGCACCACCGTATTTGGCGGCTGGTCACCGTTCGGCACGCAGAAGCACGGCAAAACCGACGCTGCCAGTCTGTTGCCTGCTGATCAATGCCCGAAGAT
>JAJTGP010000162.1 GCA_021299265.1 Hyphomonadaceae bacterium | reverse complement strand
CGCTTGGCGATGCCAGCGGCCTTCGCTGCCTCATGGACAATGCGACCAAGGTGGCGGGTCGACATGTGGTTATCAATATCCATGCCTGGAAACAGCCAGCCGTCAGGCAACATCACACCTTTGCTACGTCCTTCCCGCCACCATGTGCGCAGTAAGGTCAGAAGATCGTCTGACAGCATGGCATTGCGGTAGCGGCCGCCTTTACCCCGCTCGACACGGATCACCATGCGCTGGCTATCAATATGGCCAACCTTCAGGGCTACAACTTCGCCAGCCCGCAAGCCTGATCCATAAGCAACACTCAGAGCCGCACGGTGCTTGAGGCACGTCGTGGCTGCTAGAAGTACGCCGACCTCATCAGGGCTAAGCACGCTTGGCAACTTGCGAGGTTGGAATACCCGGACCAGCTTGCGTGACAAATCTGGACGATCCAACGTCATGGTGAACAAGAACCGCAAAGCTGCTATCCGGGCGTTGGTTGCCGGCGTTGGTAAACCCTTCTGCGATAAATGAATCTGATAGGCTCGCACGTCTTCTGAGGTTGCCGTCTCTGGTGATCTGCCCAGAAACTCTGCAAAGGCGCTGACTATGCGAATATAGCCCCGCTGGGTCTTATCTTGGAACCCGCGCAAGGTCATGTCTTCGATCATGCGCTGGCGCAAAGATGTGGCCGGGGTCGGTAAAAATGGTCTCTTCATAGCTGGTCGCTCCTGTTCTGTTAAAGGAGCACCCATCGTCAGAGCCTAAACCAACCTCTTCAATCAAAATCGCAATCAACCCAGATCCATGACCCCAGACCATCACGCACAAACCTCCCGCGGAGCGGGTTCGTTCTTCGGCCAACTATTGCCGAAATCGGACCTCTGAAGCATCTGCTTTTTTGGTGAATATACAAATGCTTTATGCCACCCCCATCTCCTTCAAAACCCAATCAGCCGCAGCTTGCGCTTTGCTCGCAGCAGTCAGGAAAGACGATGGATTATCGCCAAGGGCTCTGAGCCATCCATCAATATAGGCTGCATGATCTTCAAGGTGATCAGCGGACAGGCCGATGTGCGCCCCGATGAAGGCACTAGCAAGCTCTGCAACAAGCTCTTCTAGAGCATAGCCTTCATCGCCAAAGCGGGTTTGGCCGAAATCACGGTTGAGGCGGCTCTCATGACGGGAGGCATGGGCTGTCTCATGGGCAAGTGTCGCCCAATACTGACTGCCATCGCGAAAGGCCTCGCGAAGGGGCATTTGGATATAGTCAGCGGCTTTGGAATAAAATGCCCGATTGCCACCATGGCGAAGGGTAACGGGGATGCGGGCAAAGAGAGAAGCCCAGCGGGTCTCATCTTCGCTGATTGTGATTGGCGTGCGTGGAACAGGCAGTGTTTCAGGAGGGCCATAGAAGGCTTCCGGCAAGCCTTCGATTTGCTCGGCATTGAAGACAGTGTAGCCGCGCAAGATACGCCGGGTTTCGCCAGCTTCTTCGCGAACAGTACCTGTGGCTCCGGGAACAAGAGATGGCTTACCAGCGCCTTCTGACTTATCGCCCACTTCCGTATAATAGACGACAAAGGATCCACGCTCGCCTTTACGGACGCAAGCTTTCATGGCCAGGGCTTGTTTGAAGGTGAACCAATGGCGTGACCTGAAGCTGCTTTCCAAAGCGGCAGCCCAAAGGGCGATGATATTCATGCCGCGATAGGGCGTCCCGCAGGAACGTAGGGGTAGGACTAAAGCATCAGGCGGGGCGATATCATCCCATGGCTTGATCCAGGGGCGAACGCCGCGTTCGAGAAGAGAGCTAATTTGAGCGGTGACCCGCTCATGGGGTGTCAGACGAACTTCATCGGACGCTGATGAATAGCGGGAATGACGAGATGGTGTGATTGAAAGTGACATTGCGGAGACCTCCGCCGATAGGATCTTGCGTTACGCGATGCTCATTATGAGCTCGCGCCGCCCCCATCGGCTAAGATCAACAAACCGCACCCCTGATTGCCCGCCCGCACCCCGGGAGTCTCGGCTTGTCCGGACCGGGGCGGAAGCGGAGCGCCCGACCAAACGGTTGCGGGCGGGCTAGCAGGGGTGCAGGAATTTTGGGCCGATGGGGGCTGCGGGTGCCAAATGGGCTTTCGGTGATGTGATGGCCTGGAGTATCTTCAGGTCGCCCATAAAAATTGGATCAACGTCGTGTTGACCCTGGAGTGGGGACTTAACGGCGGCGACTACTAGAGCGAATTCGGTGCAGCCCTATTCAGGCGACATCCATGTTGCCCTTCGTCGGGTAAACCCACCTATTTAATAAAAATCGCAATGAGCCCAAATCCCTGCGCCCAGCTCATCAAGCACACCCCCTCGCGCAGCGGGTTCGTTCTTGGTGAAGGTTTTCCGGCGCCCTAGGGCGTCGGAAAGCAGACATAGATCAAAACAACATGGCTCTCGCAATAAACGAGGGACCCCAAGGGCTTAGGTCACAACCTCAAAGGCCGACCAAGCTAGTCACCAAATCGGTCATGCGTCTGCCACAAAGATATGGAAACTCAATCGCCTTTGAAGGTCGGGGGTCGCTTTTCAAGGAATGCATTGCGGCCTTCGTGAAAATCTTGCGTCCGCACCGTCAAGAGGTACTGATCGCGATCCATAAAGCTCGTGGCATAATGGTTTGCGTTGGCCTGCGCATTAACTGCTTCCTTGGTCATTCGGACCGGTAAGGGTGGCAGCGCTGCCAGTTTGGCGGCCCACCCTCTCGAGACCTCAAGGGCGCTGCCTTTAGGCGTAACTTCGTCGGCCATTCCCCAGGCGAGGCACGTCTCCGCACTTGCTGGCTCTCCAATCATGACGAAACGTTTTGCCCGCGAAGGGCCCACCAAGTTCGTGATGCGCGGAATACTGTTCCAGCTCATATTTATTCCCAGTGGAACTTCGGGGAGCCGCATGTAGCTCCCCTCGCCCATAATCCGGAAGTCGCACGCGACAGCCAGGGCGCAAGCGCCGCCGATGCAGTAGCCTTCGACAGCGACGATCGTGACAGCCTCAATCTCTTCCCAGGCACGGCACAAATCGGGGCCCAACATGATCGACTCGCGCGTTTCAAGCACGGTTTGTCTTGTGCCGCGTTCTTGAAGAAAACCTAGATCGGCACCGGCCGAGAAATTATGTTCACCTCCTGCGAGGATAACCACGTGCACATCCGTTCGACGCCGCAGCAAACGCGCAATCTCGGTGAGTTCTCCCATCAGCACCCCGTTTAAGGCGTTTCGGGCATCGGGCCGGCTTAGTGCGACCTCAACAATTGCACCGCTCATCGAGACCCGTAAGTGCTCCCACTTGCGGTCATGTATCGCTTCAGACATCGTCAAAAGATCTCCATCAAGCCGGCAGCACCCATGCACACGGCAATTACGACCTGTATGGCTTTAAGGCGGGTGCCTTCGAGCCATACAGGGCCGACCGATCGTGCGCCAGTTGTTCTAGAGGCGTGACCAATCAAAATAGCACAGACCCGCGAGGACCCGGGCGCAAAGATCATCTGCAGGATTTCATCGGTCTCTTCGTCGGACAAAAGGCTATCGCTGGACCGTCAACGTGACCCAGACCGGGAAACTCTAACTCCCACTGGCCCGAACAATGAGTGCACTTCAAGCGTGGCTGCGGTGTCGGTCGAGCTTGGCCTAGACAGTGCCGTAGATATGATAATAGTAGATCAGTGTAAGAGACAATAGCATTTTCGTGAGTTCTCTGATAGCAATCTTCTATGTCAAGCCCAGCGCCCCTATTGCAGCGTCATCTCGTCGCTGAACTCCAAGATGCTTTAGCGGCAGCGCGCGTGGTTAATCTGGTTGGGCCTCGCCAAGTTGGCAAGACAACGTTGGTGCGCGACCTCTTTCCCCACAGTCGATTTGTGACGCTTGATGACGCTGGAACTTTAGCTGCACTGTCGGCCGATCCAATTGGTCAATTGGAAGTGCTGACGAGCCAAAGCGAAAACGGGCCGGTTGTTATTGATGAAGCCCAACGTGCGCCAGGTCTGGCGCTCGCGATCAAGCAAATTGTGG
>JAJTGP010000135.1 GCA_021299265.1 Hyphomonadaceae bacterium | reverse complement strand
CTACATGTCCCTTGAAACTCTCGCACCTTTGAGCAATGATCCAATCGTCATGCTCAGCGCAGTCCCCTGATCATGACCAGCCAAGCCCTAAACCGGCTACATCATGGCAACGCTGTTACACCACGCTGTGGGACACGATCGCTATCATGGCAAATCTGAGTCACAGGGCTTTATTTAAGTCTGCACTTTGGAGTGCTTTGCTTTACACAATTGCCTCGGTTTTATGGATCATCTTTATGCGAGATGGTCGCCCTTGGCCCAGCCTTAGCCAATTGGGTGTGGTACATTTTCTACCAATGTCCATTATGTTTGCAGTCAGTGTGTGTGGATTGGCTCTAATGTGGCTTGAGAGACCCGGGACTAGGGAAGTCTGAGCGCCCAGAATTAAACCCCTTGTTGAATCGCCGCAAATACCAGATCGGCCAAGGCTTCTGCCGCGTCTGGCTTGCCAACAGCTCTGGCGGCTTTTGCGCGCTTTTGTAGCTCGTCGGGGGCTGTCAGAAGGTTTTCCAACAGCTGGGCCAAGGCATCGACGGTGAACTCCGCTTCTTTGATCACATCGGCGGCCCCGACACTGGCCAAAGCTTCGGCATTGAAGGTCTGGTGGTCATTGGTGGCACCGGGCAGCGGCACCAGAATCGCAGGGCGACCGACCACGGCGGTTTCTGACACGGTGGAAGCCCCTGCCCGACCGATCACCAAATGGCTCTTAGCCAAGCGGTCGGCCATATCTTTGAAGAAAGGCCAAACTTCGCATTGAACACCTGCGTCGGTATAGGTGTCGCGGGCAAAGTCGCATTGCTCTTCGCGCACTTGGTGCGAGACGAACAAGCATGCACGCAAATGCTCTGGCAGTGAGGCGATGGCTTGGGGAACGATACTGCCCAAGACGCGCGCGCCCTGACTGCCACCAGTCACCAAAATGCGCAGATTGCCGCTGGAAAGATCGGGATAGCCGTCCAAGCGGGCATCGACGATGGGCTGACGCACGGGATTGCCGACAACGACATGCTTTTCTGGGTGTTCCAGCCCGTCTAACTGGGCAAAACCAGAAGCAATCGAGATAGCTTTGCCTTGAAATAGACGGTTGACGCGGCCCAACACGGCATTTTGCTCATGCACGATGACGGGGATTTTGCCGCTGGAAAAAAGAACTGGGAAGGTTGGATAGCCGCCAAAGCCAACAATGGCCGACGGATCATGGCTTTTGATAAAGGGGCCAACGAGATTGAGGCTTTTCATTACGGCAAAGCCCGCATCAATCTTGCCTTTGATCCCGCCTTCATCCGCATTGGTCACGGGCAAAATCATAACTTCTTCAGCGGGGAAGCCCTCAGTATAGCGCTTGCCCCGTGGGTCGGTGACCAAGGCGACGCGGCCGCCACGGGCGACGATCGCATCAGCAAAGGCGCGGGCTGGAAACATATGACCGCCAGTGCCACCAGCAGCAATAATTATCAGGGGACCCATAAGTGTACTCAATCCTTGGAAAGGTAATTCGCCCGTTCTTTAGGGCGCTTTGAGTACAGAATGAAGCGATTTGGTCGGTAAGTGACTGCTGAATAGGCCAAGTGCTCGCGCACTACCAACCAACCCAACCTTGGGACTTGCCATTGCGCAAATCCTGCCCGGGCCGCTTGCGGGTCAAGGCGAGCGCTAATCCAATGGTGACGGCAGAGCCTAAGATGGACGAGCCGCCATAGGAGATGAACGGCAGGGTCATGCCCTTGGCTGGCATGAGGTTCAAATTCACCGCCAGATTGATCGCAGCCTGATAGCCGATCAGGGCAAACAGGCCCGTCGCCGCCAATTGTGGGAAGTTCTCGCTTTGACGATTGGCGATCAGCAGGCCGCGCACCACCAGCGCACAGAACAGCACCACGAGGCCGACGCTGGCGATCAAGCCAAATTCTTCTGCTGCCACCGAATAGATAAAGTCAGTATGGGCGTCGGGTAAGAAGTGCTTGATTTCACCTTCGCCCGGCCCACGGCCCAAGAAGTCGCCAGCGGCAATCGCATCGAGCGCGCGGTCTGTTTGATAGGTCTCGCCTGCTTCGGGGTTCAAAAAGCCTTGGACGCGCTTTTGCACATGCTCAAACGCAAAATACAGAACCCCACCGCCAACGACGGCAGCACTGGCGAAGGCTGCAATCCAAACCCAAGACATGCCGGAGATCAAAAACACGGTCAAGAAGGCCATGGTCAAAAGGCCCGTCTGGCCAATGTCGGGTTGGGCGATGAGGAGTGCAACTGGCAATACATAAAGCGCCATACCGATGCGTGCGGCGGGGAATGATGGGTTTTCCATCCGCTTGGAGAATAACCATGCTGCCAAAACGATCAAAGAGGGCTTTAGGATTTCAGACGGCTGGAACGAAAAGCCGCCAACGCGCAGCCAGCGTTGCGCGCCTTTGGCCTCATGCCCAAACAATAGGATGTAGACCATCAAGGCGATAGCCAAAAGGTAAAACAAGGCCGCCGCGCGTCGCGCGCCGGTGGGGCTTAAGAAGGACAAAGCCACCACGACGGCGGCTCCGATTGTCACAAACATCGCCTGACGCAGCACAAAGAAATACTCATTGCTGAAGCCCAGCCGCCCGGTCGCCGCGCCAGAGGAGGCAAAGCTGAACACCAATCCCATGGTCATCAGAACGGCTGCGATCAACACCACAGGGCGATCAATCGTGCGCCACCAATCGGCGACAAAGGTGAATTCAAGGCGTGGCAGTCGAACAGAAGCGAGCATCGCCATAGGGTGGCTCCAAAAAGGATGTGGTCGCGCTAGGCCGTTTCAGCGGCAGGCAGCGCTTGCGCCGATAGGCCATCATCAGGGTTAATGAGTCCTTTCACGCAGGCAGTAAAATGCCGTCCTCGTGCCTCAAAATCTGGAAATTGATCGAAACTGGCGCAAGCGGGCGACAAGATGATGATCTCCTCGCTTTGAGTCTCTTGTGCATCGGCATAGGCCCGCGCGGTTGCCACGTCGATTGTGCCACAAATCTCAAACGGGACGTGGCCCTCCAGGGTCTTGGCAAAGGCTTCACCGGCCTCGCCAATTAGATAGGCTTTGGTGACGTGATCAAACAAAGGCGAAAGGCTTTCGATCCCGCCCAGCTTGGCTTGTCCGCCTACAATCCAACGCAATCTTGGAAAAGCCGCCAAGGCTTGGGCGGCTGCATCTGCATTGGTCGCCTTGGAGTCATTATAAAACCGGATCGGGCCGACCTGAGCAATTTCTTGTAAGCGATGTTCAAGACCCGGGAAGCTAATCAACGCCTTCGTGATCGCTTGGGGGCTGAGCCCCAAGGCGCGGGCAGCCGCATAGGCGGCGGCGGCATTCTGCGCATTGTGAGATCCTGGAAGCGCATGGGCGTGGGCCAGGTCGACCACCATTTGGCTGCGACCATCCAAATTGTCCCAGAGCATAGAGCCCAGCGCGCAAACGCCTTTGCCGAGGGCTTGGCAGGCAGAAATCGGCACCACCACCCGCTGTGCCCCGGCATTCATCCGCGTACACAAGGCCATGCCCCAGTCATCATCGACGCCAACAATCGCCCAATCGGTCGCGGTCTGATTATTGAAGATGCGCCGCTTTGCTGCAGCATAACGCTCCATTGTGCCGTGGCGCTCTAAGTGGTCTGGCGTCAGATTGAGGTGGATGGCGGCCTTAGCGCGCAGGCTTTCCACCAGATCGAGCTGGTAGGAGGAAAGTTCGAGCACATAGATTGCATCAGGCCGGGGTGGGTCAAGCGCCAGCACGCCGGTGCCAATATTGCCGCCCATGCGCACATCCTTGCCATTGGATGACAAGATATGCGTGATCAAAGCGGTGGTTGTGGATTTGCCATTAGTGCCTGTAATCGCGACCACGGAGGGGCGCTGGCCCTCTGGAATGGCATTAATCTCACGGGCGAAGAGTTCAACATCACCAATGACCGGAACCTTTGCTTCGTTCGCTTTGGTCACCGTCCAATGCTGCTTAGGCCCATAAATCGGCACACCGGGACTCATGACCAGCGCGGACAGTCCTTCAAAGTCTGTTGTCGACAAATCAACAGGCGTTAGACCTTGCGCCACGGCTGCAGCACGGCCCGCTTCCCCATCATCCCAAGCCAGAACCTGCGCGCCGCCTGCCTTCAAGGCTAAAGCCGCTGCAATCCCAGTGCGCGCCAATCCGAAGACGGCAACTTTTTCGCCTTTGAACGTGGTGACAGGGAACATGGGCTTCGGTCCTTCAGCTCTAACGCAGCTTCAACGTGGTCAGACCGATCAAGGCCAAGACAGTGGCGATAATCCAAAAGCGGATCACCACTGTGGGCTCACTCCAACCCAATTTCTCAAAGTGATGGTGGACGGGGGCCATGCGGAACACCCGCTTACCGGTTAGCTTAAAGCTGGTGACTTGCACGATCACCGAGACCAGTTCCAGCACGAACAGACCGCCGACGATGGCCAGAACGAACTCATGCTTGGTCGCAACTGCCGTAATGCCGAGAAGCCCGCCAAGGGCCAAAGAACCCGTGTCGCCCATGAAGATCTGGGCAGGCGGGGCATTCCACCACAGAAAGCCAAGCCCTGCGCCTAAGACCGCGCCCAGAATGATGGCGATTTCGCCCACGCCTTGCACGAAGTGAAGCTGGAGATAATTGGCGAAAACGAAATTGCCGACGAGATAGACGATCAAGCCAAAAGTGGCCGAGGCAATCATCACAGGCATAATGGCCAAACCGTCGAGGCCATCGGTCATATTCACCGCATTGCCGAAGCCAACCACGACAATCATGCCGAAAATCAGCGTGAACCAGCCCAAGTTGAGAAGCAGGTCCTTGAAGAAGGGAAAGGCAATCGACGTCCCAAAGCCCGGCGGCGCATTATCCCCGGCATTT
Organism: Hyphomonadaceae bacterium; assembly: GCA_021299265.1. Classification (GTDB taxonomy): domain Bacteria; phylum Pseudomonadota; class Alphaproteobacteria; order Caulobacterales; family Aquidulcibacteraceae; genus Aquidulcibacter. Next base: position 44,259 of record JAJTGP010000135.1, on the reverse strand, counting down.
TGGAGCTGGGCGATGAAATAGACGGCGATGAAGGCCACGACAAACTCGCCCGCCAGTCGGAAGAGCGAAGAGACTCCATCGGTCTTTTGCTTGGCGACTTTGGCATAATCATCCAAAAAGCCAATGAAACCATAGCCCGCCGTGACGCCCAAAACGATCCAGACGTAAGGGTTCTTCAGGTCGGCCCATAAAAGCGCACCGACAAAGATGGAGAGCAAGATCATCGCCCCGCCCATCGTAGGGGTGCCAGCCTTTTTGAAGTGACTTTCAGGACCATCCGTGCGGATGGGCTGGCCCTTGCCCTGCTTAACCCGGAGCCAGCCAATCATCGGCTTGCCAAACACAAACATGATCAGGGCAGCCGTGACGACAGCACCCGCCGTGCGAAAGGTCAGATAAGTAAAAATATTAAAGTGGGGGTGCAGCAATTCGTACAGCATCAGCTCTCTCCAGCGGGGGCTTCAAGTGCTTGCAGCGCACGCACGACTTCGGCCATCTTTGACCCATTTGACCCTTTGACCATTACCACGTCACCTGCTTGCACCGCTTGGGCGAGCACGGGGGCAAGCTCGGCCGCAGTGGCGGCATAGGCCCCGCGCTGGGCTTCCGGCAATGCGTCCCATAAATGCTTCATGCGCGGGCCAGCACAGAACACGAGGTCAATCCCGGCGCGGATAACATCATTCGCAATTGCGGCATGGTAGGCGTTTTCATTCACACCTAGCTCCAACATATCGCCGAGCGCGGCAATACGACGGAGGCCAGCGCGACCAGAAAGGGTTGTGATCGCTTCGGCCATAGAGGCTGGATTGGCATTATAGGCCTCGTCCACCAAGACAAAGAAGCCACCGGATGCGAGCGAGATGGGGCGAGATACGCCCCGACCGTCAATCGCCCCAAAGTGCGAGAGGGCTGCTGCTGCGGCCTGTCCATCGCCCCCGGCCAGCACGGCCAGTGTCAAAGCGCATAAGCCATTGTGAACCCAATGGGCACCCGGCTCTTGAATGATCCAGCTAAGCTGTTGGCCCATAACATCTGCCGTCACGCGACGGCCGTGATCCATCTCGTCAATCGCGACAATGTGGGAGTCAAAGCCTGGCTTCATGCCAAAGGTTAGAGTGGAAATACCGTCGCGGTCCCGTGCCCGCGCCGCCAAGCGGGCGGCATGGCGATTGTCTCCAGGGATCAACGCTGTTCCGCCCGCGTCGAGACCTAGGAAGATTTCAGCTTTCGCATCGGCAATGCCAGTCTCATCGGCAAAATGTTCAATATGGACGGGCGCGACCATGGTGATGGCGGCAATATGGGGCCGTACTTGTGGCGAAAGGCGCGAAATTTCCCCGCCATGATTCATGCCGATCTCAAACACGCCAAAGCGGGCATCGCCCGGCATACGGGCCAAGGTCAGCGGCACACCCCAATGATTATTGTAGGATTTGACCGAGCGGTGCGTTTTGGCGGTGGCGGCCAAGGCCGCAGCGGTCATTTCCTTGACCGTCGTTTTTCCGACCGAACCCGTTATAGCCACGCGGGTGGCGATCACATTGCGGCGGCGCGCTTGGGTACCAAGGTTCTCCAGCGCCAACAACGTATCGGGTACCACCAAAAGCGGCGCGCCAGGATCGGCGCAGGCTGGGTCGACCACCAATGCAGCACCAGCGCCAGCCGCTAGGGCATTGCGCACAAAGCTGTGGCCATCGCGTTCGGCCTTAAGGGCCACAAACAAATCGCCGGGCTCGACGGCACGGCTATCAATCGAAATACCGTTGACGGCCCATTGCCCCTGCGCCTTGCCGGATACGGCCAAGGCGGCTGCCGTTGAGGTCCACAGAGGATCAGTCAAGCGTGCCTCCCCGCGCCAAAAGGGCCGAAGCGGCAGCTTCTTGGTCGGAGAAAGGCAGAACTTGGCCCATCACCAATTGCCCCGTCTCGTGGCCTTTTCCGGCAATCAACAGGCAATCGCCCTTCTTCAAGAGGCCGACAGCATGGGCAATCGCCTCACCTCGGTCGCCAATCTCCAGTGCTTCTGGGCAGCCGACCATGACCTCTTTACGAATTTGGGCGGCATTTTCGGTGCGGGGATTATCATCGGTGACGATAACGACATCGGCGAATTTGGCAGCCAAGCCACCCATCAAGGGCCGCTTGCCTTTGTCGCGATCACCACCACAACCAAATACCAAAACCACGCGACCGGGCGCATGCGGTCGGGCCGCGCGCAACAAGACATCAAGCCCGTCTGGCGTATGGGCATAGTCGACGAACACATGAGCGCCATCATCGGTGCTACCAATATGTTCCATCCGGCCTTTGACCGTCTTTAAGCCTGCCAAGCCTTCAAACACTTTACTGGGTTCTTCACCGAGCGACAAAGCAAAGCCTGCTGCCATCACAGCGTTCAATGCCTGAAACTCGCCAATGAGCGGAATTTCGACGGGATAGGTCTTGTTGGCAAAGCGCAGATCTACCCGCTGGCTCGCGGGCTTAGGCCAAAGCTCTTCGATCTTCAGAAAATCGCCACGCCAACCGACCAGCTTGAGGTCCAGCGACTTAGCTTGAGCAGCTTCTTCAAAGGCTGGTGCCTCCGCGGCGTCCGCGTTGACGATGGCGGGCTGACCAGCGCTCAAGAGATCGTTGAACAAGCGCAGCTTGGCTTGGCGATACTCAGCCATGGTGCCGTGATAGTCGAGGTGGTCTTGGGTCAGATTGGAAAAGCCAGCCGCCGACAGACGCACGCCATGCATCCGGCGTTGATCCAATGCGTGCGAGGAGCTTTCCATCGCAATATGGGTGATGCCCTCATCTGCCAAGCTTTGAAGGGTGGCATGTAGGGCAATCGGGTCAGGTGTCGTAAAGCCCAGATCGATGCGGCCTTTTGGCCCGATGGCCCCCAAGGTACCAACACTTGCCGCCGCCCTGCCCGCGTGGGTCCAGATTTGGCGCAAGAAATCGACCGTCGAGCTCTTGCCATTGGTACCGGTGATCGCCACCACACAAGCGGGCTGGCGGGAATAAAAGCGCGACGCCACAGTCGAAAGCGCAGCCCTTGCTTGGGGTACTTCGATCACGGGCACACCGCATTCTGCCAAGCCCGGCTCTGCCAAAATGGCGACGGCACCGGCCGCAACAGCCTGCTCGACATAAGCGCGGCCATCGCTTTGTGTGCCAGTTAAGGCGGCGAAAAAGTCTCCTGGCTTCGTCTTGCGACTGTCGGATGATAGGCCAGTGATGATGAGGTTTGCGGCTGGATGTCCCGACTCTAAGTCGAGGAGATCGGCGAGTTTCATGGCTCCCCCTGCGTCGCTTTCTGCGACGGATTGGTCTTTGGTGGTGGCGCAGACTTTGAGGTCGGCGCGCGCGGCGGGTCCATCTGAGCTAACGCGCGCGTCGGCGCAATCCCTAGAAGCGGTGCAGAGCGCGCAACAATCCGCGAGACCGAAGGTGCAGCTGCATAAGCGGATGTGGCGACACCGCCCGACGCTGCATGACCCTTGGGCTCATCCAACAAGAAAACAATCGCGTAACGCGGATTGTTAGCCGGAAAGACGCCGGCAAAGCTCGAAACACGGCGATTGGAATCATAGCCGTTCGGGCCTGCTTTCTCTGCCGTGCCGGTTTTGCCTGCAACCTCATAGCCTGCCGCATCGGCATTCCGGCCAGTGCCATTGGTGACCACTTCACGCATGAGTTTCACAACAGTCGTTGAGGTGGCCGGGGTCAGTACCGCCCGGCTGGAGACTGGAACGTTCGGGTCGCGGGCGATGAAGGTCGGGCGAATATAATGGCCGCCATTGGAGACCGCCGCATAGCCGCCAGCAACCGCCATGGGCGATACCGCAATCCCATGGCCGAACGAGGCTGTGGCCGCAGTAATTTCACTCCAGCGTTTGGGCAAAATAGGTCGGGCATTTTCGAGAAGCTCACCGCCGGCTGCTTCCATCAAGCCGAGACGCGAGAAAAACTCGCGCACACGCGGCGCACCAACTGAACGCGCGATCCGAACCGTGCCAATGTTGGAAGAGTGTGCCAGAATCTCCGACACCGATACGATCTTATTCATCGCATGAAAGTCTGAGATCATTTCCGAGCCAATGCGCATTGGGGCGCGGGCATCGAACACTGATTCAGGGGTAATGATATTGTCTTCGAGCCCGATGGCGACGGTGAAGACCTTAAAGGTCGAGCCCATTTCGAAGCGTGAATTGGTCACCCGATTATTCTGTTGATTGGGCGTGTTGGCCTCTGGCCGGTTCGGGTCCATGAAGGGCCAGGAGGCCGAGGCAATCACTTCACCCGTCTTGGCGTCCAGCATGACCGCTGCGCCACCTTGCGCACGGAACGCGCTGGCGGCTTCGCCGAGTTCGCGCTCTAGGATATATTGCACGCGCATATCTAGTGAGAGCCGGACGGGTTCTGTACCAGATCCCGTCGTCAATCGGTCATTGAGCGCGCGCTCGATCCCATTGATGCCCGATCCATCGGGATGCATAGAGCCGACCACATGGCCCGCCAGATGACCCATTGGATAAATCCGCTCGGATTCTTCAATGAACTCAAGACCGGGCTGAGCCAATTCCCAGACAGCTTGCTTTTGCTTCGGCGTCAGGCGGCGCTTGATCCAGACAAAGCGCGAGCGGCTGGACAGCTTTTCAACAAGGCTCGCCTCGTCCATTTCTGGGAAGACTTTGCGCAAGGCGCGCGCAGCTTCCACGGGGTCCCAGATACGCTTGGGGTCGGCGTAAAGAGAATGGGCCACTAGAGAAGTGGCCAGCAATTGGCCATTTCGATCGACAATATCGGCCCGCTTGGACGGAGGGGCGACGGCGGCACGTGCGGCAGTCGCTGCCTCGTCGACCGGCCTGAACAAGCCAATCTGAACAGCGCGCAGACTCAACAGGCCAAAGCCCGCACAAAAGGCGACAGCCAACGCAATTGTCCGCCCGCGCATGGTGCCAATGCCGCCCTGATCGCGCGGGGCAGGTCTTGGCCAATCGAAGCTGGGTTCTGGGCGGCGCGCGTCGGTCATCGGGCGACCACCGTGGCGACAGAGGCAGGCTTAGGTGCAGCCGACTTTGGCTTGTCCGCCGCAGGCTCAGATGGTTTTGGCACCGGATCGGTTGATGCAATCGCGTTTGGGTCTGCTGGGGCCGATGTTAGCGCGCGCAAAGGCGCAATCTGGTCAATCTCGTCCACAGTCGCCATGCGATCAGCAGTCATCGGCACGAGACCCAATCTGCGCGTTGCGGCCGCTTCCAGCCGATCTGGACGCTCAACCCAAGTCAGCTCCGCTTCCAAGGTCCGCACGGCACGCCGTTCGGTATCGACTTCTTCTTGCAGAACCAAAACTTTTTCACGCACGGCTTGCGCTTCCGCCTTAGCCCAATAGAGCACGAAGGCCAGAGCCACGAGGCCGACAAATCCAAACAAATGGGTTCGGGTCAATGTCATGCGGCCCTCTTTATCTGATCAAGTGTTGGAACGCCGCCAAGGCCCGTGACCCGACCTGCGCGGGCTGGCACGTCGGTGCGGATGGCGGCGCGCAGTTTTGCAGAACGTGCACGGGGATTGGCTGCAACTTCTGCCTCGGTTGCGATTAGGGGCTTGCGATTGATCAGGTTAAAGGTGGCCGCAGGGCCGACTTGAGCTGGCGCATGGCGAGAGCCCGGGGCCTCTTTACTGCGGTCATTTAAGAAGGTTTTGACGGCGCGGTCTTCGAGAGAATGAAAGGTCACCACGACCAAACGGCCACCGGGTGGCAAAACAGCTTCGGCGGCGATGAGGGCCTTTTCCAGCTCGCCAATCTCGTCATTCACATAGATGCGCAAGGCTTGGAAAACGCGGGTAGCGGGATGAATATGGTCTTGGTGCTTGCGACCAATGACGCGCGAGACCACACCCGCCAATTCAGAGGTACGCAGATAGGGGGTTGCTACCCGGTCGGTCACAATCGCGCGTGCAATACGACGCGCTTCGCGCTCCTCGCCGTAAACATGAAACAAGGTGCTGAGTTCACCCTCGCTCAATTGCGCCACGACGTCGGCAGCACTTGGACCATCCTTGCCCATGCGCATGTCTAAGGGCCCGTCCTGCATAAAAGAAAAGCCGCGCTCGGGTTGGTCGATCTGGAATGACGACACGCCGATATCGAGAACGACTGCATCCGACTTGCCTTGCAGCTCGTCCAATTTCGAGAATTCCGTCTCCACCATGGTGAAGCGGCCGGACATTTCTTGTTCAAGCGCCTTGCCGCGCACAACCGCATCCGGGTCGCGATCAAGACCGATGACGTGGCACGATGCCTCGGCTAGGATGGCGCGCGTATAGCCGCCCCCACCAAAGGTGCCGTCGACAATCACTTGACCCGCTTGTGGGGACAGCGTTTCGAGCACTTCGGCGAGCATGACGGGCAGATGGCCGCTCATTCCGGCGCCCCTTCCCGCACTTTGCGCCGCGCCATCGCGAAAATCTTCGCTTTAGTTGCCGCAGTTCGATCCCGCGCGGTCTGGGCCATCCGAGCGGCGACTTCAGGGCTCGCGATCCGAAAGTAAGGTCCAAGACCAACAAAGCTGACCCGGTCTGCAAGACCTGCGTGGGAAACAAAGGTCTCTGGCAAAACGATGCGGCCAGCCCCATCTAAAGAAAGCTTTCGCGAACCGCCCAAAATGGCCAGAGTAGCAGCCTCGGCTGCCTCAGGATCGTCCTGCGCCATATCTTCAGCCGATTGCGACAGCGCAGCGATGAAACGATCGTCCGCGCCTTCCAACCAATCGCCATCGCCAGGCCAAACGCGCACATGGTCTTGGGCATCGCCATCGGCCTTCAACCCAGCGCGGAAGTCAGCAGGCAGGGTTACCCGCCGCTTGTCATCCAATCCCGCGTCATAGGTCGAAACAAAGCGCATAGGCCCCCCAAAGCAATCAGCACTTGGGATAACATGGGAACCTGCCCCATTCAATGGGATTTTGTGGATTCTTGGCCTTTAGAGATGCGGGAGTCGCAGAGGCGTGCCGTATCGCCTTACGAATTCGCTAAGCGGGAAGAATATTCCGTAAAGAAGTGAAGGAATAAGGCTTAAAGACTTAAGTGTAGATCAGCCCTTACTGAAAAAACCCATGTAGCCTGTTTAAAGGTTCACCAATCACTTTCCGCTATGCCAGTCACCGCGTCAGGAGCGGTTGGATTGAGTTTTTGGAATAGAGTCCGTTTGCTGAGGAAAAGTGCGGCCCGACGACAGCGCTCGCGCGGCAATCTGACGATCATGACGGGCTTGTTGGTGCTGCCGAGCGCGATCGCAATTGTCATGGCGATTGAAATTGTCGCCCTCAATAATGAGCGCGCGATGATGCAATCCGCCGCCGATGCTGCGGCCTTGGCGGGCGCTCGCGACTTGATGGTTTCTGGTTCAAGCCGGCGGAACGCCAAGAATTTTGCAGAGCGCTTCGCACTTTCGCAGGTTGGGTCCTTTGCTGAACGCGCCAAAGTGGCCTTTGTAGCAACGCCAGAGCAAGAGGGCGTCTTTGCCGTCGATGGTTTCGCGGCCCGACCATCCTTCTTCGGTAGTTTGGTTCCACCGGGCGGTTTCCGCATCCAAGTCCGATCTGTCGCGGAAAACATGGTGCGACAGCCTCTGTGTATTCTACGGCAGAATGAGGCGCTGGCGGAAAATGCTATTTCAGGCGATGGCTCTGCCGGGTTGAATGCGCGCGGCTGTGTGGTGCACGCCAATGGCGACATCATTTTGAAGGACCGCGCCAGAGTTACGGCAGGGACAGTGCGGACCAGTGGCACCAGCGATGGCGGCACTATTTCGCCCACGCCAAATGTTGGTGCATTGAAAATCCCAGACCCCTTTTCGGCCCGGACCATCAATCCCCCAAAAGCTTGCGCCTCTGTCCCCGATGGCGGCACAGATGTATGGAAGCAGGGCATCTTGACCTTGCCACCTGGCATGCATCGTACCCAATTTGTGATGCGCGGTACGTCCATCATGAAGCTTCTGCCCGGTGAACATTATTTCTGTAGCCCAAGCATTTTCAGCGACAATTCCCGCCTGGAAGGCCAAGATGCGGTCATGATGCTGATCGAGGGTGAGTTGACGGTGCGCGCGCCAGCCTCGACCTCGCTTAAAGGCCGCGAAACCGGAACGTGGGCGGGCTTTGTGATTGTGGCAAGTCGCACCAATGCCAGCCCAGTCAGCTTTCTTTCGCCCAATGTCGATGAATTGCTGGGAACCATCTATCTGCCCAACTCAAACCTCGTGGTGAATTCGCCGGGCAGTATTGCCGAAGCCGCTCAATGGAGTGTGATTGTCGCTCATCGACTGATCGTCAGCAGTGCGGCCCAACTCATCATCAATTCCGACTATGAAGGCTCTCCCGTTCCAGTGCCGATAGGTGTCGGCAGCAATGTTGGCGGAGCGAACGATGTTCCATTGCGCTTGCGGCAGTAAGCCTCAATTGGCTAAAACGCTCTTCACATAAGCCCACGTGATACGGTAACATAATACCATATATCTAACATCCTGTTTTTATATCAATTTCAGCAAGCCTGTTGACATAAGTTTTACCCCCGCCTAGAAGCGCCGCTCTCAAGTGGCCGCCCCTTTCGGGCGGTCGCGTTCATTTGGAACTAACTCCATGAAGACCTTCAGTGCCAAGACGCACGAAGCCGACCGTAAATGGATCGTGGTAGATGCCGAAGGGGTGGTTGTTGGCCGCCTCGCGACCTTTATCGCCATGCGTTTGCGCGGCAAGCACCGTCCAGATTTCACGCCTCATGCTGATGTTGGCGACCATGTTGTGGTCATCAATGCAGAAAAGGTTGTTTTCACCGGCAACAAGCTGCGTGACAAAGTTTATTATCGCCACACCGGCTATGCTGGCGGCATCAAGGAAACCACAGCTGCGCGTTTGCTCGGCGGTCGCTTCCCAGAGCGCGTGCTGGAAAAGGCCGTTCTGCGCATGATGCCAAAGGAAAGCCCTTTGGCGCGCTCGCAATTCGGCAAGCTGCGCGTTTACGCTGGCACGGAACACCCACATGAGGCCCAATCTCCAGAAGTGGTAGATTTCAAGGGTCGTAACCGCAAGAACGTCGGGGCCGCATAATGGAAGAAGTAGCAAAGAGCTTCGAAGACCTCGCAGCCATGGGCACCGGTGAAGGTGTTGTGGAAGTGGTCGTTCGTGAACCCGAAATCGACTCCTTGGGTCGGGCTTATTCGACCGGCAAGCGGAAGAACGCGATTGCACGCGTTTGGGTAAAGCGCGGCACGGGCAAAATCACCATCAATGGCAAAGACCAAGGCGCTTATTTCGCGCGCCCAGTTCTGCGCATGGTGATCAACCAGCCGATGCAAGTGACCGATCGCGCGACTGAATTTGACGTCATCGCCACCGTAAAGGGCGGCGGTCTGTCGGGCCAAGCTGGTGCCGTTCGTCACGGTATCGCAACCGCTTTGACCCGCTTTGAGCCAGGTCTGCGTCCAGTTCTGAAGCCATTTGGCTATCTGACCCGCGACAGCCGTGTGGTTGAGCGTAAGAAGTATGGCCGCGCGAAAGCACGCCGTAGCTTCCAGTTCTCCAAGCGCTAAGACCTACGCGTCGAACATATCCATGTTTCAAGCGGGCGGCCTTAGCGGGCCGCCCGTTTTTCGTTTTTGGGATTGAATCAAACTCATGAAACTTCCAGCGTCAGCTTTTACCACGACAGATTGGTCAAGCATCACGCCCACGATTCATCCGGGTGACACAGGTCACGCCGAATGGCGCATGATTGAACTGGGTGACATACGGATACGCCAAGTGACCTACTCGCCAAACTATCTGGCAGATCATTGGTGTGATCGTGGGCACATTCTGTTTGTATTACATGGAAGCCTTGTGTCCGAACTTAACGATGGTCGAACTTTCACCTTGAAAGCCGGCATGAGCTATCATGTTTCCGATTTTGGTGACTCGGCACACCGATCAAGCACACTTGAAGGGGCAACGTTATTCATCGTTGATTGACCTGATCAAAAGAACGCGTTCACCTGTGCCAAACCGCACCTTTGAAAACCCGAAAGTCTAAGCCCATGACCTCTCAGACCCTGAATGCCGCGATCCTTGGTGCCTCTGGCTATACGGGGGCGGAGACGATCCGCCTGCTCGCCCACCATTCAAACGTTCGTGTCGGCGCGATTACGGCGAATGCCCAAGCTGGGCGCTCCTTGGGTGATCTCTTCCCGCATTTGCACCCTTTTGCCGATCGCACCTTGGTTAAGGCCGAAGACGTCAATTGGGACGGCGTGGATGTCGCGTTCGGCTGTTTGCCGCATGGGGCGAGCGAAGAGCTGTTGGGCGAACTTCCCGCCCATGTGAAGGTGATTGATCTGTCAGCCGACTTCCGGTTTCGCGATCCGAGTGCCTATGCCAATGTCTATGGCCGCAGCCACCTCCACCCAGAGAAGACCCGCAACGCGGTCTATGGCCTGACGGAGTTTGCGCGGGCAGAACTTGCCAAAAATCCTGACATCATCGCCTGCCCCGGCTGTTATCCAACCGCTAGCCTCTTGGCGATCAAGCCTTTGGTGGAAGCGGGCGTCGTCTCGTCGCGTGACATCATTGTGGATGCAAAGTCTGGCGTGTCGGGTGCTGGGCGGGGCCTCAAGGAAGGCAATTTGTTCTGTGAAGCTGCCGAAGGTCTGCACGCCTATAGCATTGGCAACCACCGCCATGCGCCCGAGATTGAACAAGAATTGTCCCATGCGTCTGGCTCCCCCGTTTTGGTGAACTTTACCCCACACTTGGTCCCCATGACGCGCGGTGAGTTGGTGACGTGCCATGTGAAGCTGGCCAATGGGGCGACCGTCGACGATGTACGCGCGACTTTGGCCAAGCGCTATGACGGCGAGCGCTTCATCAAGCTGGCAGCCAAAGGGGCGTCGCCCGATACGCGCTGGGTTCGCGGCTCCAACCTGTGCATTCTGGCAGTCTTCTCAGACCGGATTCCCGGCCGCGTCATCGTGGTGGGCGTGATCGACAATCTGGTCAAAGGCTCCGGCGGACAAGCCATTCAGAACATGAATGTCGCCTTTGGTTTGCCTGAGTCACAAGGATTGACGATGGAGCCCTTGTTTCCGTAAAGGAGACCTCGGTCCAGAGCGGGCCTTGCCGCGCGCGCACGTGTTTGTACGCGAGGCCAATAGCCTTGTTTGGCAGATGAGAGAGTCGGGCAAATATGGCAAAACCGATCCTTCGGCTAGGACCTGTTGATGAGTTGGACGACGAGTATGATCCGCTATTGGGTCGCTCTGTCCGAGACGAGCCCATGCCCGTTGCTGCGAGCGCCGCCGCGCCTCTGGACCCAGATCAAAGCGTATTTGACGAACCAGAGCCTGTGTCCGAGAACATATGGGTTGAGGAACCCGCACTTGTCGCAGCAAAGCCGCCGGCGCAGACCGCGCAACCCAGCCTACTAGACTGGATGGAAAGCCCCGCTGAAGCCAAAGAACCGGAGCCGGAACCCAGTCCAGAACCTGAGCCTGTGCCTGACCCTGAACTGGTTGCTGAAATTCCACCCGATGCACCCGAGCTTTATGAAGCTGAGGAAGATGTACCAGCCGAGCCAGAGGCCAACGTTGAAGCCGCAGCAATAATTGACCAAGTGGCGGAGAATTATTCCGAGCCAGAAGCCACGCCAGAATTCGTTGCCGAGCCTGCGCCGGAAGAATTTGAGCCACTTTCCTCTGCTCAAGATGATGTGCCAGAGCCAGAGGGGCCAGAGAGGCCAGAGCCTTCCACCGAGCCAATGTTGGCGGCAGCACCCGTGGGCATCACCTCGACGTCAGCGGCAAAGCGCGTTGAACGTGCGCCCGGCCCTTCTAGGGCGGCACAGCGCCGGGCGAATATGAAGCGCAGTCCAATTGGTCGGCGCAAGGCAGCACAAAAACTGGCCGCTACGGTGGTAGGCACGGCGCTTTTTGCCATCGCCCTGTTTTTTACCCTGCTATCCTTCTTAGCCCCCCTAGGACATCCATTTGACGCGGCATCCAGCTATCGTTGGTATTGGACGCTGTTAGCATTGGCCGCCGGTCTCTCGTGGGCTTTGGTGCGCGGCCGAAGTATGATGATAGCGTCGGCGGTCGTTGGCGCGATCAATCTGATGGTGATTATCCCCTCCCTCGGCGCGGGCCCTAAAGGCGGCGAGATCTCAAATGCCGTCGTGGCCTGGGCCAATGTTGCCGGGGACGACAAGGCGCTTAAAAAGGTTTTGAGCGAGGCAGAGCGGCAAAAGGCAAGTCTTGTGCTGATTGCCAGAGCGCCACAAAGCATTCTGACGCCGCCGCAGGGCTGGAACGTCATTGAGCGGCCTAACTTCGCCGAGCCAACCAGCATCGCTGTCTTGTCGCGTGGCCGTTGGCAATCCTCTACCATACCGGGCGAGCCGACAATTGCACGCACCGCGGCAGGTGACCTGACCATTATCGCCACCCTGCCCCCGCCCTCCAGAGGCGGCAAAGAAATCGGTGTCGCGCGGGAGTCGCAGTTAAATCGCACCGCAGTCCGGGCTGGCGATCAAGACGGCCCCGTCGCTGTTCTGGGTGACTTTGGTGTTGCCCCGTGGGATGGCGCGATGAGTCAGTTCCGCAAATATGGCAATGTCACGCGGGTGCGCTGTGGCGGCTTTATGGGCACAACAGTTAGCCAAGCTTTCGGCCTGATCGGCGTCGCGCATGATCATGCCTATGTGCGCGATGTGAAAGTTACCCATTGTCGCTTAGGCGGGCCTTTGCCTAATGGTGGCCATCGCGCGATTTATCTTTATCTCGCGCCACTGGACCCCGCGAAATAACACCAACGCCCTAGAGGCGCTGGCGTGCAACGGCCCAAACAAGCCGCAACTGGCGCTCTAGCAGGCTTAGGCTTGCTACCTGCCGGAATGGGTCACGCAGCGACCTATAGGCTTTGGCATAGGGAAAGCCCAGTGCAGCATAGGCCACGGCCGGGAAGGCCAGCCCAAAGGCGGCTTCTGCGCAGGCTTGATTGGCCCTCTTACGCGCCGCCACGATATGATCATGAGCTTGCTGGAGGCCGATTGCCAGTTCACGGCTGGTCTTGCCTGCAAAGGTCGCCTCACGATCCAAGCCCGCCTGCGCCTCCACCGGCAGCCACAACTGACGCCGATGCGTCCAGCGGGGCCATTGCGCCATCAGGTCACAGAGACGCCATAAGATGCCTGCGTGCCGCGCTACTTGGTCTAAGGGTGCCGAGATGGCCGGGGCACCTGCGATCAACAAGGCCAGGCGGTTGAAATTGCCATAGGTCTGGTCGCCATGGTCGACCAATTCCGCCCAAGTCTGAAAGGGCACGTCGTCCTGTTCGACGGCGAAGGCATCGATCAAGGTATCCAACCAAGGCCGAGGCAGATCAAAGGCGCGAATGGTTTGAGCCAGCGCTTGCGCCGTCGGCTGGGCGCGCACCGTCTTGCCGGTATAAATTTCGTCCAACGCCTCGCGCCACCATTGCAGGCGGATGGCTGCTAACATGGGCTCGGACACGGCTTGGCGCGCACGGGAGACTTCGTGGGCAAACAGAATGAGCGCGATCATTCCAGCCCGCGCTTCTGGTGCCAGAAAGCTCGTGGCCAAGGTTTGGTCCGGCGCGACTTGGGCCGCTTGTTCAATCATATCGGGACTAAGCGTGATCATGGCAGCTCCCCAACAAAAACGGCCCGCACTGGGGCGGGCCGCTTTCATAGGATCGAAAAGGGTTTAGCCCCACATGGTTTGGCGCATGGTCATGGCGACCAACATGGGTAGCGACAGCAGCATATTGGTGCGCGAGAACAACATAGCGGTGCGCGCAGCCTTTGGCTTTGCCTCTGCGGGCGCTTCGACCAAGCCCAAAGCAATCTTCTGGTTTGGCCAGATCACGAGCCACACATTGAGGAACATGATGATGGCCAGCCACATGCCGATGCCGATGAACACACTGCCATCATCCAAAGCAAAGCCATTGGCGGCGTTCAAAGTCAGCGAAGAGACCAAATAGCCCCGTGCCCAAGCGACCAGAATGCCGGTCACCAAAGTACCCACAGCGGCCCAACGGAACCAGAACAACGCTTCTGGCGCGATGAACTTGCCGATAGCTGGCTTCAGTTCATCAGGGATTTTCGGCATGGTGCGGATTTGCACGAAGTTGAAATAATAGAGCAGGCCGATCCACAAGATGCCAAAGAAGACGTGCAACCAGCGCATGGCTGCATGGCCCATCAATTCGTGCATATTGCCCGATGTGTTATTGGGTTGACCGGCAAAGACGGCGATCAAAACGATAGCTAACACCAAACTGACGATGAATGTGTTTCTGAAGTTAGAAAGAAGCGCGCCCATAGTTTCCCCTTTAAGTACGGATGGCTAGATTAGCCCCTATGTAGCCTATTTCCCCGCCATGTCACGTTACAGGTAACATTGCCACTGCAAAGTGACGGCCCTCAGTGGCTAAATGATTATAGGTACGACAGGCCGCGGGCGTTGGCATGATCTCAAGGCCGATGCCCGCACCCTTCAGTAGGTCGCGAACGCCAGCAGGCGGCGGCACCATATCGCCGCCAGTCCCGAAGAGTAGGAATTCAATCTCACCCTTCAAGTCCAGGATCGGCGCGAAATGTGCGCTCAGGGATTCCCCTGCCAAGTCCACCATTGTCAGAGGCCCCCAAGCAGACGGTGTATCGGCCAAAATCAGGACAGAGCCTTCAAGGCGCACATCGCCTATCTCCAAGCCGAAGCGAAAGCCACCTGCACCATAAGCTGTGATCAGCGGGCGGCCTTTGCCTGTTGCGGGGACCAATTGCATGGCGACTAGGGCCGTGCGTCTGCTTCGGTTCTGGCCGCAGCCTTCTCCGCGCCACGCTTAGGTGGCCACAAGATCAGAACGGGTGCGGCGACATAGATCGACGAATAGGTGCCGATGAACACGCCAAACAGCATGATCACCGTGAACACTTGCATGGTTTCGCCACCAACAACGGTCAAACCCAACAAAGCGAGGAAGGTGGTCAAAGCTGTAATGATCGTGCGCGACAATGTCTCATTGGTCGACAAATCGATGATATCACCCAGCGACATCTTCTTATATTTGCGCATGTTTTCCCGCATCCGGTCGAACACCACCACCGTGTCGTTCATCGAATAGCCAATGATTGTCAAAAGCGCGGCAATCGTCGTCAAGGAAAAGTCGAGTTGCGTGATGGACATGAAGCCCAAAGTCAGAATGATATCGTGGGCCAAGGCAACGATGGAACCAAAGCCCATTTGCAATTCAAACCGGGTCCAGATGTAAAGCACGACCAGAATGATTGCGATGCCCAAGGCCAAGGCGCCATTGGTGCCCAATTCTTCCGAGACCTTTGGCCCCACCACTTCGACACGCGGGAATTTGACGCCCGGCATAATGGCGCGCAACTCGGCCTTGACCGCGTCCACGGTTGCCGAAGCATCCGCCCCTTCAGGCGGCAAGAAGCGGATCATCGCTTGGTTTGGCTCTTGGAAGTCTTGAACGCCAACATCGCGCAAATTCATATTTCCAACCCGCTCACGCACTTGCGCCAGATTGATTGGCTTGTCCCAAACCGCCTCAACAACCGTGCCGCCCTTAAAGTCGATCCCGAAATTCAGACCGAGCGTGAAGCAGGATACGAGCGAGGCAATGCACAGCACCACCGAGACAATCGCGGCGGGGATCGAGAAACGAACAAACCTGAACTTAGTGTTCTTGGGGATGAGTTTGATAAAGGGCCATTTCATGTTCGTATTCCTCAGATCGGCAGGCGCTTAGGTTTGGTCTGCCGATACCAGGCAGCGACCAAGACCTGCGTCATCAGGATGGCGGTAAAGAGCGACGTGATCACGCCAATTGAAAGGGTCCAAGCAAAGCCGCGGACGGGGCCGGCACCAAAGTAGAAAAGGATCAACGCAGTCAACAGGGCCGTCACGTTGGCGTCCATAACGGTCACGATCGCGCGCTTAAAGCCCGCATCAATCGCCAAGGCTGTAGATCTGCCCGCCAATTCCTCTTCCCGCATGCGTTCATAGATCAGCACGTTGGCATCCACCGCGGCGCCAATGGTCAAGATCAGACCGGCGATACCGGGTAGGGTCAGTGTTGCACCGACCATGGTCATAGCTGCCAAAATCAAGATCAGATTGACCGTCAGAGCCAAGATCGCAATGCCGCCAAAGACCAGGCCGTAAGCCAGGATCATGAAGACGACGATCAAGAGCATGGCGATAATGCCAGCCGTTGCACCGGCATTGATGGAGTCGCGGCCCAATTCGGGGCCAACCGTGCGCTGTTCCATCACTTTCAAAGGTGCAGGCAATGCCCCTGCCCGCAACAAGGTCGCCAATTCATTGGCACTTTCAATCGTGAAGCTACCAGAAATCTGGCCACTTCCGCCCAAGATGGGCTCGCGAATGGATGGAGCGGAAAGAACCTTATCGTCGAGAACAATGGCAAACCGCTTGCCAACATTATCAGTCGAGGCACGGGCAAAAGCACGTGCGCCTGCGCCATCGAATTGGAAAGTCACAGCAGGTTCGCCAGATTGTTGGTCAAAGCCGGGGTCTGCCTTGGTCAAATTATCGCCAGTCACCAGCGCGCGACGACGAACCAGAACCATCGGCTCTTCTGAGCGACCGGGTTGCTCCAATAGGATCGAGCCCGGCGGAATGCGACCAGCGGCGGCCTCCGATGGCGAAACCGTTTCATCGACCATTTGGAACGTCAGACGGGCTGTCTGACCAACCAAGCGCTTCAGCTTTTCAGGATCGCTCTCACCGGGGGCTTGCACCACAATCCGGTCGACACCTTGGCGGGTGATCGCGGGTTCCTTGGTGCCAGTTTCATCGATCCGGCGACGGATAACTTCGATAGATTGGCTGACGGCGCGGCGGGTCATTGCCACTTTGGCTTCATCGGTCAGACGGATTTCGACCACATTGCCGGGGGCAGCTTTGACGTCCAAATCGGTCCGCCCCGTAGGCCCGGTCAGGCCAATAACGGGTGAAGCCAAGGTTTCGATACGCTTAATGGCCTCTGGAATGTCCGCTGGGTTTTGGATCGTGACACGCGCAACTTGCCCATCCGGGGTTAGGCCACGACCTGCGAACAGGATAGGTGTCTTTGAAGCGCCCAATTCGCCGGGGCGTTTCTGGCCACGCAACTCCCGCGAGAGGTCATCAGCAACCGCTTCCAAGCGGGCCTTATAGACCACTTGGCTCTCCACTTCGAACATGAGATAGGAGCCGCCCTGCAGGTCCAGACCCAGATTGACGGTCTTGCTGGGCAAGAAGCTCGGCATCGAGTCGCGCACCGATTGCGGTAGGGCATTCGGCAGGGCGAAAATCAAGCCCAGGAGGGAAACGATGATAACGGCGAGAACCCGCCAGCGCGCAACATGTAACACGTCTATCTAGCCCTTCGGCAGAAGCGGACCCTTTCGAGACGGGCCTGCACTGATCTCAATTAGGATTTGGCGTCATTGGCGACGACAGGCTCGCCTTTGCCTTGAACTTGGCTCACGGTAGACTTCACCACGCGTACCGCAACATTTGGTGCGATTTCGACGGTCAATTCGTCGTCTGCCACTTTGGTCACTTTACCAATGATCCCACCCGAAGTGATGACGCTGTCGCCGCGACGGATCGCGCCTAACATCTCCGTATGCTGCTTCATACGCTTTTGTTGGGGACGGATCAGCAAGAAATAGAACACCACCAAAATCATCACGAGTGGCAGGAGTTGCATCATAATGACTTCTGGGCCTGCTGGGGCCGCAGCGCCGGCAGCTTGAGCATAAGCGGGGGTGGAAAACATAGGGACCTCAAAGTTTCTGACGGACAGAAGAATAGGCGGTTAAACAGTGCGCTGCAGGTAAGGACGCCAAACCCGAATGGCAAGGCAAACCGCAGCAAGGCGCGGGAGTTAGCATGCCAAAGACCTCTGCGGCAATGAAACTTGACACATTGCCGCGATCTCACGGCCTTGTGACTCACCCGGCCGTCAAGTCAGGCGGATGGGCGCTTCCTCACCAAGGCTTTCCACTGTCAGAGTCCCGCCAACATTGCGCAGGATCGTGACCGACGCGTGGCCGGGCTTAAAGCAGGTCACGCTGTGGGATTTCGTCGCAATCCCCACCGCCGCATTGATCGCCACAAAGTGCGAAAACACCAAAGTGTCTTGGTTGAGCTCTACCAAGGCTTGGCCAATTTGGTCACGCCAGTCGCGAAGCCTTTGATCAACATGAGCGTCCTGCCAAGACCCACTCATAACCTTGGTCAGCCAGTCGCGATGATCGGTCACATGGGCTGGAACCGGGATTTCGGCCACGCGCGGCTCGATATGAGGGGTGAAGTCTAAGGCAACCGCACTCGGCTGCGCCGTCTCTTGGCAACGCGCCAAAGGTGAGGTGAGGAGCTTTTTGGCCCCAATGTCAGCCAAGCGCGTCGCGGCGGCCTCGGCCTGCCTATGGCCAAGCTCTGACAAGCCCGGATTAGGGTGGGCACCCCAAGTGGCGGCAGGCTCGGCGTGACGCACGAGGTAGATGAGGGACATGGGGGCTCCTAATGGAAGGGATTTAGGTCTTTTGCGCCGCGTTTAGGGCTTTTTGCTCGGCGGTCCGTGCCGTCCAAGCCGCGATGATGTCAGCGGCATTGGCGGATTCTTCGGCCATAATCTCATCATGCTTGGGGTCCCGACAGGTGATTTCCACATTGATACCATTGGGATCATAGAAATAGATCGAATGGACGAAATGATGGTCGATTGGGCCAAAGCATGGGATGCCCGCTTGGTCTAGCCGATCTTTAAAGGCCATCATCGTGGCGTGATTTTCAGCTTCCATGGCGAAA
The DNA here is from genome assembly GCA_021299265.1 of Hyphomonadaceae bacterium. Taxonomy (GTDB): domain Bacteria; phylum Pseudomonadota; class Alphaproteobacteria; order Caulobacterales; family Aquidulcibacteraceae; genus Aquidulcibacter. The sequence continues at coordinate 25,373 of JAJTGP010000135.1, read as the reverse complement.
TGCAAATCCATGCCCCATTTCATTTTGAACTTGCCGCTATGGGCCCCTTCGGGAACATCGAAGAAAGCGACATAATTGCCGTCACCCAATTCAAAGAACAGATGCATGTAAGGGATAGGACGACCCGAGCCCGGCTCTTCCTCAAACACGAGGGCGGCTTTGAGCGGCAGGCCCAGAATATCTTCGTAGAATTTACGTGTCTCTTCGGCGTCACGGCAGCGAAAGGCACTATGGTGGACGCCCTTCAAGGTCGGAGCCGGATTGATTGATTTGGCTTTGTTAGCGGCTTTTGCAAAGTCGATCGCCATGGCCATTTCCCCGAAAAATTCTGTGTTAGGTACTAGTCTATCGCAGTTTTGGCAGAGGTATAGCCAAAAGGCTGTTGAGCATGAGCGGCCGTTTAGTCCTAGCCAGTTGACAGACCCCCGGTTCCACATAACGATCCCGTGATGAAAAATCTCACGCCGACCCGTATCGCCAGCCTTTTTTTGGCTCTTTCCATGGTTTCAGCCGCAAAGGCCCCAGCGCCGATTCCAGCAGCGGAAATTAATGCTGCTTCTGACGCCATGGCGACAAAAGTGGTGGCGTGGCGGCGCGATATTCATGAACATCCCGAACTTTCAAACCGTGAGTTTCGTACGGGCGCTTTGGTCGCCGCCCATTTGAAGTCACTTGGGCTCGAGGTACGCGAAAACGTCGCCAAAACAGGTGTCGTCGCGGTCTTGCGTGGCGGTCGTCCTGGCCCTGTTGTCGCGCTGCGGGCGGACATGGACGCTTTGCCTGTCTTGGAAGCCACTGGCCTGCCCTTTGCTTCCAAAGCAGTCGGTGAGTATCTTGGCAATAAGGTGCCAGTTGCCCACGCCTGCGGCCATGATGCCCATACCGCGATGCTCATGGGGGCGGCCGAAGTCCTCGCCAAGATGAAGGACCGGATCCCTGGCACCATTGTCTTCATCTTCCAACCGGCTGAGGAAGGGGCACCCCCGGGCGAAAAGGGCGGGGCGTCGCTGATGATTGAAGAAGGCGCGCTGCAAAACCCCGCCCCTTCGGCGATTTTCGGCCTGCATGTTTTCCCCGGCGTCCCCGGCACAATCCATTATCGTCCGGGCGGCTTTATGGCGGCGTCGGACAAGTTCCAAGTCTTCATCAAGGGCAAGCAGACCCATGGTGCCGCACCTTGGGGCGGGATCGACATCATGTCGCTGCAAGCCGCTATCATCCAAGACTTCAACCGCTTGGCGGCGCGCACTGTCGATGTGACGGCGACACCGACCGTTATCACTACGGCCATGGTTCATGGAGGCGTACGGTATAATATCATCCCTGAGACCTTAGAAATGGGCGGCACCTTGCGCACCTTTGACACCGCGCAACGCCAAGACATCAAGAACAAGATGGAGAAAACGGTTGTGTCCCTCGCCGCCGCCTATGGCGCAGAGGCCAAGATCGCTTTCAACAGCGGCGACCCCTACGGCGGCAATAATGTCACCTTTAACGACCCGAATTTAGCGCGCGCCACCCAATCGGCTTTGGCCGAAGCAGTTGGTGCCGACAAGGTCAATATCAATCGCCCGCCCGTTACGGGCGCGGAAGATTTCGCAGACTACCAAGCCGTGATTCCGGGCGTCTTCTTTCATTTGGGGGCCAGCAAAGCGAGTGTGCCAGAATCGGAATGGACCATCAATCACGCACCCAATTTCGACACCAATGAAGACGTCCTGCCCATCGGGGTGCGCACCCTTGTGATGACTTCCATTCGCTATCTGGAACGCGGTGTGCCTGCCGTGCGGACGAAGGGGAGTTGAGCGGGGGGGGCTAGCCCTCAACCTCAACCTCAACCTCAACCTCATCCTCAAGCTCTGGCGCAGTAAAGATAGCTTCAAAGCTGGTTTGGTGCATGCCGGCTTTCAGCCAGCCATAAGGCGTGACATTGGTGGCTTTGATAATGCGGCGCTCGATCCGGCTGACAGGATTGTCGCCCTCTTCAGGTACCAGATCAAAGTCGAGCACATTGACGCAGGCCAAATCTTGCTCAAACGGCAGCGAAGCCGACGGCCCTGCCCCGCACATCCAACCGAGCAACAAACGATTGATGCCTTCATGGGCGACAACCAATGCGCTGCTCCAGCCCGGACGGTGCAGCAAGGCTTCGATGGAGGCCACTGCGCGCGCATAGGCATCAGCGAACAGTTCGCCGCCTTCAAAGAAAGTTGCCCCTTCTTTACCTGCCTGTTCGAACGTGAAGGTTAAATAGGCGCTCAATTCCTCGCGTGTCGCAAACGGGATGAATTTGCCGGAATGGAGCTCGGTTAGACCTGGCTCATCCTCTAACACAGGTGGCGCGACATGCTGGGACAGCACGATCTCTGCGGTCTCGCGCGTGCGGCGCAAGCCTGAGCAGATCGCAATATCTAAGGGCACATGGGCAAAGGCAGCAGCCGCCGCTTTGGCCTGCTCTTTGCCCAGCGGCGTCAAGCGCGCAATGGTCGGGTCTTGCGATTTGACGACTTCACGTGAGCCATAATCAACATGGCCATGGCGCATCAAATAAATGCGGCGGCGGCCGGTTGTCCCTTCCAAAGCGCTCATGAAGAGATGCCCCAATCAGCCAAAATGTCTTGGCTATGCTGGCCGGGCTTGGGCGCGACAGAGCGAATGGTGCCGGGGGTTTTGGAGAAGCGCGGTGCGGGTGCAGGTTGGGTGACACCTTCGACTTCCACAAAGGTCTGGCGCGCCACATTGTGGGGATGCTGGGCTGCCTCTTCCCAACTCAAGACAGGCGCAAAGCACACATCGGTGCCTTCCATGATGGCCGTCCACTCATCCCGCGTCTTGGTCTTGAAGATCGCAGCAATCTTCTCCGACAAGACCGGCCAATTGGCGCGGTCAAACTGGTTTTGGAAGGCAGGGTCGGTGATCTCGGCCTGTTGCAGCAAGAGCGCGTAGAATTGCGGTTCGATCGAACCAATCGAAACCCATTTGCCGTCGCTGGTTTCATAGCAATCATAGAAATGCGCGCCGCCGTCGAGCAAATTGGCATCGCGCGTGTCTTGCCACATGCCGCTGGCGCGCATGCCCCAGAACATGGAGGTGAGCGAGGCAGCGCCATCGGTCATGGCTACGTCAATCACTTGGCCCTCACCTTTTGCGCGGGCATGAATGACCCCGGCCAACAGACCAAACGCGAGATAAAGCGCGCCACCGCCGTAATCGCCAATCAGATTGAGTGGCGGCGCTGGGGGCTGTCCCTGCCGACCGGTTGCCCAAAGAGCCCCCGTCAAAGCAATATAATTAAGGTCGTGGCCAGCCGCTTTTGCCAAGGGTCCGAACTGCCCCCAGCCCGTCATGCGGCCATAAACAAGCTTTGGATTGCGCGCCAAAACCACATCTGGGCCGAGGCCCAATTTCTCCAACACGCCGGGGCGATAGCCCTCCAGCATGGCATCGGCCTGTTCCAACAGCTTCAAGCAGGTTTCGACATCTTCGGGGTTTTTCAGGTCAAGGCTGATCGAACGGCGACCGCGCCCGGTTACGTCTTTTGCCCCACCACCTGAACGCGACCGGGGGCCATCAATGCGGATGACGTCTGCGCCCAAGTCAGACAATAACATGCCGCAGAAAGGTCCTGGACCAATTGCTTCAAACTCGACGACTTTGACACCACTTAATGGTCCGGACATGGCTTTCCCCTTGAGCTATTGGTTTGCGACCCTTCACGAGCCTTTAGCCAATCTGTTGCGACAATGTGGGGAAAAGCGCAATGGCCAAAGCCACCTCAAACAGGGGATAAAGTCCAGTCCACCACCCACGGCCAATCCGGCCCACGGCGCAATATCTTGGCCGGTGCCTCAGGCCCGATATCGCGGGCCTGCCATTCCTTAAGTCCATCGACGCGCAGGCCTATGCGATCAAAAGCTGACAGCCAATCCTGAAACGGATGGGCAAACGCCGGCATGGTGATTTCGGTACCTTCTGCGGTTTTGAAATGCGCCGATATGCCCTGCAAGGACACAAAGGGATGGATCTCGATGATCTTGATCGTGCCATCAGCCCGCAACAAGCGTCTCGCCTCTCGCAAGGGTTGCTCAAGATCTGCCACATGTTCCAGCGTGAGCGAGAACAGGATGAAATCTGCGCTTTGATCCGGCAAGGGAATGGGGGCGCTCATATCGGCTTGAAATAAGGTCCAGCTCGCGTCGCGTTTGCGCGCCTCTGCCAACATGGCTGCTGACAGATCAAAGCCGATGAGGCTGGAGGCCCCACATGCGGCTAAAGCTGCCAGATTGCGCCCCGTACCGCAGCCAAACTCCAGACACGTCTTCTGAGACAGAGGAAGTGACGCTTGGCTGAGCACGTGGCCAGCAGCAAAGACCATCGGATTGTCATAGCCATCATAGCTCGCCGCCCATGCATCATAAGCGGCTGCGACACCCAAGGTCACAGACTCGCTCATAGAGGAATAACCTTCCAGTCCGCCGCACGGTTGCGGATCCACGTCATTTGCCGCTTGGCATAGTGGCGGCTGTCGAGGATGGAGCGCGAGATGGCTTCATCATAGCCGCATTGCTCTTCAAAGAAATCGATCAGGCCGGGCATGCCGACTGCCTTCATCACGGGCAAATCGGGCTCCAGCCGACGTTGATACAGCGCGTGGGCTTCATTGAGACCGCCGTCCTCCATCATGCGTTCAAAGCGCGCCTCAATGCGGGCGTAAAGCACATCGCGCTCGGGCATCAGGGCGATACCTTCCCACGTACCTGGTGCCAGCACGGGCGGTTGTGGGTCTTGGTGCCAGTCAGACAAAGCCCTGCCAGTTGCTTCGAAGACCTCTAAAGCCCGCGCAATGCGCACGGCGTCCTTGGGTTCAATTTTTCGAGCCGCTTTTGGGTCGATCTGCATCAGACGCGCATGGGCAGCACGTGGATCAGCGCCAACCAATCGTCGGGTAGAGGCCCGCACGTCTGGAGGAACAGGCGGGGTGGGCACCAAGCCTTGGGTCAAAGCATGTGCATAAAGGCCCGTGCCACCCACGAGAATAGGACGGCGACCGCGCGCCTGAATATCGTCAATCACCGCTTCGGCCTCTGCCAGCCAAGCCCCAGTCGAATAGGCGACCGCCCCGTCGACATGGCCAAACAAATGGTGCGGTACGTCGCCCATTTCAGCCACGCTGGGCCGCGCTGTCAGGATTTCCAAATCTGCATAGACTTGCATCGAGTCCATGTTGATGACTTCGCCATTTTGCTTGATAGCAGCATCAATGGCATAGGCGGTCTTGCCCGAAGCCGTGGGCCCGAGAATAAGGAGGACGGTTTGCATCGCCTGCCTCTAACCTAAGTCCGCCAAGACCGCCAATAGTCTGATGCGCATAAGCTGAATGGAGTTCGAATTGCCCTCTTTGATCCTCGTGAGCCCCACTGGCGAAAAAGTCCTTGAAGAAGCCTTGGCGCGGATCGAAGCCCTGTGGGGTGAGGTTTCCTTAAGGACGATTGAAGCCGGCGAAGCACTCCATATCAGCGCTGCCGAGGGAGACATCGAAGAGGCCATTTCTTGGCTGGACGGATTACCACTCGATTTTTCGTCACGCACCCCTGAACGCATGGGTCTCTTAGTGGCAGACATGGATTCCACCATCATTGGCTGCGAATGCCTCGATGAATTGGCTGACTTTGCCAATAAGAAGGCTGAAGTCTCGGCGATCACAGAACGGGCAATGGCTGGCGAGCTCAATTTCGAGGGCGCCCTGACAGAGCGGGTCGCCATGTTGGCGGGCCTTGAGTTAGCGGCTTTACAGGCGTGCTACGATGCCCGTGTGGCCCTGAACCCCGGTGCCGAAGTCTTTGTGAAAACCATGGCAAGCTTGGGTGCGCATTGTGCTCTGGTGTCGGGCGGATTCAGCTTCTTCACCAGCCGCGTAGCCGACCGCGCCGGCTTCCACACCAATCGCGCCAACCAGTTGTTGGATGACGGCACATATCTGACGGGCAAAGTTGGAATGCCGATCCTCGGCAAAGAAGCAAAGCTGGCCGCATTAAAGGAAGATGCAGCGCGCTTGAACCTCGATCTCTCGCAGACCCTCGCCATTGGCGATGGAGCCAACGACTTAATGATGATTGAAGCAGCAGGCCTTGGCATCGCCTATCGGGCCAAGCCCATCGTTGCCGCTCAAGCCCCGGCCCGGATCGAGCATGGGACGCTGGAAAGCGCCCTCTTCTTCCAAGGCATCCCACGTAGCGCCTTCGTGGCAGTCTGAAAGTCCTAAAACCTTACCTCGAATTCATTTGAGTTGGCAGCCCCTTCCCGCTTAGGACGAGCGCGGGATCTAATGGAGGGCGTGCTTTTGACACGAGGATTTTTATTGGTGACAGCCATGCTGTCGGGGACATTCGCGGCAGGTTCGGCCTTTGCAGGTCAAAGTGCGGCTTCACAATCGACGGCAGAATTGACGCGGCGCGCGGCTTTGGGCGTAGCGCTGGAAAACACCAGCGACGGCCCGAAAGTCACGACAGTCACCCCACAATTGACAGCAGCCTTGGCAGGAGTGGAACCCGGGGACATCATCCTCAGCCTCAATGGCAAAGTAACCAAGACCAGTAGCGAACTGGTCGCCGCTGCTGGCCTCCTTCGCGCGGGAGATATGGCGACACTAACCATCCAGCGCGGCACAGGCACCAAAACCGTTACCGCCAAAGCCACAGCCCGCCCGCTCGAGTCCATTCCAAGCGCCGATGTCCGCTATGGTACCGTGGCGTTTAAGGATGGCCGCTTGCGCGACATCTTGGTGACCCCAAAAGACGCGGCACCGGGTGCCCCTGTGGTCTTCCTAATCCAAGGCTATGGCTGCGGCAGTGTCGAAGGCCCGCCCACCCATCCTTATCACCTCTTGGCCAAGACTTTGGCAGAGGCGGGAATCGGGTCCTACCGGATCGAAAAGCTCGGCATGGGTGATAGCCTCACCAACACGCCCTGCCTCAAGACGGATTTTGCCTTGGAAATGGAAGGGTTTGAATCCGCCTATCAAGCCTTGATCAAGGATCGCGGCATCAGCCCCGACCGCATTATCATTCTGGGTCATTCTATGGGCGGAATTCAAGCGCCCTTGGTTGCAGCCAAAGGGCCTGCGCCCCGCGGTGTGATGGTTTATGGCACGGCGCTGCGCAACTGGCAGGACTATATGCAAGAGCTATTTGCCATGCAGGGCTTTTTATCTGCCGGGGCCGACCCTGCAGAAGCGGAACAAGCCGCCAAGGCCTTCCGGCCTCTCATGCAGCGGGTCTTTAATGAAGATGTCAGCTTGAAAACCATCGCCAGTGAAAACCCCAATCATGAGGCCATGTTGCGCAGTGCGTTTGATTGGGATGGCGATGACCTCATCCTGGGTCGCAATCTTGCCTATTGGCGTGGCGTTGCGGCGCAAGACACAGTGGCCGCTTGGCGCGACACTAAGGCACCGGTTCTGGCGGTTTATGGCGAGGCGGACTTTGCTGCCATTGATGAGCGGGACCACAAACGGATTGTCGATGTCGTCAATTTCTACCGTCCGGGCACCGCGACCTATCGTTTCTTGCCCCTAACCGGCCATGGCTTTGACATTCAAGCGAGCCGGGATGCGGTTCGGGCAGCCAATCAGGCGGGTAAGCCTGTGACTGTGGCCCCCTATAATCCAGAGCTAACCAAAATGATGGCAGCTTGGATCAACGAACTGCCCGCGAAGGCCAAATAAGCTACAGATTAAGGGCTCAACTGACTCTTCCAGAGGGCGTTTAGCCCTTCGGCACGGGTTCGCCTTCCGCGGCTGGTCGCGGCGGGCCAAGGCGAACACCGGCTGGGATGCCCCGTGTTGTGGCTTCTGCTTCAGCGCCCAGATTGATCAATGGGCAGGCCGGAGGCGCACATAACCAAATCTCTACGCGCCGATTACGTATGCGGCCACGCTCGTCGGAATTTGACCCGACTGGCAGCGAGTCGCCATAAGAGCGCACCACGCCGGGCGTCACGCCGAGGCCTTGCAGTGCCAATGCAACGGTCTCAGCCCGTGACTGTGCCAAGCCAATATTGGTCACCCGCGCGCCGACATTGTCAGCAAAGCCCATCACCGCGATCCGGCGTTTATCAATCTGGTTCTTATTGATGAAGGCAACAAAGCGCTTAAGGTCTTCTTCGGCGCGGGAGTCAGGCTGGTTGGCCCCGTCATAGAAGCGAATGTCAAAATTCATTCGCTCTGCAAACCGACCAAAGGTCCGATAGTCGCTCGGCGCATCAGGCGGGGACAGGACCTTTACCGCGCCCAAGCGCAAAGGCGTAATACCCATGCGCGCAACCAATTCCTGGCCCGGTTGGGAAGTCGCGAAATCAGCAAAATCGCGTGCATTGGGATCGCCGCCGGACGAGCCGACATAAACAAATAAGCGCTCCGTAAAGGGATAGGTTTCCGTCGAGATCGAAAAATCGTCGGCACCGACAGAACGTGCGCCTCGCTCATTGAGTGCCAAGGCCTTTACGCCGCCTGTGCTGCGCCGCGTGATCCCGATGGCTTTTTCATCTCGGCTGACAGCATCAGAAACTGCGACGGGATCATCCAAGAAGGTAACGGTTTCAGGCGGCTCACGATCGCCCAAAAGGCGCCCTGCGGGGCTTGAATCAAAATCCGCACCGAGGTTTTCAAGCTTGATGGAGATTTTACCCTCAGCCTCTTTAGAAACCTGATTCCAATCGGTGAACTCGCCGCTTAAGATCCGGCTCAAAGTCTCGGTATCGATCCGATTGACTGGATTATTGCGGTTGACCACCACAAGGCTGGCATCCAACCCAATAATCTTTTCGCTCGATGCATTCGTAAAGTTGCCCAAAGCAGACAAGCGGTCTGCTTCACCGGGCAAAACTTGGCGAGACGACATCACCGCCTCGAGACGTTGCTGCGTCAAAGCTTCAAAGCCACCATGCGACGAGCCGAGCGCGATCAGCACGCGGGCATTTTTACCACCCCGCGACCCAGTCACTTCAATGACCTTGTCACCTTGCTCGGCCCGAACAGAGGAATAGCCCCTTACCCGCATCCACGCCGACACGAGATCCATCGTCACGCTTTGGCCCATGCTGGACGCGCCACCAATCCGAAACAGGACATCGGCTGGTTTGGGTTCTCCTGCGGCAAAGTCCTCGGTAATTGGAATTTGGCCTTGATCTTGCGCGGTAACGCGCTGGCCTTCGGCCTGGAACAGCCAGGACATGTAGAAGAGCACCAGGATGCCAACAACGATGACCACCCCCGTCACGGCCATCAGCCATCCGAGCAAATCAAGCTTAAGGCTAACACGAGGCATTTTTGGCAAGGCTGGACCTTTGCCGGGCGGACGCTTTGCGGGCTTTTTCTTGGCTTCTGGGTTGATCACCTTATTCCAGTCATAAGGCACATCGTCGCGGCCGTCTGCCATCCAGAATTCCCCAGGTTACCAAGTCTGCTATTTCGCGTGCCAAGCGATAGTCGAGGCGGACTGAAAGGTCTAGCTTCGCTGCCTGTTACTAGCGCGTCGGACGCAGCGCCCGGTAAATCGGCTGCCCGTCCCGGTACAGACGGATCACCACTGCATCGCGTTTGCGGGCCGCAGCCTGTAACGCCGCCCGCGCTTCTTGTGGACTCCCGATCGCTTGGCCTTGCACCTCTAGCAAGCCATCGCCTGGGCGAACCTGATCCTTGCCCGGCCCAAACGGATCGAGGGCAGAGACGACAACCCGCACTTCCGGTGGCAGCTTTGGACGATCTGACGGCGCAGCCGCGCGCAGAACAAGGCCCATTGCCGTAACGCTTGGCGAGGCTTGTGGCGTTGGTGCACGCGCTTCACTGGGTGAGCGTCCGATAACTAAATTGGCAAAAATGGCTTGGCGACCACGAAACCCTTCAAGCTTTACCTTGGCACCCGCAGGCGTTGCTGCGGCAAAGCGAGCTAAGGCACGTGGGTCTGTCACGGGCTGACCTGCCCATTTCAAGATCCGATCACCCATGCGCAAACCGGCCTTGGCAGCAGGCGAGTTGGCAGCGACATCGGCAACAATGACGCCATTCTGCCCTGTACCGCCTTCTTCAGGCGTCAACAGGCGCGCGCGCAGCCCGATCCATCCGCGCTGAACGCTGCCGGTTTGAAGAATGTCGGACACGATCTTGCGCGCTAAATTTGACGGCACCGCAAAGCCAACCCCAACAGAGCCACCTTGCGTGCCGCCGGGCGAAACAATGGCTGTATTGACGCCAATCACTTCACCGCGCGCATTGAACAAAGGCCCACCGGAATTGCCACGATTGATGGCTGCGTCGGTCTGCAAGAAGTCGTCATAGCGCCCGGCCTGCAAATCGCGGTTGCGGGCCGAAATCACCCCGACCGACAGGGAATTACCAAGTCCAAACGGGCTGCCAATCGCGATGGCCCAATCGCCCACACGGGCAGCATCACTATTGCCCCAAGTGACGCTGGCCAAACGCTGCGTCCCTGTCGCGCGTAAAACGGCGAGGTCTGTTTCTGTGTCGCGGCCGACCAAGGTGGCGGGCAGGACTGTGCCATCCACCAAGATTATCTCAAACCGGTCGTTGCCTTCGATGACATGATTATTGGTAACGACAACGCCGCGCGGATCAATCACAAAGCCAGAGCCCGTTGAAGCCCCCCCTGCTGCTGCATGCACGGAATCGCGCGGGGCACCGACCAAGGAGCGCTTGGCCCGGATCGCAACGACAGCAGGCTGAAGTCGGGCTGAAAGATCAGCGAATCCGTTGCCCAACCCGACGGCGGGGCCCGCTGGTGCAGGCCCCGCGCTCTGCGCGCCTACGGGCTCAAGGCCTGAGAGGCCCAACCCGATTACCGAAATCCAGAAACAAGCAAGCAAGCGCGCAATCATCATGACGTACGACTTAAACCGGAGCGAGCATTTGGGAAAGTAACCCCTAGCCTCAAAGCGCACGCAATCACATAAGCCCCTCAGTTTAAAAAACTTCATGACAGCCTTTTCACGGGTAATTGAAGAAATAATCGAGGATAGAGGAGTCAATTGCTTTATTTGGGCGGGGAAGCACCCATGGTTTTGATCTCTTACCGAGCACTCGCTTTTGCGATTGCACCTCTTGCTTTTGTTGGCAGCATTGGCCTGGCACCTGCTTTGGCGCAGACGGCAGAAACGGTCAGCCCAGCTACAAGCGTGACCAATGCCTTACCAAATCTGATCGATGGCAAGCGCACGTTCCAACCCGCCTATTTCAACGACATCACCCCACAAACCGCCGCCGATATGGTGGTACGCATTCCTGGCTTTAACATTGAAGATGGCGAATCTGTTCGCGGGTTTGGTGGGGCAGCAGGCAATGTGCTGATCGACGGCTCACGGCCTACCAGCAAGAATGAGAGCCTATTCGCTATCCTTTCGCGAATTCCGGCGGGCAATGTCGAGAAAATTGAGCTTCTGGAAGGGGCGGCCGCTGGCGCTTTAGCGCCGGGCAAGAGCCTCATCGTCAATGTCATCCGCAAAGCCAACAATAAGGCCAGCGGTAAATGGGAAGTGCAAACGACAGGCGTCGGCAGTGGCCGGATCAAGCCAAAGCTCGACACCTCCTACACCTCCAAACTGGGTGGTTTTAACGTCACCAATGGTCTGCATGCCGAAATTGAGAATGTCGAAGACTTCATCGGCTATGAGGGCGTTCTGTCACCATCTGGCGTCTTTACAGAGCGCGGGCCGAATGATGATCGTCGTCGTTCAAAATATGCCCAAGCGACCTTTGCGATGGATGGCAAGATTGGCGATACCAAGCTCAATGCCAATGCCAGCTATATGGAAGGCAACTTTACCCGAGACTGGGTCCATGTCGCATTTCGGCCGAACGCGACTGTGCCGTTTCGGGTTGACGAGGGTAAGGAAGAAGGCACGACTAAGCGCTGGGAAATTGGCGGCGACTTAGAACGTGATGTTGCAGGCTGGACCGGAAAACTTGCGCTATTGGCAAAGGCAACGGAGGACGAAAACCTCGATCTCGCAGGCTTTAACCCCGTTGGGCAAACTAAAAATTTCGGCCGCTTTGTCGCCGACTCCACCAATGAAGAGCGGGTGGCGCGCCTAACATTCAAAAGGAAATTCGGGGCCCATCAAATCGAAACTGGCGGCGAACTGGCTTACAATAGTCTGGATTTCGTCGGCCAATATGCGGAGGGCGACGGCACGATCTTTGTCGTTCGCCCTTCTGACATTTCTTCGACCGAAGTGTCAGAGAACCGAAAGGAAGCCTTCGTCAGCGATTCATGGACTTTATCGCCCAAACTAACCCTCGAATCTACCCTGACAGGAGAATGGTCGACCATTGAGCAGACCGGGGCTTCTGGCAAAAAGCGCTCATTCTTCTATCCAAAACCTCGGATCAAGGCGGCTTGGAAGCCCCATGATGGCTGGACCTATCGGGTGGAGGTTGAACGGGTCGTTGGGCAGTTAGACTTTGGGGCCTTTGCGGACTCAGCTTCTGTCGGCGATAACAACCAAAATAGTGGCAATCCCGAATTGCGGCCTGAGCAAGTCTGGTCAAGCCTGATCGGCGTAGAGCGACGCTGGGGCAAGCGTGGGGTGATCAACGTCTCCCTCGTTCAGGAAAAATTTGAAGATCAATTGACCCTTGTGCCGACCCGCAATGGCGGCGTTGCCTTAGGCAATGTGCCTGAAGCCGAGCGTTGGGGTTACAACATCTCTTGGGCTATCCCCTTAACCGCGCTTTTGGCTGGCTTGGAGATTGAGGGCAATTACCGTTGGCGTGATTCAGAGCTGGCAGACCCAATTACCAATCAGACCCGGCCATTTTCTGGCTGGAATGGCAAGAATTTCAACACCAACATCACTTATGAGATTCCCAAAAAGAAGTTGCGTATGGGTGCTTGGTACTGGCGCGGCAACAATAACCGGGAATACCGGCCTAACCAGACCTTTCTGTGGGATACGATCCAGAACTGGGGTGCGTGGGTTGAGACCAAGGCGTATAAGAACTTAAGCTTGGAATTTGGTGTCGAAGATCCAAATGGTACGACATTCAATCGTCTGCGGACAGACTTCACCCCCGACCGTCGGTCAGGGGTGGTGCGTCAAACCCAATATCGGGAGCGATCCAAGGATGGAGTCTGGTATCTTCTGGTCAAAGGGACGTTCTGACCAGAAGATTCCAACCTTATTTCACGCCGTGAGCCAGCTTCTTCAGGAGTGGAGAAGCCAATGCCATCACGATCCCGATCCCAATCGACCACAGACCAATGGCACTGAAAACTTCCAGCGAGGTCGCCAAGGCCTTGGCAGGATCGGTGACTTGACCGGCCACTGTCTCGGTAGCGGTCAATTGCGCGATGATGCCACCCAGATATTGCGCGCCAGAGCTTGCCAAGAACCATGTCGCCATCAAGGTTGAGAGCAGTTTTGGCGTGGACAATTTCGTCATCCAACTGAGGCCAACGGGGCTTAAGCAGAGTTCACCGGTCGTGTGGAGCAGATAGGCGAGTGCCAAGAAGATCACCGGCACGCGGGCCTGGTCATCGGCAAACTTCGCGCCCCAAACCAAGATCAAGAAGCCAAGGCCCACTTGCACCAAGGCGATTGCGAACTTCATCGGTGCCGATGGGTCCATATTGCGCTGACCAAGCTTCACCCAGAGCCACGCAAAAGCCGGAGCAAAGATCAGAATAAAGCCTGAGTTAAAGCTCTGCGTCTGGGGTGCACTGATGCTGACAAAGCCATTATCCGGCAAAGCCACATTGGTCGCGGTAAAGAGCGACAGCGACGAGCCCGCTTGTTCAAACAGCGTCCAGAACACAACCGAAGCCGCGATCAAAACCAAAGCCAAGATCAGGCGACCGGCTTCTTCTTTGCTGCATGCCGTCATCATATGATAGACGATGTAGATCAGGACGGCAGCTGAGCCCAAGGCCAGCATATTACCAACCAATTGGTTGTTCTGCACCAAGAACCAGATTGCAGGCACCGAGACAATCGCCCCAATATAGATGGCGGTCTCAAGATTGATCGGGCCCAAGACTTTCTTCTTCAAGGCTTCAGGATCAGGTGGTTCGCCCTTGCCTTCCAAGCTGTCTTTGCCGCGTACAAAGGCGATATAGCCCGCCAACATGCCAACACCGGCTAGGCCAAAGCCTGCCCACCAGCCAACAACTGTACCCAACGCACCGCAGAGGATGGCGGCCCAGAAAGCCCCCAGATTGATGCCATAATAATAGAGGGTGAAGCCCGGATCGCGACGTGGGTCGCCCTCCGGATAGAGTTGACCAACAATGGAGGAGATACTGGGCTTCAAAAAGCCCACGCCCAAAATGATCAAGGAAAGAGCGATGTAGAAGATGATCTCAAACGGACCTTCCGACTTCACCTTCTTCAACTCATAGCTGCCAGCCGGCAGGAGGGCAGGAACGGGTGCGGTAGCAGGCAGATCCTTGATCTCAATGCCCTTTTCCGAAGCACTATAAGCATAGGCTTGTTCGCCAATCTTCAGCTTGGCAACATAATCCTCGTTGCGTCCTTGGGTGACGAATTCATAAGTCGCGCCTTGATAGGTCAAGGTCTGGGTGGTGGGCTTACCTTCAAAGCCCATCGCAAAGTGGCCAAATACCAGCGCCAAAGCCCCGAAAGCAATGGCCTTGCGCGTGCCTAAGAAGCGGTCTGCCAACACCCCGCCGACCAAGGGCAAGAGATAGACCAATGTTGTATAAGAGGAATATGTCTTCTGCGCGTCGGCTTGGTCAAACAGGAAGTGCTGGACCAGATAGACCGTCAGCAGGCCACGCATCCCGTAATAGGAAAAGCGCTCCCACATTTCGGCAAAGAACAAGACGCGCAAGCCTTTGGGGTGATTTTTCATTTCTCTGGCGACGGGGAAAATCGTTCCCAACGTCACCAAAAGCCCACCGGCAAACACGATGTTCCAAATAACACCCCAAAGATCCGACATGATAACTCCCCCTGAGCGCTGTCTATAACAGCCCCGTGATCTGTGGCGCGCACATGATCACGGGATTGCGATGAGGGCAAGGGCAGTTAAGCGGCTGGCATTGCACACTTATCAGTCGCCTTATGGGGCATGCTGGACGGGCAGCTCGGCATGCAAATCCAGGTCGCCGCCCAGTTTATCACCAACCGACAGCGCATTGAGGCGGGCATAGGCACCACCTTTTGCCACCAAGGTGTCATGTGTGCCCTGTTCAACGATACGTCCCGATTCAAACACCAAGATTCGATCCGCCTCACGCACAGTCGATAGGCGGTGCGCAATCAGGATGGTCGTCTTATCCTTTGCTAAGGCCTTCATCGCATCTTGGACGTCTCGCTCGGTTTGGGTGTCGAGTGAGGATGTCGCCTCATCTAAGATCAAGATACGGGCATCGGCCAAGAAGGCGCGCGCCAGTGCCACTCGCTGACGCTCCCCGCCCGACAATTTAACCCCCCGCTCACCCACTTGGGTCTCAAGCCCCTTCGGCAAACGACCAATGAAGTCAGACGCGCGCGCATCCCGCGTCGCCGCTTCTAAGTCTGCCAGACTGGCATCCGGGCGGGCATAGGCGATGTTTTCCCGCAGGCTGCGGTGAAACAAGGCTGGGTCTTGTGGCACCAAGGCAATGGAGCCGCGCAGACTATCTTGGCGTACGTGCCGCACATCCTGGCCATCTATGCGGATGGCACCGGCATCGACATCATAAAGACGCTGCAACAGCTTCACGAAGGTGGACTTGCCTGACCCGGTTTGACCGACCAGTGCCACGGTCTCTCCCGGCTGAATGGTCAATGAAAAGTCTTGGTACAAGGGCTCGCTCTGCCCGCGATAGCCGAACGTGACCTGATCGAACACAATCTCGCCATTGCCTTGCACAAAGCGCTTGGCATTAGGTGCATCCGCCACGTCTTCCACTTCCAAGCTATAGGCGACGGCGTCTTCAATATCGGCAAAGCCACGCTGAACTTGCTGTACTGTCTCGCCCAAATTGCGCAGATAGCTGGCGATCAAAAAATAACTGGTCAAAGCAAAGGTTGCGTCGCCGGGGCTTGCCCGGCCCTCCCGCCACTCAATCAGCACCAGCCCCAAAAGCCCGACTTGAAGCGACCATAAGATGATGTTGGACACGGCCCAACCGTCAGCATAGCGCATCCAAGTGGTGGCCACGAGGCCACGCCACTTTTCCACCACGCCGCCAAAGCGCGCTTCTTCGCGGGCTTCTGCCCCAAAGGCTTTCACCGTTGGGTTGGCCGAGACAGCATCTGCCAGTGAGGCCCCAATGGCTGTATCAGCGGAATTGGATCGCTCATTCGCCTTCTGGATATAAAACCGCGCAATCAGAATACTGGCCAGCGTGAACAGCGTAATCGACCCACCAACATAAAGGCCGACCAATGGCCAAGTTGCCAACATCATCCCGGTCAAGCCAAGCAAGACAATGGCGGCGGGCAGAATGAACCAGAGAAAATTGTCGGACAAAGTGTCATAGGCCCACATGGCGCGGCTAACCCGGCGCACCGTCGCACCCGCAAAATTGTCGCTGTGCCACTGGCTGGAGAAACGCTGGACGTCCCGAAAGCTAGCGCTCGTGATATTGGCCATATTGCGCGCGGCAAACAGGTTCCAAACCCGCACCAGAATGTTGCGCAGCACGAACATGCCAGCCGCAATCGCCGCAAAAATCCAAAACAGTTCAAAGGCCCGATCGGCAGCTTGCGGACCTTTCGTCAAAGTCTCAACGATCCGCCCGGACAAAGCGGGCAAGAGAAGCTCACACGCTGTCGAGGCCATCATCAGCACGACAACGGCGAAGAACTTCACAGGCTGGCTGGACCAATGCCGCCAGAGGTAATGCATAATCTGGCCGATATGGGCCTTTTGCTGACGCGTCGAGGCGTCGTCTTCATCATCAAAAAAGTCGGACATGGGTCACACAAAATCAAAAACAGCCAAGCACCGTCTGGTGTGGTTTAGAGTGCGTGCTGTTTGAATAAACTCAAGCAAGGCCGTTGGACGGCAAAGCCACGAAGGAATTGAAGTGCGACGCGCATGGGTCGGCTCAAATCAATGAGACAAACCATCGTTGGATGGGCGGCGTCAGCAATCGCCCCGTGTCAGTTCTCAGTCATGCTTAAGTGGTTCCCCTCAACTTGTGGAAAGTGTGGTTAACGGCAGTGCGCAGGCGGGTAAACCCGGTCAGGCCAGAAACATGCTTGGTTTGACCAACTTGGCGAAGACCTGTGACCCGAAGGCCACAGGAGCCTAATAGCCCTTGGTGATCTTGTCGTGGGCGATAATGCCCTGCAAAACATCTTCCAACTCAGCAAACGGCACCATATTTGGGCCGTCAGACGGGGCTTTGTCGGGATCTGGATGGCTTTCCATGAAGATGGCGGCGACACCAACGGCCGCTGCGGCACGCGCCAGATATTTGACCATCGTGCGGTCCCCGCCAGAGGAATCGCCCTTGCCGCCTGGCTGTTGCACCGAATGGGTTGCGTCAAACACAACCGGCGCGCCAAAAGCAGCCATCGTCGGCAAGCCGCGGAAATCCGTCACCAAGGTGTTATAGCCAAAGCTTGCGCCACGCTCGGTCACCATCACATTGGGATTGCCAGAGCCTGTGACTTTAGCGATCACATGTTTCATGTCCCAAGGTGCCAAGAACTGGCCCTTTTTGATATTGACGACCTTGCCTGTCTTGGCCGCAGCAATCAGCAAATCCGTCTGACGGCACAAGAAAGCCGGGATCTGTAGGACATCGACGACTTCGCCCACGATGCGGCAATGCTCTTCGGTGTGCACGTCAGTCAGAACTGGCAGGCCCAATTTGTCCTTTATCTCTTGAAACACCGCCATGGCATTATCGAGGCCAAAACCGCGCGCGCCGGTTAGGCTCGACCGATTGGCCTTGTCATAGCTGGACTTGTAGATGAGGCCCGCGCCCAATTTGCCATAGGTTTCTTTCAGCCATTGGGCCGTTTCCAACGCATGTTCGCGGCTTTCCATCGCACACGGCCCGCAAATGAAACTGATTGGCAAGCTGTTGCCGACCTGCACAGCGCCTGAGCCAGCACCGACGGTTACGATGGGGGCGGGATTGGTCATCTTTACATCTCCGGCGGCGTGGCGACCGCAGCTTTGTTTGACTAGCCTGATCTGACACAGGCGCGCGCCGCTTTTGGCATAGCTTTGCGCTGAAATAAACAGATAGGGATTAGGACAATGCCTTTCGATGGGGTTTGGTTAACACATGCATAAGGTTTCGCAGTTTTAATGGCTCCATGACCCAGTTAGAGTCTCCCTTTCCCCGCAAGCTTGGGTCGGTTTCACGGCCGCCCGTGGCTGTCGCGCGTGCCTATCGGGAAGACGACGTTGGCAAGCAAAAATGGTCTTGGCAGCAGACGATCGTCTTTGCGCTGCTGGCTTCCAGCGGCCTTTGGGGTTTGATCTTTTGGGCCATCCGCACATTGCTGGCTTAAGGGTGCGAGGCTTGCGCCATTAGGACTAGACAAATCGCCTCCAAAGACTGAGGAAGCTTAGCCATGAAACTGATCTCCTACACCCTTGGCTTTCCTCCGACGGAGATGCGTCCGGGCCCCGCCCAGCGTCCTTGGATGGACTCCACCTCCGACCGCTTTGCCTATCGTTGCTTGCCACTGAACATTGCCAACCAATACGGCTGGGAATTGTTGTGCCCGTGCTCGTTTGAGGTGACGTGGGATGGCGGGCCGAGTCCCGATGCCATGGTGGTGGAAATTTTAGAAGACGGTTGGCCCCACCCGACCAGCCACTTTGGCCACGGCGTGTTGACCTTCCATGTGAACCAGATTTTCCGCACCGAGCCCGGCACCCAACTCATGACGACCGGGCCAATGAATAATCCCAAGGATGGGATTGCCGCCCTTTCTGGTATTATCGAGACCGACTGGTCGCATTACACGTTCACGATGAATTGGGTAATGACGCGCGCCTTCCACCCCGTCCGCTTCCAAAAGGGCGAGCCGTTTGCCCATATCTTCCCGGTCAATTTGGCGGCGATTGAGCAAATCAAGCCAGAATTCCAGCCTTATGAAACTGAGGATAAATTGAAGGAATCCTATGAGGCTTGGCAGGATAGCCGGAATAACTTCAATCAAGAGCTTGAAATTCCCGATTCCCAAGCCCGCAAAGACAAGTGGCAAAAGGCCTATTTCCAGGGTCTGGGGCCGGATGCAAAGCCGACGCAGAAGGCCCGTCATTGGACCAAGCTGGATGTTCAGCCGTGGCCGGGCTCTAAAGCAAAAAAGAAATAGGGCCACTCGACAAAAGAACATAGATGGAACATGATGGGTCATGCTTGATCCTCTGAGCCCTGATCTTTTGTCTTACACCTCCACAGAAACAGTGGGTTCGGTTGCCATGCCAGCGGCACGGCCCGACGTGACCTTGGCCGTGCGCAATGGCGCGACGCGCTGCCTGATCCATGCGGGCTATGCGCCCATTTGGGAGTTTAAGCTCGCCAATAGTCGCCGCGCTGATATTTGCGGCCTCGGCCAAAAGGGCGAATTGGTGATTGTAGAGGTCAAATCCGGGGTTGAGGACTTCAAGACCGATATGAAATGGCCTGAATATGCGCCCTATTGCGACCTATTTTATTTCGCGGTCGCGCCGGACTTTCCCATCGATTTGATCCCCGCAACCGAAGAGCAAGCGCCTGGCCTGATTGTCGCCGATAGCTTTGGGGCCGAGATTGTGCGCCGCGCGCCGCGGTTTGATCTGGCCCCAGCGCGACGCAAGGCGGTGACCTTGAGCTTCGCGCGCCACGCTGCCGTGCGGGCATTGCGCCTTTAATCGCTGAACTGACTATAAGCCTTTGTCACAGCTGGTCCAAACTCCAGATTGCGCTTGGCATAAAAACCCGCAAGCCCTGCGAGAATATCACCCGGCGTTGTTTGCGGTGAACCGCCGACGAACGGGGGCGCGGGATCATATTCAATCGACAATTGAATGCGTTGGGCCACGGCTTGGCTTGCGATTTCGGCGACAATCGTCAAAGCAAAGTCGATCCCAGCCGTGACGCCGCCGCCGGTGAAGACTCGCCCGTCGCGCACCACACGGCCTTGAGTTGGGATCGCACCAACCTCGGCCAATAAGTTATGATACGCCCAATGCGTGGTCGCCTGCTTGTCCTTCAATAAGCCGGCTGCGCCAAGGACAAACGCGCCGGTGCAGACGCTCGTGATATAGCGCGCTTGGCCAGCCTGCTGCTTCAAAAATGCAATCAGGACCGGGTCTGCCATCGCCTGCTCTACCCCAAAGCCACCGGGCACACAGATCAAATCCAGCGGCGGACAGGCGTCAAACGTCGTTGTCGGCACCAAGGACAGCCCGCAATCACTCGGCACCGGCGCGAGGTCGTGGCTGATGATGTGGACTTGTGAGTCCGGTAAACGGTGGAGAACCTGCAATGGCCCGGTAAAGTCCAACTGGGTGACGTTGGGAAACAGGATAAAGCCGATTTGAAACATGGGTCCGCCCAACTAAATTGACGCTAAGCCCCTAACATGATGCGGCGGGACCTGAAAGACGTGTTTGAGCCGCTTTCCGGACAAACGGTCGCAGGCAAAACTGTCGAAGCGTGCTTGCCAGCACCCGGAATAAGTGGTGGATCACGGTCCATGTCGAAACCGTCTGAAACGCCCCCCACCAAGCCATCTACCCCTCTGCCGCGCCTGATCGCCATTGGCGCGCTTGGCCTTGGATTGGTGGTATTGGGCGCGGCCTTTGTGCAAAAGGGCTTGACCCCAAAGCCTGTTGAGACCGCCCTGCCAGAGGGCTGCAACGCCCGGGCTTTTGCGGAGATTGGCGGCCCATTCAGTCTGGTCAATCAGGACAATTTGGCGGTGACCGAGAAAAGTTTCTTGGGCAAGCCCGCTTTGATCTATTTCGGCTTTACCTATTGCCCGGACATCTGCCCGCTGTCGCTGCAAACCATGCGGCTGGCTTTGGACGAAGCCAAAACGGTTCCAGGCTCTAAGGCGGGTGACATTCAGCCCCTATTGATCAGCTTGGACCCAGAGCGCGATACGCCAGCGGCCTTGAAAGCCTATGTGGCGTCGGCAGGTTTCCCAGAAAATCTGCAAGCCCTAACCGGCAGCGTGGAGCAAGTCGCCGCAGCGGCCAAAGCCTATAAGGTTGGCTTTCGCAAGTCCGTGCCAGAGGGCTCTGCGGCCAAGGATTATCTGATCGACCATACTTCGATCTTCTATTTGGTGGATCGTCAGGGCAAGCTTTCCACCTTCTTTTCAGCCGATCCAGACCCCAAAGTGATGGGCCAATGTCTGGCAGCCCTGTCAAAGAACGGCCTCTGAAAGACTCACCGTGCGGGCCGTTGCCGTCGGTTTTGTTCGAAGTCCAGTCCACCTATCGGTTGTGCACCTTGCACAACGCAGTTGCAGCATTTTTGTAAATATCTGTTTTTGATCGTGAAATTTACATTCCCTAGCGGCAAGCGGGCGAAATATGCTGCGTGATATGGTTGCCAAATCTTCATAGATACCATGCAATCATAGCTGATCTGGCTGCCACATGTGGTGCGTGCAGAGGGAGCGACCATGCTTTATTCCATAGTTGAGATGCAGCGTGCCGCTCTGATGCCTTGGCGAGTGGCTGTCAATTTCCAGCGCGCCATGCTGGCTAACCCGCTGAACCCCATCGCGCAGACGCCCTTTGGCCGCAATCTCAGCGCCGCGTCAGACCTGTTTGAGGCCATGACCCGCCGCTATGAAAAGCCCGATTGGCGCATCGATTCCACAATCATCAACGGCATTAAGGTGCCCGTGACGATTGAGACCGTCTGGTCTTCTGCTTGGTGCAGCCTCGTCCACTTTAAACGCGACAAACAGGCATTGACCGAAGCGCGCGGCCCAGATTGGGTTGAGCCTCGCGTCCTAATTGCAGCGCCTTTATCGGGCCATTTCGCGACTTTGTTGCGCGGTACGGTCGAAGCCTTCATCCAAGATCACGACGTCTATATCACTGACTGGCACGATGCCCGCGATGTACCGATTGGCATGGGTCGCTTTGATCTGGATGATTATATCGAACATATCCGCGAGATGTTGGTGCAAGTAGGCCCGAAAGCCCATGTGGTGGCGGTGTGCCAACCCGGCCCGCCAGTCCTTGCCGCCATCGCCTTGATGGCCGAAGACAAGGACCCTGCCCTGCCCGCGTCGATGACCTATATGGGCTCGCCCATTGATGCGCGTTGTTCGCCGACAGTGACCAATAAGCTGGCTGAAGAAAAGCCGTTCACGTGGTTTGAGTCCAAGATGATCCAGACCGTGCCACCGATTTTCCCCGGCGCATTCCGGCGTGTCTATCCGGGCTTTGTGCAATTGGCGTCCTTCATGCAAATGAATATGGACCGCCACATTGACGCCCACCGCGACTTCTTCAACCATTTGGTTGCTGGTGATGGCGACGAAGCCGAAAAGCACCGCGAATTCTATGACGAATATCTCGCGGTTCTCGACCTGTCAGAGGAATTCTACCTCCAGACGATCCAGAAAGTGTTCCAAGAACACCATCTGCCGCGCGGCATCTTGATGTGCCGCGACCGTCTGGTGAAGCCCCAATTGATCAAGACCGTCGCGCTGATGACGGTTGAGGGCGAGAAGGACGATATATCTGGCATCGGCCAGACCCAAGCAGCCCACGACCTCTGCACCGGCATTCCGAAAAAGATGCAATATGATTATGTGCAGGAAGGCGTCGGCCACTATGGTGTGTTTAATGGCCGACGATTCAAGAGCGAGATTTACCCGCGCCAAAAGCAATTCATCCGCACCTATTTCAGTGCGGATAAAGAGCGTCAGTTCTTAGCGGCTGGCTGATTGGTAAACGTCAGGCCCAGTCGGGTTTGCAGGTCTTTTTCGTTTGCCAAAGCAGGCAAATCAAGCGGCGCTGGCGGCTGTACTGCGGCCGTCATCACGCCACCAACTTCGATCCAGCGCGCCAAGGCAATCAGGAACTGACGTTCCATGATCGATTTGTTCTTCTCAGCAGCCGACTTGCGCAGAGGCTCAGCCCAAGATGTTCGAACTTGGGCCACAGCTTGCGCATCTTGTGCGGCAGTCCGGCTGGTCGCTCCCTTGGCAGGAGGGGCCATCATAGAAGCAAAGACCCCAGCAGCTTTAGCAAGCCCGCCCTGATCGCGAAGCTCCAGCGCGCCATTAAGGAAGCGCACACCTTTGTAGATCGCCATCAGTGCCTTTAGGTCTTCCGTCGTGTCTGGCTTTTTGGCCCCTTTACCTTTGGGATCATTCAGCTTTTTCATATCTGCAGCAAATGGCGCGATCAAGGAATCGACAGTCTGTTCGCGATAGAATTTCGCGAAGCCATCCATAGACATATCCAGATTGAAACCCGCCCAACCGTTTAAGGTGTAATTCAGGTCGTCAAATTTCACGACGTCGGTCACGGGATCATAGGAGGCATCAGCGCGAATAACCAGTTCAATCCCATCTGCAACCAATGGCGCAAACATCGCCATCGGGCTGTCGGGCTGGTTCAGCAAGGCCTCTGGTATGGTCAGCTTCATCGTGATGGGGGCCAATTTTGATTCAGTAATGATCCCATCCCCATTGCGGACCGTGCTGGTCGCAATTTTGTCGATCGTGAAGTTAAAGCCCATAACTTCGAAGCCGAAATTCGACATCGCAATGGCTCCAATGCCGCCATCGAGTGGACCACCTGGCAACAAATCCTTCAGTTTCGGACTAGGGGCAGTTGTGACCGATTTGGCAGGCGCAGCGGTTGTTGCCGCTGCCGATGCAGACGCTGAGGCCAGTTCAGCAAAGCCGAGGAGTGCGGAGCGGCCGCTTGGCTTTTTATCCAAGTTTGGCACGGCCTTCATGAAAGCACTTCCAAGAGCCGAATAATAAGCGACATTGATGTCATCCAGCGTGAAGGATTCAAGCCGCATATCAATCCGTTTATCGCCTTGACCCGTTGTGGCCTTCATGCCTGACAAGCCAAACCTGCCAATATTTTTGTCGGTCCAGTTGGTCAATTCCATCCGGTCCATGGTGAACTTCAGATTTTCGGCCTTTTCCTTCTCAGCGGGCATCTGAATATCCATGGCGACGCCTTCAATCAGCATCGAATCGATGGACAATTTTTTGAAATCAAAGTTGTCGGACAGGAAGTTGCTGGAAGAATCAAGGGATTCCCAACCGTTGCTTTTGAAATTGGACACAGAGATTTTGCCAAGTTTTACAGCCGCCTCAGAATCAACAACCTCAGTATTCAACATCTCGACGGTTTTGGCGGACCAGCCAGTTTCAGAAAGAGACAGACCCAGAAGATTTAAGTCGCCAATTTTCAAGTCAGCGACTTTGCCAGCTGAATCCTTGGTCTTCGTGGACATGTTTGAAGCGCGAATGTCGCCATCAAAACGAGCATCAGATGCACTTTTATCGACAGTGCTACCACTCGCCCATTTGGCAAAAGTCTCAAGATTTGTTGCCGTTGTAAGGCCACTAATCTCCAACTTGCCGACCGCGACATCTTCACCATTTTCTTGAAACACGGTGCCGTTCAGAAAACTTACGCTGAAACGGGCTTGATCAGTGGCCGCATCTACTTGTGGCAATCGTTGAAGGATCAATTGACCGAAGCTGACATCTGTCTTCTTGGTTGCCGGGTTCTTGAAAACAACGTTTTCCAATACCGTACGATCTTCAGTGACGCTTTTAGTTACAAATTGCGTATTTGGGCTTGGCTTATCTAATTGCCAAATCTTCAAAACTTCGCGCATTTTTGGTGTGGTCTGCGCATAGGCCGGCACAAACATGACAGAACACAGCGCCGTCGCAGCCAATAATGACTTCAAATTCATCGATACTCTCCCCCGAAAAGACGAGAGCAAATTGACATGATACGACGGTCCTGCCAACGGCAGAACTGTCTAATCAAAGATTACAAAAAGTTAAAGTCCAGTTGTGGTACCCGCTATCGCGGCGGGCCGCTGGCTTCCGCTGGCCTTGCCTGAACGTCCTTCACGATCTCATCGAGACTGCGGGTTTCAGGGGCCGTACGGGCTGGCGTAGGTGTCGCTGGCTGGGCTTCTGGGCTTGGAGAAGCCGACACAGGTGCGCCGTCGCCGACTGCCGGCATATCCAGGGCATCAACCGGCAGGGTCTCGACATTCTCGTCGGTCGGCTCTGCCAAGGCATTGGGATCTGGGGCGGGGGCAAGTGGCAAAGCAAAGCCACGTGGGGCAACACCTTTCATGGTTGGAACCATAAAGGCGCGCCAAATGCGGGCCGGGGCCGAGCCGCCGGTGACACGATTGGTTTTGACGGTAAAATCATCATTG
>JAJTGP010000064.1 GCA_021299265.1 Hyphomonadaceae bacterium | reverse complement strand
TTGTCGAAGGCTTCGCCGACAGCATCATCAATGGTGGAGCCCAAACGCGCGCACGCATCTAGGCCCGCGACCCGCAAGAGCTGGCAATGCCCGCCCGAAACCAAGAGCAATAAATATGGGAAAGGCACATCGGCTTCGAGGCGGGGGGAAAGCGCATGCCCCTCTAAGTGATTGACCGCCACCAAGGGCAGGCCACGCGCCAAGGCAATGGCTTTACCGGTCAGCAAGCCCACCATCACCCCGCCAATCAAGCCGGGGCCTGCGGTTGCGGCCACACCGGTAAGATCGTCAAAGCCAAGCCCTGCCTTGGTCATGGCCTGAAGAATCACATGGTCAATCACGTCGACATGGGCGCGGGCTGCGATTTCTGGCACCACGCCGCCATAAGGGGCATGCGCCTCAATCTGACTGGCGATGATGCTAGACAAAACGCGGGCGCGACCCTGCTCCAAAACCACCACAGCCGCAGCAGTTTCATCGCAACTTGTTTCTAGTCCAAGGACGATTTGTGGATCAGAATTGGGTATCTGTCCGCTCATGCTGGCTCCGAAGCTTGACCTGCCTTGCCACTAGGGGTGATTAGTAAGAGATGCAACGCTCTGAACTGGAACCTATCATGCGCATTGGTGCTCGCGGCTCTCCACTTTCGCTGGCCCAGACCGGCCAACTCCGCGCTCTACTGGCTGACGCGCTGGGCATTCCAAGCGCCGACATCGAAGATCGCCTGCCTATCGTGCCGATCACGACGACAGGCGACCGCATCCAAGACCGTCCTTTGAGTGAAGCGGGCGGCAAAGGCCTGTTCACCAAGGAACTCGACGATGCGCTTTTGGAGGGCCGGATCGATTGCGCCATTCACTCGCTCAAAGACGTCCCGACCCAATTGCCCGACGGCATTGTGCTGTTGCCCGGACCAGAGCGGGAAAACCGCCGCGACGCTTTGGTGACGGTTGCGGGCATGGGCCTAGATGACTTGAAACAGGGTGCCGTAATCGGCTCTGCCAGCCTGCGCCGTGCCGCGCAATTGCTGCATGCCCGCCCAGACCTGAAGATTGTATCCCTTCGCGGCAATGTCGGCACACGACTTGAGAAGCTGAAAGCTGGCCAATGCGATGCAACCCTCTTGGCGGCAGCGGGCCTGGCTCGCCTGGGCTATAGCGATGTGCCTCATGTGCTGTTGGACCCTGTCGCCATGCCACCGGCCATTGGCCAAGGGGCTTTGGCCATTACGGCACGGGCAGGCGATGCTGTAACCGCAGCGGCCTTTGCCAAAATCGCCGACTCGGTGACCGAGATTGAAGTCGCCGCTGAGCGGGCCTTCTTGACCGCCCTTGATGGATCCTGCCGCACTGCCATTGGTGCGCTCGCCAGCTTGGATGCTTCGGGCACGCTGTCTTTCATCGGCGAGGCCCTGCAAGCCGATGGGCAAGAGCGTTGGCGCTGTGACGGAACCCTCGCCCATGCCACCAGAGACAAGGCCGAAGCTTTGGGAACCGAACTTGGCCAGAAGGTCAAAGAAATGGCCGGCAATGCTTTTGCAGGGGCACATGGATGAGATGAAAGCCTGTGTGATTACGCGGACAGAGCCCGGTGCCCAAGCGACCGCTGAGGCGGTGCGTGGCCTTGGGTTGTCCCCGTTGATCATGCCAGCGGCATGGGTTGAGATTACCCCTGCAACCCTCGATCTTGAAGGCGTCCAAGCGCTTTTAATGACCAGTGCGGCTGCCGCGCGGGCGATCCAAGTCACAGAAACGCTCAAGGCCTTGCCACTTTATGCCGTTGGCGATGCCACCGCCGAAGCGGCTCTCGCTGCAGGGTTTGAGACCGTGATCTCGGCGGGCGGCGACGGGGCAACTTTGGCCGTCTTGGCAGCCGACCGCATGAGCCCGAGGCAAGGTGCCTTATTGCACTTGCGAGGCCGCGAAGTCGCGGGCGATGTCACTGGCATGTTGCGCGCCTGCGGCTTTGAAGCGCGCCATGTCGAAGTCTATGCGACCCATGACCATCCTGATTTCAAAGCCAATATTTTGGTGCATTTGGCAAAGGATACCGGTTTTATCCTGATCCACTCGCCCGCCGGGGCACGTAGGCTCGCAGCCGCTGTAAGCGATGCGCCGGTGGACTTAGCCAGTTGGTGCGTGATTGGCCTCTCGTCAGCCTGCGTTAAACCTTTGGAAGAATTAGGCTTTAGCTCGACCAGCATCGCCGATTCCCCGGATGAAGACGCGCTGATAGAAGCCTTGCGCGACGAAGTTGAGAAACAAAGCCTTGAGTGAATGGGCGCAGCAGAGTTTAACTAGATTATGGCTGATGAAAAACTTCCCCCAGACCCGCTTGATTCGACCGTAACGCCTGAGCCGAAGGCCGAGCCAAGGCCTGTTTCAGACCCGTTCTTGGACGCCCAATTGCGGGCCGCTGGTTCTGGGTCTGCAAAGGCGAGCGAGCCTAGCGCGAATAGTCCGGTGTTTTCATCCGCCACCCCCGCCGCACCAAGCCCACGGCGCAGCGGCGTCGGCCTATTCACCGTTTTGATTTTCTCCACCGCTGCTGCCTGCGGCGGCGCGGTTCT
>JAJTGP010000196.1 GCA_021299265.1 Hyphomonadaceae bacterium | reverse complement strand
GCGAAGCTTCAACTTGCACGATCACTTCATCGGGGCCTGGCTCGTCGATTGCAACCGGTTCGAGATTGAGGATCAATTTCCCGTCCGAGGTCACAGTAGACCGCAATTCAAGGCCGTGCAGTTGGGTGTCGCTCATGGTGTTTTCTCCGCAAATTATGATTTTGACCGTTGCTAACGTACCCGCGCGAACTTGTCGCGAAAAATCGCAGGCCAGAGCTGAAGCCTTCTCTCACACCCATAGACATTGCTCGCAATTGCGTTACCAAGATGGGTCAAGAGTGCGGCTTCATAAGCGCTCAAGGGGGCAACATCATGCAAAAAAGTGGCAAGATCGGCCTAATGGCTGGTCTCTTGATCCTTATCCTGTGCGTGGGGGCTTATGCGGCCGGTGTCCGACTGGCCTTGTTCCCGGAAGCCATCAATCCTGCCCCTTATCTTGAGAAAGCCAAGACCTATAATGCGCTAATCGAGCGCGATAAGTTTGGCGTGCCCCATATTTCAGGGCCTCGCGACGTCGATGTCGCGTTTGGCATGGGCTATGCGCATTCCGAAGATGATTTTGCCACGATCACCGAAGCCGTGCTGGCCACACGCGGCACCATGAGCGAGACCAAGGGCAAGGATGCCGCCATTGGCGATTATCTGGTGCAATTGCTCAAAGTCTGGGACAGTGTGAATGCAGGCTATGAGCGCGAAGTCACGCCGGAAGCTCGCGCGATCATGCAAGCCTATGCCGATGGCGTCAATTTATATGCCGCCCAGAACCCAGCCAAAGTGCCGGGCGGACTATTGCCTCTGTCCGGAAAGGATGTAGCGGCTGGTACCGTGTTTCGGGGGCCGTTCTTCTATGGTTTGGATAAGGTCTTCAAGTCGATCCTAGAGCCCGCGACCGGGCCGGATAAAGCTCCGCCCAAAGGCTCTAACGGGATTGCGATTGCGCCCAAGCGCTCCACCGATGGCGCGACCCGCCTTCTGGTCAATTCGCATCAGCCCTATGATGGTATGGTGGCGTGGTATGAGGCTGTGCTGGACAGTGGCGAAGGATGGCATGTCGCGGGAGGCTTCTTTCCGGGTTCTCCCTTCATGCTGCACGGCCATAATGCGCATCTGGGTTGGGCCAGCACGGTCAATAAACCCGATCTGGCAGACGTTTACCGCCTGACCACTGACCCGAAAAAGCCTGATCAATATCTCTTGGACGGCAAATGGGTGAAGTTTGAAAAGAAGCTTGCGACCTTCCGCGTGAAAATCTGGGGTCCGATCCTATGGACCGTGAAGCGCGACCTTTTGTGGTCGGTCCATGGCCCAGCTCTTGAGACCGATCATGGTATCTTTGCTGTCAGCTATGCCGGGCAGGGGGAGTTGCGGCAGCCCAACCAATATATGGCGATCAATAAAGCCAAGAACCTAGCCGAGTGGCGCGCCGCCATGGCGATGCAGGCGCTGCCCAGCATCAATTTCATCTATGCCGATGAGGCTGGCAATGTCGGCTATCTCTCCAATGGTCAATTCCCGATCCGTAAGGA
Organism: Hyphomonadaceae bacterium; assembly: GCA_021299265.1. Classification (GTDB taxonomy): domain Bacteria; phylum Pseudomonadota; class Alphaproteobacteria; order Caulobacterales; family Aquidulcibacteraceae; genus Aquidulcibacter. The sequence continues at coordinate 23,883 of JAJTGP010000196.1, read as the reverse complement.
TGGTGTGGATTGGCTGGGCACGCTGCCGGGTGATCGCAGCGATCTTGTGTGGAAGGGGCGTGTGGCATTCGACAAGCTGCCCCAGCTTTGGAACCCGCAATCGGGCTTGGTCTTTAATTCCAATAATAGTCCATTGGTGGCAACTGACGGCCCAGACAATATCCGCCCTGAAAGCCTTGGTGCCCATCTTGGCCTACAAACCAATATGACCAATCGTGCTTACCGCGTGCTCGAGACCTATGCGTTGGACCCTTCAATTTCAGCGGAGGAGTTCGAGGCCTATAAGTATGATCTTGCCTATAGCGAAAAGGGTATTTTGGCGGGGCTGGTACGCGAGGCCTTGACCTATGATGCCACGGGCAATCCTGATTTGGCCGAAGCTCAGAAAATTCTGAAAGCGTGGGACCGCCGCACCGGTCGCGCGAACCGAAGCGCGGCTTTGGCCGTCTTGATGGGCCAGCCTATTGGAAGTGCCGCAGAAAATGGTGAGCCTTTACCCCCTCTGCGTCCGGCCTTAGATGCCGCAATTATCCAGCTCAAAACCCATTTCGGTCGCCTTGACCCCACCTGGGGCGAGGTCAATCGATATCGACGCGGGACGCTGGACTTACCCGTGGACGGTGGGCCGGATGTCTATCGTGCGGTCTATGGCGCAACCCAGAAAGACGGGACGCTGACGGCCAATGGTGGTGATACCTTCATCATGTTCGTCAGCTGGGACAAAGCGGGCAAATTATCGTCGAGCAGTGTGCATCAATATGGCTCCGCCACTCTGGACAAAACCTCGCCCCATTATGCCGATCAGGGCAAACTCTTTGTTGAGATGAAGACAAAGCCCGTTCTGTTTAACCGTACTGACCTTGCTGGCCAAATCGCCCGCAGCTATCGGCCCGGTCGCTAAATTCTTAAAGGAAGGAATTCACGATGAACCGCTTTTTGGCCCATACCGGCGCAAAATATCCGATCGTCCAAGCGCCTATGGGCTGGATTGCCCGCTCGCAATTGGCTTCAGCAGTTTGTGAAGCAGGCGGCCTTGGTGTGATTGAAACATCTTCTGGCGAGACAGAGAATTGCCAAGCAGAAATTCTCAAAATGAAGACGCTGACGTCGGCACCATTTGGCGTCAATTTGCCCATCATGTTTTTGAAAAATGATGCGATTTTGCAATTCATCTGCGAGTCTGGCGTCAAGTTTGTCACCACCTCCGCTGGCAGCCCTGCCAAGTTCATTGCGCCTTTAAAAGCTGCCGGGATCGTCGTCTATCACGCCGTACCGACGGTCGATGCGGCGCTGAAATGCGTCGAGGCTGGTATAGACGGTCTTGTGGTCGAAGGGGCTGAAGGCGGCGGCTTTAAAAACCCCGAAGAAGTCTCCACCCTTGTGCTGTTACAAGCGATCCGCAGGGTCACAGATGTGCCCTTGGTGGCTGCCGGTGGCATCTGCGACGGCAAGGGCATGGCTGCGGCTTTCGCGTTAGGGGCAGAAGCCGTCCAAATGGGCACGCGCTTTGTCAGCTGTGCTGAAAGCCCGGTCCATCACAATTATAAACAAGCCATTCTCGATGCCAAGGAAACCGGGACTTTTGTCCTCAATAAAAAGGCCAGCCCGTGTATTCGTGCGCTCAAGACCCAGCGGACTGCTGCGATCTATGAAGCCGGTGTCATGCCGCCCGATACGTTCAAAGGCATCCTCGACCTCTATTTTGGCGGGGATATGGAAGCTGCTGTGGGTCTTGCCGGCCAAACCTCAGGTCTGATCGATGAGATTAAGCATGCCCGCGACATTATCGAGGAGACGGTAGCAGAGTTCCACGCGATTTCTGCTCGGATGGGGGCCATGGCGGCGGCACAGAACTTCGGTTGACCCCGAAGTTTAGCGCGCCAGTCGGGGTACCCCACTTGATGGGCCAACGCCTTCGGGGACGGGCACACCCGAGCCGACATAATTCTTGTTGATCACCAAAACTGGGTTATTGGCCAAGGTAAGCCTCTTTGCGACGATTACACTCCAGGCCGAATCCTGAGCCACATTTCCAGAAGAAGAAACGTAAAGCTCGCTTCCCGGGATATAAATCGTGCCCAAAAGCTCCCGGACTTGGTTGGAGGAAATCGTAAATCGCTTTGTGTTGCTGCGACCCGTGGCAATCAAGAATCCAGCCAGCGGGCCTGTCTGACGCGCGGTTATTCTAATATCGGCTTTTTGATCAAACGAGAAAGCTCGGTCTGGGTCAAATATCAGGACAACGTCATTGCCGCGTAATTTAGAGTTTCCGTTAAACTCCAGCTGGCCTTTGAAATAATGTTCGCCAGGCTCGAGTATCAATGTCGCGTTGCCAGTAACTCTATAATTCTCGCAATGCACGCCAGCAGGAAGACTGATTACCGAATTTCCACTATGGACCACATTCTCCAGTGCATTGACACAATTGGGCGATGTTAAGTCCAAGTCATCAAAGGGGTCTTGAATTGGTAATGCACCCACGCTGGCCGCTGGCGAGATAGTACCTGTTGCACCTGTCACCGCTTGCACCGAACCCGCTTCAATTCGGCCCAAATTGGTAACTGAGATAGCTGAATTGGATTGCACAAGGCAGCCAGGGGCACGAACGACTGCGCGATCCATAACAACCGCTCCCACTGTCGCGGTTTGGTCGATCTGTAGCACGCAGAGTGGCGTTTTGCTCAAGGTTTCCGCTGTCGAGGTCACTTCAATTGGAGACTGGCTTGTAACCAGACCGGAAAACATTGACTGAAACTGCGTGCGTGCTGTCACACGGACTGTGCCAGAGGTGCGGTTGATGTCGACGGTAAAACTGGGGGGGGCAATATCTGTCCGGCCACTGACCGCACTTGTGGCAAGTGAGATGGCTGTGCTGCGAATTCCGTCATCGCCACGGGTGGAGACGCTTAACTCACCAGCACCCGCCAGCGCACCCCCATCCACGGCTGCTTGCAAACTGGCTTTGCTCTGTGAAATCCCTGCAATTTCGACACCGCACAAGACGGCGTAACTCAAGGGCACCAGTGCCAATGCACTAACCATTGCTATGTTGCCACGCTTGGAGCTCTTGCCGTTTAGTCGCTCTAACATATTTTCACGCCTATTGACGAATGCGTTTGTAGGCCTGCGAGCTGAATAATCGATTAAACCGAACATCTAGAACTGATTGATCCTAGTGACTATCAGATTACCACGATTTGTGATTTTTTTCAGCAATTTATAAATTTGCTTTTTAAATCAATTCATTTCAAGTGGGAACTCCATCTCAATACCAAACCCGACATCTTCATCGTTGACAAGATGTATTTCTCCGCCAACGGCTTTCATACTGCCTGCAGCTGTGGCTAAGCCCAAACCTAAGCCATCCTCGGTACGCTGCAGGGCGTTCTTGCCCTGTTTGAAGGCTTCGATCGCAAGGGCGAAACTGGTTTGGTCCATGCCTTTGCCAGCATCTGATACACGGATCGCCACTCGCCCGTTGGCGGTCCTCTGGCCTGTCACATGGATCGGGGCTTGGCCATGGGCAAAGGCGTTTTCAATCAGATTGCGCAAAGCCGTCAGCAACAATTCATAATCGCCGGTGATTTCGGTATTGCCAGTCCGATCAGCCAGTTTCAGATCCGTTGACTTACCGCCCACACGCAAAGCCTCGCGGGCCGCGGCCTTAATCAGGTCAGCAATCGAGAATACCTTCTTCGTAACTTCGATATCGCCAGACAGGATGCGGGCGGATTCCATCAATTGATCATGCATTCGCTTAAATTTTTCTGCGGCCATCAGAATCTGGCGGGCATGGCCTTGAACGGCGGGATTGTCACTATGGCCCTCAATGAGGCGGCCAAAGCCCAAGATCACGTTGAAGGGGGTATTAAACTCATGCCGCATCAAGCGCAGGATGTTGGTTTTGAGGCCATCGGATTGTTCAGCCAGACGCCGGCCTTGGCGCTGTTTGGCATCGGCACGGCTGTTGCGCAGAACATAGGCCAATTGGTGACTGACCAAGCGCCAATTCAGCGGCTTGATCGCAAACGACGTCGCCCCGGTACCATAGGCTCGGTCAATAGCTTCCATATCTTCGCGGCCGGTGATGACCACGATGGGCAAGTCTTCGAGGCCGGGTTCAGCCCGCACAGCTGCGATCAGCTCAAAGCCGTCCATGACAGGCATTTCCAGATCGACCAAAGCAATGTCGATCCCACCTTTTTTGAGGCGATTTAAAGCTGCATGGCCATCTTCTGCGACTTCAACTTCCATCGTGGGACTGGTAAGATAAACGCCCGCAAACTCGCGCAGGATGGGATCATCGTCGACCACCAAAATCCGCGCGTTCTCGGTTGGCACGAATTGAGATGCGACCGTCATGCTGAAGTCACTCATCGGGTGCGACCTCGCCAAGACAGCGGGCAAACGCGACTTCAGCATGTCTATAACAATGGATTAAAACGGCGTTATGCACGTCTATTACGCTCCTGTTAGCCTAGGTCCATAGCTTAAATCGGTTAACCGCCCGTCAAGCCGAGTTATTCCGATGCAGCCCTGTCACCTTGTTTGGCAGCGACCAAATTCTGTTCGTTTAACCCGCACTTAATGTGTCCGCGCTACCTAGTGTGCTCAATGCCAATGCCTAGGTTTGATCAGGTGAAATCTCAGACGAAGCCTCCTAAACAGAGAGTCCAAAAGGCCAAAAAGCCAAGTTCGATCAGGCAACGGTTAGCGGCGCTTGTGTTGGGCTCGGTGGTTTTCTCGGTCGTGCCAGTCACCATGATTTTTGCTTATCAGGACATGACGCGCCATGCAGAGGCGCGCTGGTCTGAAATGCGGACGGCAGCGCAGGTTTTGGCCAGTAGTGCCGCAGAAGCCGTCCAAGACCAAGACCGGCAACGTGCTTTCATCGCGATCCGGGCGATTTCGCGTAGCCCCGGGATCGTCTATGCGCGGGTAGAATTGGCCAATGGCGCATCCTTGGCCGAAAACGGCTCGGGCACCCGCTTGCGCAATGATGTGCGGTTGGACAGTGAAAGCGCTGATCCAAACCTTGTGGCGCTGATCACGACCAAATCGGTGGAAGTCGTCGCGCCGATCGAATTGGGTGGGCGAGTTTTAGGGCGCGTCGTTGTTGTCCATATGGCCAATGACTTCTTGACGCCCTTGCTGCGCTCCATCGGCAGCGTGTTAGGCATCGCCTTTTTGGCCTTGATCATGGCGCTGGGGATCTCACGCCGTATTCAGCGCGCCTTGACCGAGCCCTTGACCGACCTAACCAGGTCGGTGACGGCAATCGGCGAGAAGGGCGACTTCTCCCAACGCGTGGAAGCGACCACGACGGATGAAGTCGGCACCTTGGTGACGGGCTTTAACGCCATGTTGGAAGCCATTGGTGAGCGCGATCGTCGCATCGAAGCCCATATGCGCGGTCTGGAAGCGGAAGTGGCCGCGCGCACCAGCGACTATTTGGTCGCCCGTGACTCTGCCGAACGCGCCAATGCCGCCAAGTCTGACTTCTTGGCCACCATGAGCCACGAAATCCGCACGCCAATGAATGGTGTGATGGTGATGGCAGAATTGTTGGCCGCAGAATCCTTGCCAGCCAAAGCCAAGCGTCATGCCGATACGATTGTGAAGTCTGGCCGCAGTCTTTTGGCCGTTATCAACGATATTCTCGACTTCTCAAAGATTGAAGCGGGCAAGCTGGAAGTCGAAATCTGCGAAATCAATGTGCTGGATCTGGTCGATGATGTCCTAGCGCTGTTCCATACCAAAGCGAGCGAAAAAGGCTTGGAATTGGTTGCCTCGGCCCATCCCCAGGCCCCCAAGATGATCCCTGCGGACTCAGTCCGTTTAGGCCAAGTGATCTCCAACCTCGTTTCCAACGCCTTGAAGTTCACTGAATCCGGCCACGTGCTTGTCCGGCTTGAGCCGGATTCAGACAATCAGTTCTGGCGCTTGATCGTTCAAGATACCGGCATCGGGATTGCTGAAGACAAGATTGCCAGCATCTTCTCAGCCTTCTCTCAGGAAGACCAAACAACGACCCGTCGCTTTGGTGGTACGGGTCTGGGCTTGTCCATCTCAAAGCGCTTGGTTGAAGCCATGGGCGGCCAAATTGGTGCAACCAGTAAGCAAGGCCATGGCACCAGCTTTCACGTCCGCTTGCCAGCACTGACCGGTGACACGCGTGTTCTGGCCGCTCCACCTCATTTGGAAGAGGCTGACACGCCGTCGTGCGTCAAGGTCTATGTGGAAGGTCAAGTTGAATCTTGGGCGATCAGTCGCCGCTTTGCTGCAGCTGGGGTTGTGCTCGGCCAAACAGAGGCGTTGCAACCAGATCTAATCATCGCGGATAAAGCCCATCGCACGGAATTGCCGCCAGGGTTCAATCCCAAAAAGCTTGTCTTGATCGCTGACCCCGATGATGCCGCCGCCGATTCCATGGTGCGCGCCGGACAAGCCGTCGCGGCTCTACAACGACCTGTCCGCCATGCCGATATGGATCATTTGATCTTGGCCCTGCGCAACGGGACGACTTTCGCCCTCAGCCAGGGCGGCTTGACGAACCAAGCCATCACGGTCGCCTTCCCAGATGCTCGCGTGCTGGTGGTAGACGATGGTGAGGTCAATCGCGAAGTTGCAGTGGAAGCCCTCTCGCGCTTTGAAATTAAGGCTGACGTCGCTGTCGATGGCCAAGATGCGCTGAATGTGTTGGCTAATAAAGACTATGATCTGGTGCTGATGGACGGCTCCATGCCTGTTATGGACGGCTATGAAGCCACGCGCGCTATTCGGACGCGTGAGGCCAAAGAAGGCTTGAAGCGTCTGCCTGTGGTTGCTTTGACTGCCCATGTCGTCGGCTCTGCTGCCAACGCTTGGTCGGAATGTGGCATGGACGGCGTGTTGCACAAGCCCTTCACCCTGGTAGCATTGGGTGAAATTCTGCAAGCCAACCTGCCAGCTCGTCTGGCAACCAAAGCCCTAGAAATGGTCGACGCCCGGTCCGATGATCCAACGATGGAGCAGACAACTGGGGCCACCGAGTCGGCTGGCGAAGGTGGGTTGTTTGACGACGCCGTCATTCTGCCCTTCCTGCGCGATTTGAAGACGCATCGTCGCGATTTCGTTGTGCATGTGGTCGGCCTCTATCGCAACCACGCCCCCAGCACCTTGATTGAATTGCAAGAAGCCCTTGAGGTCGGTGACCGGGAACGTCTTGCTAAAGCGGCACACGCGCTCAAATCCATGAGCCTCAATATTGGGGCGAGTGCGGTTGCAAAACTGGCCGGCGGGATTGAGGCAGCGGTTCGCATCCACAATACACCTGTCGCTCCAGCAGAAGTTGAGCGCGCGATTGCCCTTCTGCATATGACGCTGGATCGTCTTGCCCAGTTAATGGAAACAGACCTGACGGAGCCTGAAGCCGCACCGATCATCAAAGCGGAAGTGAAACCATCCGTCGTTGAAGTGATGAGCACCGCTATTCTATCGCCGGATGAAAAAGCCCTGCGCGATGAGTTGGAAGCCGATCTGGAGACCGGTGCGCTTAGCATGGTCTACCAGCCGCTTTATGACCGTACGGGCAATCAGGTTGTGTCCGCTGAAGCGCTCTTGCGCTGGGATCGTGGCGGCCGTGCCCGGGTTGGCCCAGACGTCTTTATCCCGATCGCCGAGAAGTCTGGCTTCATCGCTCATATTGGCCACTTTGTCCGCCAAGCCGTCTTCAACGACACCGCAGACTGGGGCAATCTGCCCATCGCACTCAATGTGTCGCCGCTTGAATTGATTGACGAAAACTTCGTCGGTGATCTGAAAGAACTCTTCGCTGAGACCGGCTATAATCCCGCCCGTGTGGTGCTGGAAGTGACCGAAACGGCGTTTTTGGGTGACCCAGATCGCGTGCGCCAATTGTTTGCCCAACTTAAATCCATGGGCTGCAAACTGGCGCTGGATGACTTCGGTGTGGGCTATTCCAGCTTGACCTCGCTGCATCGTTTCCCGTTCGACAAGATCAAGATCGACCGCGAATTCGTGACCAGTTTGGACCTCGATCCCAAAACCTCGCGCGAAGCTTTGGCGATTATCCAAGCCGTTTCGAGTATCGGGCGGGCTCTGGGTCGTGAAGTGGTGGCCGAGGGCGTAGAGACGGCGACACAGCATGCGGTTCTTAAGGCAGCCGGCGTCCATACGTTGCAGGGCTACCTCTTCGGCAAACCCATGGTCGCGAGCGAGTTTGTCCGCTTGTTGACCCCGGCGCCGTCCAGCACGATCCCATCTATCGTCAATACCAGCATTCCTGTGGCACCATCTGGACCAACGGCTCTGGCCTCGTAAGCGAACCCATCGGTATCGCAGGGCGAGGACTGGCAGGGTCTGACAAAATCATGACATAGTCGTTCGCCTTATAGGGGAAACAGAGGCTAGAAGGTTTGGACATGCCGATTTCGACACGCCACAGCCAAAAGAGGGCCGCCCTGCTGGTTGCAGGCCTCACTTGTCTATCGCCTGCACTTGGATGGGCGCAGACAGCTCCGAAAGCACCTCTTTTGTCCCCGCCGTCTTCCGCCAGCCAGAGTTTGCCGTCTGAACTGACCCCAGAAGGCATTTTGACCGATTTGGTCAATCAGTCGATTGCCGAACAAGCGGGCCTGCCGGACCTTGCAGCAAATACGCCCGTAAAGGTATCCGCGCCGCCACCTGTCCCGGTTCCGGTCAAGCCTTTGGCGCCTGCAATGGTGGAAGTCCTCAACAAGGACTTATTGGACTTGGCTGACCTTCTGGCTGGCCGCTGGGACAATGAGCTACAGACCTTTTTTGAGCCCGAACTCAACGTGCCCCTGCCTTTGCGCCATGAGCGGCTACATGCGGTCGTCAGGCCAATTGAAGCGCCAGAGTTCGGGCCCATCAGCTTTTATGTTGAATATCGGAAAGGCGGCGAAGCAGGGGCCGTTTTGCGCCAACGCATCTGGAGTTTGAGTGTCGATCTAGAATTAGGGGCCGTCCGCCTAGCAGGCTTTGCCCCTAGGGATGGCAAGCCGCTTGAAGGGGCTTGGCGTCAAACTGAGGCTTCGGCGGGCCTAAAGCCCGAGCAAGTCAAGAAGGATGCCTTCACCCCCGTCACCGGCTGCGACATCATTTGGCGTCGGCGCGGCGAAGGCTTCAGCGGCGCGACCCGTCCGGCGGCGTGCAAGCTCGTGACCAATGCCGATAAGCGGGTCCTCACTGTCAGCGAACAACATGATCTCTCGGCCAATGTCTGGGAAGTGCGCGATGTTGGTGTCGATGAACGCGGGGTGCGGGTCTTTGGTGGCAGCGAGATGCCGCCCACCCGTTTGAAGCGCGCTGAAACTTTCACTTGCTGGGCCTCGGTCGCCAAAGGCGGCGAGCGCGCCATTGCCTCTGACCTCGTGGTGCATGACCAAGGCGGCATGGCGAGCGCGGAGTTTGTGGGCGGCAGTCCGGCTAAGCTGCGCCTACGCTTGCGCAATGTTGAATGGCCCATCGGCCAAAACCGACCTTCTCTGACGCTGTATCTTCTGGTCGATGGCGATGACCGGGCAGAGGGCTTTGCCTGGGGCGAGCCAGCGGCAAACCGCTTGGCGTTGGATGTGGGCGGTACCCAAGTCAGTTGTACCCGCGACCCCCGCGCAAATTGGCGCTAGGTCTTATCGTCCAAAGAATTTGATCACCACCGCGATCAAAAGTGCGGTCAAGCCAATCTTCAAAATGCCATAGGCCCGCATGATCCGGCCAAGCTTGGCCATATTTTCCTGATGCAGCGCTTGCTCTTCGGGCGTCAGCTCGCGCGGGGCTTCATCGACCTCTTCGTCGTCCCAGTCCGGGTTGGGGGTATTGTCGGAATTAGGGGGCAGATCCTGATTATCCTGCATCTTAACGACTTTTTGCATGACGAATTGCATCGATTATTTCATTCAACGCCTTTAAGTCTCGCTGATATGTGAGTTCGACTCTTGAATTGACTGCTTCCTTAGCAAGTTCAATCTTCTTGATTGGCTTTCCGCGTTCTACGCCCCAACCTATAGCCAGAATGTCGCTTGCTCCCCATGTGTGATCTCGCTCTGCGAGTGCTGACGCATTCTTTGGCAGTCCGTAAACTTTAGTGAATATCTCAATTGGATAAATGCCCTCTATTTCGCGACAGTATGTGGTCCAAATTGGAAATTCGAGACCATCATTCTGTGCCTGCCTTATAGCGTCTTTAGCACGTTTCGGGGGCTTACCTTCTACTTCACCATCGCTGTCCATCACGAAAGCAAAATTCCGGTTCAAACGAGCGACTTCGATCCGATGGTCCCCAATATCAGTTGACATACTCTCATCTGACTTGGCCAACTCAGGCATGTCTCCAGAGAAATGAAGAAGCAAGTTTCCACCGTAAAGAACCACTATGTAATCTGTTCCAAAAACAAGGTCTTGGGCATATTTTGAAATCAGGTAGGGGATGAGGATTTGTTCAGTTGGACCTTCGACCCAAATCACAAAGTTGGCCTGCAACAAATCACTTGCCCTAGCGCCAAGATTGGTCAGCGCATTGCATGCGTCTTTGAAGTGTTCAATTGGACGGCAAATTGTGGCGGTGCCTTCCCGATAAATATGGTGGGTCGTTGAGTTGTGCACTGTTGCTAAATGCTCCATGACGACAGGTGAGTGCGTGACAAAGATCAATCGGGTCTCAGCTTGAACGCTTTCGTGAATGAGAATATCGATCAATCGCCGGATAGCTCGCGGATGAAGGTTGTTCTCTATTTCTTCAATCACGATGCATGAAGGGGTCTTTGCCCAGATTTCATGGTAAGCGTTCAAAACAAGTAATGCATGGAGAATTGTCTTTATACCGCTACCTAGTTCGTCAATTCTGCGGTACTTTGCATCACCCAATCCTAGCTTAAGCACAGGACTGCCTTCTGCAGTATCTGGCCAAATCTCAGTAAAAGCAAAATCCGGTGCCAAGACCTGATTTAACTGTCGTAAGATAGTTTGGTTTATCTGCCTTCCAGTTGCCGTTGCCCGATGCAGGAAATCAAAAGCTTGTTGGATATTGCTACCATTTTCTTGATAAACAGGTTTCGGTTGCCCAGACCAAGCAGGCGCGAGTTGAAAGTCACGCTCCGCTGCGATGAACACTGGTTCAAGAAATGTTTTTGAGTAAAAGAATTTTTCAAGAAAGTAATTATCTAAAGAATAAGGAACATTTTTTCCATCCCCTAATGAATAATACGAAGATATATTTGTGATTGAATTTGTTTTCAGATTGGAATGTTTAATCACAGTGGCTTTGAAGGGAATTTCTTGGTCTGGCTTCGAGAAAGCACTGAGAAGATCAAATATGCTTGTATTTATCTGATTTAGAATTTCAGTAATTACTTCGTTTGAAACTTCAAAACTTGAGCTAACGTTCCCTGTAAATTGAAATCGATAGCCTTGACTGATGAAATCAACAGCATGCCTGACCAGCTGACTCTTCCCAATGTTATTGATTCCAACAAAAGTATTAATCCGGCTCGACAAATCCAACTCTACAGTACCGGGTTCAAAGTGACCAAGTGGGTAGTTGAAAATGATCCTGCTCATGGATTTTACCCCTCAAATGGATCGCGCACCAGGATTGTGTCGTCCCGCTCTGGGCTGGTGGACAAAAGCGCAACGGGGCGAGTGACCAATTCTTCGATGCGGCGCACATATTTAATGGCGTTCGCGGGCAGGTCTTTCCACGAGCGGGCGCCGCGGGTGGTTTCTTGCCAACCCTCGAAATATTCAAAAATGGGCTCGACATTGGCTTGATCTTTCAGGCCAGCTGGGAACCAATCTAAGGCGCGATCACCAATCCGATAGCCGACGCAGACTTTGAGTTGCTCAAACCCATCGAGCACATCCAGCTTGGTGAGTGCGAGGCCACTGATGCCACCGACGATGGCTGCTTGGCGCACCAGAACCGCGTCAAACCAGCCGCACCGGCGCGGGCGGCCTGTTACGGTGCCGAACTCATGCCCGCGCTCGCCGATGCGCTTACCCACATCGTCGAACAATTCCGTCGGGAAGGGGCCTTCGCCGACGCGGGTAGTATAGGCTTTGCAGATGCCCAGCACATAGCCCAAGGAATTGGGGCCCATGCCGGTGCCCGCTGAGGCTTGGCCTGAAACCGTGTTGGACGAGGTCACATAGGGATAAGTGCCATGGTCGATGTCGAGCAATGTGCCTTGCGCGCCCTCAAACAGAATGCGGCGACCACGGCGACGGGCTTCTTCCAACACTTTCCAGACAGGTTGGGCATAGGGCAGGATTTTGGGCGCGAGGCTGACGAGTTCGGCCTTGATCGCCGCGCCATCCAATTCAGGCAGGTCGAGGCCTTTGCGCAGCGCGGTGTGATGGGCCAGCAAGCGGTCGATCTTTGCATCCAGCGCATCCGGGTCGGCCAAGTCGGCGACACGAATGGCGCGACGACCGACCTTATCTTCATAGGCAGGGCCAATGCCGCGGCCCGTGGTGCCAATCTTACCGGCACCGGCTTGGGCTTCACGCGCACCATCTAGGTCGCGATGCAAGGCGAGGATCAGGGTCGCATTATCGGCGAGCACGAGGATGGACGGGTTAATCACCACGCCTTGGTCGCTTACCCGTTTGATTTCATCGAGAAGGGCGTGCGGATCAACCACCACACCATTGCCAATCACCGACAATTTGCCTTGGACAACGCCGGAGGGCAGTAGCGAGAGCTTATAGACCTTCTCACCCACGACCAATGTATGGCCGGCATTGTGACCGCCTTGGAAGCGCGTCACCACATCGGCGCGGTCGCTCAACCAATCAACAATCTTGCCTTTACCTTCGTCGCCCCATTGGGCCCCGACAACCACCACATTCGCCATGAGTCTAAACTCCCTGCTTGCGCGGGGTGCTTGGGGTCTGATGGCCAACACGTCAAGCTATCAGGCTGCGATCTGCTTAATTTCCGCTTAGAGTGCCTTCAGATTCAAGGGCGACGGCCCCGGTCATAATGACGTGATTATCGCTTTCCCGCCATTCGATCTGAAGCATGCCGCCATCCACTTGGACCTTGGCGACTCGGTCGCACAGTCGGCGCCGGACAGCAGCGACTAGGGCCGCACAGGCGCCCGTACCACAGGCCTTCGTCAGACCCGCACCGCGTTCCCAAACCCGCAGTCGAATATGGTCTCGTGCCACGATCTCCGCAAAGCCGACATTGGTGCGCTCTGGGAAAAGGGGATGATATTCAATCATCGGCCCGACCGCCTCAACTGGGGCCAGCTCTGCATCTTGGACGAAAAAGACACAATGCGGATTGCCCATATTGACCACGCCGGGGCCATGCAGAATGGGATCGTCAATCGGGCCGACTTGCAATTCAATGCGCATCGTATCCATCCGCTCCGACATTGGGATACGCTCCCACTCAAAAATGGGTTCGCCCATGTCGACACTGATCCTATTGGGGCCGACACTGGATGCCCCCAAGAGGCCAGCGTCTGTTTCGATGACCAGATTTTCTTGGCCCATCTCGCGCATCACATACCAAGCCACGCAGCGGGAACCGTTGCCACAAGCCGCGACTTTCGATCCGTCGGCATTCCAAATCTCCGTATAGACGTCTGCCATCGGATTCTTGGGCGGCAGCAGCAGCATCAATTGGTCAAAGCCGATGCCCTTTCCGGCAGTTGCCAAAGCCTCTACGGCGCTTGCATTGAGGGTCATCGGCCGCTCACGCGCGTCTAGGACCGCGATCTCATTTCCTAGGCCGTTCATTTTTGCGAATTTCATGCCGTGTATTTAGGCTCATTTGACCTGAAGTAAAACACCAAGTGGAAACCATCTTCATGCTTTGGTGATGTTAAATGACAAATAATTAATGCAATGCCCCCGTTCCGCCGCATTTGCACCCAGATCGCGCCACAAGCGGGGTCGATAAGGTTATTGTCGGTTGGGCAGCAGAACATCTCGCAGGTTCTGGTTTCCCAACAGCCCCCCCAGCCCCCCTCCAGGGTCTGCGGACTGCAGTTCAACCGACGCACAAGTTTTTTTCCATCGACACTGCGCCCTAATCCATTATCCCTTCTTTGCACACGCAGAGAAGGGATTTTTTTTGACCCAAAGATTGGCTGGCCGTCGCGCCATTATCACCGGGGCCGCTTCCGGCATTGGGCTCGCTACAGCAAAACTTTTCGCGCAAGAGGGAGCGATGGTTTTAGCGGTTGATTTGCCGGGCGATAAACTGGTGCAAGCCTTCGAAGGGTCCAGCATTGCGACTTGCGGTCAATCGGTCACCGATTCGGATGCGCCAGACCAAATCCTAGACGCAGCGCGCCGCCTTTTGGGCGGGGTCGACATCTTGTTCAACAATGCTGGCATTGCGACCAATAGTTTGGTGGAGCGGACCAGCGATGCTGATTGGGACCAGACCTTGGATGTGAACTTGCGCGCCATGTTCCGCCTAACGCGCGCGGCCATACCAGATCTAAAGGCCAGTGCTGCTGGCCGTATCATCAACACCGCTTCTGTCATGGCCGAAGGTAGCGGCATGGGGCTCGCCGCTTATTCGGCTTCTAAGTCTGGCGTGCAGGGCTTTACCCGTGCTGTGGCGATTGAGCTTGGCAAATATGGTGTCACCGCCAATTGGCTGCTGCCCGGAGCCATTCGCACCGGTATGACGCAAGGTCTTTGGGACCAGCGCCCCGAAATTGCTGATACGTGGGCCAATAAGGCCGTGCTGCGGCGTTTAGGCGAGCCAGACGATATTGCCAAAGTCGCGCTCTTTTTAGCGAGCGCGGACGCTGGATTCATCACGGGCCAAGGCCTTTGCGTCGATGGTGGCCTGTCCCTGCGCGTAGGGGGTTAGGCTATGTTGATTAATTTTGCCGAGCCGATGGTGTGGCTGTGGATGCTGTCAGCAAGTGCGGCTGCGCTCTATGGCCTCATCTTCAACAAGCAGGCACCCAATCCAGTGCGAAGCTTTATGAAGACGGCGGCCGTGGCGGGCCTCGCGCTGGTGGTGTGGCAAGCGCAAGGGCCAAGCTTCTTGCTATTTGCCTTAGCGGCCAGTGCGGTGGGGGACTTGCTGCTCGCAGGGCCGGGCGAGAAGCGCTTTATGGCGGGGGTGGTCGCTTTTGCCATTGCGCATGGCTTTTACATCCCGCTGTTTCTGGAATTTGGCGCCTTTAAGCACGGCTTAGCGGCTTGGCAGGTCGTGGCTGCCCTAGCTTTGCTGGTCACAAGTGCTGGTTTGCTGTTCGGCGTCCTGTGGCGGCATTTAGGGCCGATGAAGGGGCCGTTGAGCGTCTATTTCGTGATCATCTTGGGCATGTGCTTCTCGGCCCTCGCTCTACCGACAAGCCCGTATCTGACCTATGCCGTGATTGGTGTCGTCGCGTTTGCAACGTCTGACATGATTTTAGGGTTTGAGATGTTCGCACTCAAGCCAGACTCGCCATGGCACCGGGTCACGAGCCCTGCGGTCTGGACCCTTTATTTTGGCGGCCAAGCGTTGATCACGCTCGGCATCTTAAACGAGTGGGGCGCTAGGCTGGTGGCGGGCCAAGTGGCTTAGCCGTTTTGGTTTGGGCATCGCGCACGGTGATGTAAATGGTGGAGATGATCACGATCGCGGCCCCCACCATTGCTAAAGTGTCGGGGACCTCGTGGAAGAAAATCACGCCAGCGCCCGCCACCAAGGGCAGGCGAATATAATCAATCAAGCCCATTAATGAGGCCTCACCCGTCGATAAAGCCCGCACATAGCAAGATTGGGCGGCAACGCCTGCAAAACCCATCGCGATTAAAAGGCCCATGGTCTGCAAGTCTGGCAAGACGGGGTCAAGGATCAGGAACGGCAAACCCGCCAAAGTGGTGAATACATTGCCATAGACCACCAAGGTCAAAGACGAGTGATCCTTGGTCAAATCCTTGACCGTGACGAGGGCAAAGGCGAAGGCAAGCGCGGATACAAGTGCTGCTAAAGTTGCCGGATCAATGGCCGTCGCATGGGCAGAAAAATCGGGCTTGGTCATCATCAAGATACCAAGGAAGCCGATGCCGACCGCCGTCCAGCGCCGCCATGCGACTTTTTCTTTCAAGATCACGACCGCCAGGATGGTCATGAACAGCGTGCGCGAAAAGCTCAAAGCCTGACTTTGCGCCAGAGGCAGATGCACCAAAGCATAAAAGCCCGCAAAAAATCCAATTGTACCATAGCTGGAGCGCAGCAAGAGCTTGCCAGGTCTGCTGGTCTTCCACACCTTCGGCCCAGCCATCAAAGCAAAGGGCAAGACTGCCACTACACCCGCGAGTGAGCGCCAGAAGATCAGCATGGCGACGCTGGTAGTCGAGCCTAAGCCCTTGGCCAACACCGCCATCACCAAAAAGCCTGCAGCCGACCCCAACATCCAGAGCGCACCAATGCCATTGGGCGAGAGTGGTGGTTTCTTTGGGGCGGGGCTTCCGGTCTGATCCATGAAATGCCTGAACTAGCCCTGTGGTGTCGGCACAGCGTCGCCAAAGATTGAGGCCATGGGGGACGGGGCGGCAGGGTCCCATGCATGGCGTGGACCGACCGTGATGCCGCCATCGACGACCAGATGCGTGCCCGTCATAAAGCTGCCCGCATCACTCATCAGAAGCAGAACGGCTTCAGCAATGTCGTTTGGCTGACCTGCCCGGCCAATCGGTTGGGCCGCACCGCCTTGATGGGCGATAAGGGCAGCGAGTTGATCGGCTTGTTCGCGCGGCATACCCAATGCGGTGCCGAATATGGACGTCGCAATCAGGCCGGGGCAAATCGCATTGACCCGAATGTTTTTCGCACACAATTGGGCGGCCGCCACCTTGCTGAAATGAATCACCGCTGCTTTGGCCGTTGAGTAAGCAATCGGCCCCCAGCCAGCTTCAAGGCCAGCAATGGAGGCTGTGTTGACGACAGAGCCGCCACCGCGCTTAGCTAGATGCGGCACGGCGTGCTTGGTGCCGTAAAAGACCGAGGTCACCAATATGTCAAAGATTGCTTTCCAGTCTTTGGACTCAACTTCTTCCAAGGGGCTCATGATCCCGGCTGAGCCTGCATTATTGAACAGGCCGTCCACGCCACCAAAATGGCTTGCCGCATCGTCGAGAATGGCCTTGACTTGGGCTTCATCGGTGACATCGCAGTGGCGATAGATCAGCCGATCCTTGAAGCGGGCTTCCAGATTGGCGCCTTTTTCATCTTGAATATCGGCAGCCAGAACAAAGGCACCTTCCTCAATCAAGCGCTCGACCGTGCCAAGGCCAATGCCACTGGCAGCCCCCGTCACGACAATGACCTTGTCTTTTACGCGTCCAACCATGGCTGTACTCCCTGAGTTTTTAAGGCACCGTCTAGAGCGGTGCTTTGTTGTCGATTTCGTATGAGGTCAGATTGGGATCGCCCAGCCCAAGATCATTCCATTTGCCGCGCCAGATTTTCGTATGATTGGCTTCTCGATGGCGTTTGAGCGACGCCATATCCGTCCAAATCTCGAAGACGCGGATCGTCATCGGGTCGAAGGCATCCACCGCATAGGTATAAAGCTCACACCCATCTTCTGCGCGAGACGCCGTCGACATAGCTGCCATCGCTGCCAAAACGGGTAAGGTAACCCCCCGTCTTGCCCGCAAAGTCCCGGCTACAATCACAGCGCCTGGAGGCTTTGGTTCGGTCATAACGTCACAACAACCTTTCCAGTGGCTTTGCGGTCCATAAGATGACGGATCGCTTCAGCGCCCTTGTCCAATGGGAAATGTGCAGAGACGTGCGGTTTGATTTTTCCCGCTGCATACAACGCCATCAGTTCGGCGATGTTCTCTTGATTCGCTTTCGGGTTGCGCGCAGTAAATGCGCCCCAGAAAACGCCGACAATCTGGCAGGACTTCAAAAGCGTCAGATTCAGCGGCATGGCTGGAATCCCTGCTGGGAAGCCGATGACCAAGAAACGGCCTTCCCAGCCAATGGCGCGCAAGCTGGCCTCGGCATAAGCACCGCCCACACCATCATAAATCACGTCTGCGCCATTGGGGCCGCAGGCTTTTTTGAACAGATCTGCCAAGGCCTTTTTGCCTTCGGCATCAAATTCGCCCGTTGGATAGACAAGGCCTTCATCTGCGCCATGGGCAAGACAGACGTCGACTTTTTCTTGGGTGGAGCAGGCGGCGATGACCTTTGCACCCATGGCTTTGCCGAGCTCAACCGCAGCAAGGCCAACCCCGCCAGCAGCACCGAGAACCAGCAATGTCTCGCCCGCCTTCAAATGTCCGCGATCTTTCAGGCCATAATGGCTGGTGCCATAGGTCATGATGAAGGCCGCAGCCTCATCAAACGGCATGGTGTCGGGGATGGGAATGCAGCGCGCGGCAGGCAAAGCGATCTTTTCTGCCAAGCCGCCCCAACCGGTCGAGCCAATCACGCGGTCACCGACTTTGAGGTGGGTGACGCCTTCGCCAACAGCGGAGACAACGCCCGAGACTTCACCGCCTGGTGCAAACGGGCGCTCTGGCTTGAACTGATACTTGTCTTGAATGATCAGAACGTCAGGATAATTGATGCCGACGGCTTTCACATCGAGAATAACATCGCCTTTGCCAGCAACTGGATCGGGCAATTCCGACAAGCTGAGGGTCTCGGGCATACCGGGTGAGTTGGACAAAAGCGCCTTCATGATGTGTCTCCTGAGCAATCTGTTTTGAAAGGCATAGCGAAGTGCTACGCTTCGCACTAGAGCAGGATGTCTCATTTCTCATTTTTCTTGGGTGACCTTTTTGGTGCCCAGCGCATAGGGAGCATTTCATGGCTTGGGCATTGGCACTTCATGGCGGGGCAGGGCCTGCACGCGGTCGCACCTATGACCGGGAAGAAGCCCACATGGCGGAAGTTCTCAAACGCGGTGCCGATATGCTGGAAGAAGGCCTGTCCGCACTCGACGTGGTGGTCTCCATGGTGCGAGAACTGGAGGATTCAGGCTTCCACGTCGCAGGCAAGGGTGCCTCGGCTAATGGCAATGGTGAGTATGAGTTGGATGCTGCCGTGATGGATGGCGCGCTCAGGCGTGCTGGCGCGGTTGGGGCTTTGGTTGGCTTCCGCTCGCCCATTATGGCCGCGCGCGCGGTGATGGACGAGACCCCGCATGTGCTGCTGGTTGGCGCTGGGGCCAAGGCTTTCGCCCACGACATGGGCCTTGAAGAGATCGAAGACCCTGCCGCTTATTACACCCCAGCTGTTCGTCGCCCTGTGGAGCCCGGTGAGCTGGCGCATGGCACGGTGGGTGCGGTGGCGCGCGATATTGCAGGGCGACTGGCAGCGGCCACCTCGACTGGTGGCCTGTTGAACAAAATGCCGGGCCGGGTTGGCGATACGCCCTTGATCGGGGCAGGGACCTGGGCGGATGAGCGCGTGGCAGTTTCCTGTACGGGCCAAGGCGAATATTTCATGCGCGCCGCTGTGGCTGCCGACATCTCTGCCCGCGTTCGCTATGGCGGGCAGACTTTGGCGTCTGCTTGCGCGGGTGCCTTGGCCGATATGGAAACCCAAGGCGGCGACGGTGGCTTGATCGCCGTGGACGCCATGGGCAATGTCTCCACGCCTTATGTCAGCGAAGGCATGAAGCGCGGCATTGCGACCCATACAGGGCGCTTTGAGGTGAAGACGTTTCGGTAAATCTGCCCCTTGCCCTTATACCAAAGCCCAAACAGCTTGGCGTGAGGGGCGTAGCCCGCTAAAGCGATCACCCTGCCTGTGAGCCCTTTGGGAATCTAACGCCTATGACTGCCGACACTGCCGCCCCCAGCAAAGCTGAGACCGCTTTTGCAACCGCTAAAACCTTGGCCGAGGCGCTACCCTTTATCCAGCGCTATGACCGCGAAACGGTGGTGATCAAATATGGCGGCCATGCGATGGGCGATGAGGCGACCGCTCAGCGCTTTGCCGCCGATGTGGTCTTACTGAAACTCGTGGGCATTCACCCCGTCGTCGTGCATGGCGGAGGGCCGCAGATTAGCGCCATGCTGAACCGGGCAGGCGTAAAGTCTGAGTTTGTTGACGGCTTGCGCGTCACCGATACCGCCACAATGGAAATCGCCGAAATGGTGTTGTCGGGTGCGGTCAATAAGCAATTGGCGCATTTGATCACCCAAGCAGGCCGGGAAGCCGATGTGCGCGGCGTTGGCCTCTCGGGCAAGGATGCGCGCCTATTCACGGTCGAAAAAGTCGTGCGCACCCGCAAGGACCCTGAAAGCCGGATCGAACAAGTGGTCGATCTGGGCTTTGTCGGCGACCCTAAAGAAGTCGATGCGCAATTGGTCATGACCTTGATCAAGGCCGAGCAAGATTATGTGCCAGTGGTGGCCCCCATCGGTGTGGACCCGGCTGGTGCCACCTTCAATATCAATGCCGACACCGCTGCCGGGGCCTTGGCTGGCTCGCTACATGCCAAGCGCTTCTTGTTGTTGACCGATATTGAAGGGGTGAAGGACGGCAATGGCAATCTGATCCCGGAAATGACGATTGCCGATGCGCGGGCTTTGATGGCGTCGGGCGTTGCGAATGGCGGGATGATCCCTAAATTAGAGACGGCCATCTCGGCGATTGAATCCGGCGTTGAGGCCGTCGTCATCCTCGATGGCCGCACGCCCCACGCCATCCTCAACGAACTTTTCACCGACTCCGGTTCAGGAACCCTTATTCGCTCATGACTACACGCCCGCTGACCCGACTTATTGAGGCCGAAGATTGGGTCTTTGATCTCGACAATACGCTTTATCCCGCCGAATGTGACTTGTTTGCCCAAATTGACGAGCGCATGACCGAGTTTGTCGGCAGCTATCTGGGTCTCGATTATGATGCAGCGAAGGCCAAGCAGAAGCATTATTATACGACTTATGGCACGACGTTGAATGGCATGATGCGCGAGCATGATATGCCCGCCAGCGCCTTCCTCGATTATGTCCATGACCTCGACTATAGCCCCGTTGTGCCCGCGCCGAAATTGCGCGCCGCGATTGAGGCTTTGCCCGGCCGGAAACTGGTGTTCACCAATGGCTCACGCGGCCATGCAGAGCGCACGCTGAAAGCCTTGGGTCTGGAGGATATTTTCCACGATTTGTTTGACATTAAAGCCACAGGCTTTGTGCCCAAGCCCAAGCGCGAAGCCTTTGACGTTCTGATTGACCGCCATGTGGTTGAGCCAACCAAAGCTGTCATGGTGGAGGATTTGTCGCGCAATCTATTGACCGCCCATGAGCTTGGCTTTTCCACCATCCTCGTCTGGTCGTGGAAGGATTGGAGTCACGAGCCTCTCGATGGAAGGCCTGCAGGGCCTGTCGATGAGACTCCCGACCATGTCCATCACATGACCAATGATCTAACCGCCTTTTTGGAAGCGGTTGTCGAAGCGGGGAACCATCATGGCTGAGATCCATCAGGACATCACCCAATTCACCGCCGAGCGGGCGTGGGGTGCGCGGGATTTGGCCGAGATTGCCGGGGCGAGTGTGCGTCTGCATTGGACTGATAAGCCCTATATTTGGCACACCAATACCGGCGCGGAAGTCTTTATGGTCGTCGATGGCGCGGTCGATATGTCCTATAAGGTTGATGGCATCGAACAGACCGTACGCCTTGGTCCAAATGATGTTTTTGTCGCCCAAATTGGCGATGAGCATATTGCACGGCCTGTCGGGGCCGCCCGAATTTTGGTGGTTGAAGAAAAGGGTTCGATCTAGGCCAGCCCATGCACCACTTGCACGACCCCTCAGCCCCCGCCGCTGAGCCCATCACCTTCGACGACTTTTTGACGGTCGATATTCGCGCCGGCACTATTGTCGCAGCAGAGGTGTTTGAGGCCGCCCGCAAGCCCGCTTACATCTTGATGATCGACTTTGGCCCGACCTTGGGCATCAAGAAATCCTCCGCCCAAATCACCACGCATTATCGCCTTGATGAGCTTGTCGGTCGTCAAGTTGCGGCCGTTGTCAATTTCCCGCCGCGTCAGATTGGTCCGATCCGGTCTGAAGTGCTGACCTTGGGCTTCCCAGACCCCGATGGCCAAGTCGTCCTTTTTGCGCCCGACCAAAAAGTGCCGAATGGTGGACGTTTGTTTTAATTCTGGCTGTTGCAAGTGACGCAAGCGATTGCGTGACAGCCCAAGCACGGGCATAGCAAAAGGCCTTAAGGCCAAACCCGCTAGCTGAAAATGACCACGCCCATGACTGATCTAAACCATCTTGAAGCCACCATTAATGCCGCGTGGGAAGACCGGACCGCCATCTCGATTGAGACGACCGGGGCCGTTCGCGATGCGGTGGGGGAAGCTTTAACCTTGTTGGATCAGGGCGTCGTACGCGTGGCTTCGCGTGGCGCTGACGGGCAATGGACGACGCACCAATGGCTGAAGAAGGCCGTGCTGTTATCCTTCCGTCTCAACGACAATTATCTGATCGACCCAGAGCATGATCCCCATCCGGTGCAACATGCCGGACGCGCCTTTGATAAAGTGCCCCTGAAGACCGCGCGCTGGTTAGAGCCTGATTTCCGCGAAGCAGGCTTCCGTATGGTGCCAGGCTCTGTCGTGCGCCGCGGCAGCTTTATCGCCAAGGGTGCGGTTTTGATGCCCAGCTTTGTGAATATTGGCGCCTATGTCGGCGAAAACACCATGATTGACACCTGGGCGACGGTTGGTTCCTGCGCGCAGATTGGGGCCAATGTCCATATTTCGGGTGGCACGGGTATTGGCGGCGTGCTGGAGCCCTTGCAAGCTGGCCCTGTCATCATTGAAGACAATGTGTTTGTCGGTGCGCGTTCTGAAGTCGCTGAAGGTGTTATCGTGCGCGAAGGGGCGGTTATCTCCATGGGCGTCTTCTTGGGCGCGTCGACAAAGATCATCGACCGCGCGACTGGTGCCGTCTATCGCGGCGAAGTGCCATCCTATGCCGTGGTCGTGCCGGGTTCGTTGCCAGATCCTAAGGGCGGACCCAGCTTGGCATGCGCCGTGATCGTTAAGACGGTCGATGCCCAGACGCGTTCTAAAACCGGTATCAATGAGCTGTTGCGCGACTAGGAGGCCCCATGTTTCCGCAGCCTGATGGGCATTATCTGGCCCAGATCAATGTGTCGGTCTCGCGTTATGATCAGGATGATCCGCGGTTTGCAGGCTTCACCAGTCTCATTGATGCCGTCAATGCGATTGCAGAGCGGGCAGAGGGCTTTATTTGGCGGTTAAAGTCGGATTCCGGCAGTGCGATGGACATTCGCGCCTCTGAAGATCCCCGATTCCTGATCAATATGAGCGTGTGGACGACAGCCCAAGCGCTAGAGGACTTTGTGTGGAAGACCGCGCACGTTAAAGTCTATAATCAAAAGGCCGAGTGGTTTCCCGTGCTCGGCACCGCCCATATGGCGTTCTGGTGGGTCCCGATTGGCCATATTCCGACCTATGATGAAGGCATGGCGCGCCTAGAAGCGCTGCGGGCCAATGGCCCAAGCGAAGCGGCCTTCGGATGGGAGAGCTTGCCTCAAGTTGCTGAATGGCGCTCCAAACGCTGCAGTTAGCTTTGGTTTCTTTCGGTAATGTAAAATTCTGCAGTCACCGTCACAATTATCACGTTTTCGTGATTGGTAGGGCTTGACCCAGCGGGGAACCAAATCAAAGTGCGCTGGTTGACTTTTTGTCGACTCTCACAACAATGTGGACTTTTAGTATTTGTGTCCTTCTTTGTGAATTGGAAGTAGATGGCTCTTCGGTTCGCTATTCTCGGAGCGGCACGTATCGCCAAACCAGCATTGATTGATCCTCTGTCAGAGAACCCAGATGCCAGTCTGGTGGCGATTGGAGCGTCGACGCGGGAGCGCGCGCTTGAATATGC
>JAJTGP010000013.1 GCA_021299265.1 Hyphomonadaceae bacterium | reverse complement strand
TGGACTATGCCCGCGCCAATCATGTCGACCACATCATTATGGGTGCCCGGGCAGAGAGTACGGTGCGTAATCTTTTAGGCGCGGTTTCAGCCCAAGTTTCCGCCCACGCCCCCTGCACGGTAACTGTGGTGCGTCGTCGAGAATGGCCGATACCAGATGAAAGCGATAAGACATAGGAGAATAGGATGAAAATTAGAAATAAGTATCTGAATTTATGTAATTTAATAGCCGTTCTTTTTTGCTTGAGTTTCAATTCAAGTCACGCGCAGGGTGTCAGACCCGTCGATGTTCAAACCGCATTTGCCAATGGCGTTCTCGCCTGTTCAAAAGCAGTAGGACGGGATGCCGCACTCGACAAAGTAGAAGGACTTGAAAAAGGAACCATCTCCCTTGCGGACCCAAATACACCTGCCCTTCTAAAGGCCAGCGAGGGCGAAAAGCTCTATGATGTTGGCCCAGCGAAAGGCATTGTCGTAATCCTTGTTGATAACTCCAAAAACTGTCAAATCATGGCTTACGGCCCGCGTGTCTTGCCGAGCTATGCATTGGTTGAAAAGGAATTGCTGGCTCAATCCGATGAATGGAAGAAACTTCAGAAGGAAACGACGCCAGATGACTTTATCGAACGCTATGAGCGCGTCGAAAGCGATGGCACATATGTGCATATTTTCTTGATGGGTGGTGAGCCGGGAATGGGTTCTAGGATGTTTCGATTCCCGATGTTTACAGCCGATGTGACGCGTTTTCCCGCAAATTATTTGGAGACTTCGACGACTGCTTTTACAAACGGGGCCGTATTATGCGCCAATGCAATGTCCCAAGGAATCAGGCTGGATGCTTTGCCCGCTGAAGATCTGCGCGACTGGACCTTACTTGAACAGAACAAGAGTCCTAGTCAAAACTATAGCCGCTATGGGATGGCACCGGTCGCCGAGGTCGTCAGCATGTCTTCGAGCAGCAAGTCCGACTGCTATATTGGTGGGGCGTGGCTGGATGCAGAAGCTTCGCTTAACGCCGCAATAGCAAAACTGACGCAAAGCTTCCCAAGCTTGAAGGAAGTCAGCCGGCGCGACCGCGGCAAAGTCAAAGCAATTCTATTCACTCTCAAAGATGCCAATCAGACCGACATCCTTTTTGTGTTCACGCTCGAAAAAATTGGCGGCGTTGCAGCGTCAGAAAAACGCGCAAAATTGAGTTTAGAAATGCAAAAGGCCGACCAACAGAAGTGATGGGTCGAGTCCCTTTCAAAATCAGCCCTTTGAGTTTAGGAAGATGGCCATGTCACACAATAGCTTTGGCCATCTTTTCCGTGTCACCACTTGGGGCGAAAGCCATGGGCCTGCGCTGGGCTGTGTGATTGATGGTTGTCCAGCGGGGATTGCCTTAACGGCTAGCGATATTCAAGGCGATCTCGATCGCCGTAAGCCCGGTACCAGCCGCTTTGTCACACAAAGACGCGAAGCGGATGAAGTGCGCATTCTCTCGGGCATTTTTGAGGATGATCGCACTGGCGGGCCGGTAACCACGGGCACCCCCATCAGCCTGATAATCGAAAACACCGATCAGCGCAGCAAGGACTATTCCGACATCCGCGACAAATGGCGTCCGGGACACGCGGACTACACGTATGACGTCAAATATGGTGTGCGCGATTATCGTGGCGGTGGCCGTTCCAGTGCGCGGGAAACCGCAGCCCGTGTCGCGGCTGGCGCGGTCGCTAAGAAGGTTCTGGGTCCACAGATCACTATCCAATGCGCGCTGATTCAAATCGGGCCACACAAGATTGACCGCGCCAATTGGGATTGGTCGCAAACCCGCGAAAACCCCTTCTTTGCGCCAGATTCTGCCATCGTTCCCGTCTGGGAAGCCTATCTGGATGAAGTCCGCAAGGCAGGCTCCTCGACCGGGGCCATCCTCGAAGTGGTCGCAACCGGTGTACCCGCAGGCTGGGGCGCGCCAATTTACGGCAAGCTCGACAGCGATCTGGCCTCTGCCCTCATGTCGATCAATGCGGTCAAAGGCGTAGAGATTGGGGCAGGCTTTGAAGCGGCGATGTTGAGCGGCGAGACCAATGCCGATGAAATGCGTCTTGGTCCTAAAGGCGAGGTAATTTTTGCTTCCAACAATAATGGCGGGATCTTAGGCGGCATCAGCACAGGCCAAGACATTGTTGCCCGGTTTGCCATCAAGCCGACTTCTTCTATCTTAAATGAAGTCAACAGCTTAAACCGCGATCTTGAGGAAGTTTCGTTGCGAACGATTGGCCGACACGACCCCTGTGTTGGGATACGGGCGGCCCCTGTTGGCGAAGCCATGATGGCATGCGTCTTGGCCGACCATATGCTGCGCCATCATGGCCAAAAAGGTGGTTAGAGCTGATGGGGCCATCTGATCGACCAGACCTTTTGGGGCGTGCGTTTATCAGTAGCTTTGATTCACGGCCGGCCCGCGCCTTTGTGCTTGCTGGTATCGGCCTATTTGGTTTAGCCGGCTTTGCTAGCCTTGCATTCCTGAGAACGATTCCGATTGTCCCGCTTCTTTGCATGGCGGCGCTCGTTTTTCATTTTGCCCCTGCCCTGTGGCCGCGCAAGTCGGCACTTGATCTGAAGACAGATGGCTTTCGGCTCGACGGGTTAGGCCTCATCCCGTGGGAGGCGATTGGTACTGTCAATTATCATGAGCGACAGATTAATCAAAACGCCAAAGCCCGTTTGGTGGCGCTGCTCGAGATCGAGCTGGTCGCTACATTTGATCTCGCCATAGTCCGTCCAGATGCTGGGCCAGTGTGGCGGCGCCTACAGGCCCGAAATTGGCGCAAAGTTGGCGACAGCCATTTGACGATCCTGCTGTCGGGCCTCACCGACAGCCCGCGCGATATTCGCCAAGCGTTTGAAGTTTTTTTGGGCTTTCCGATCACAGGTCCGCGTGGGCTGGTGGCCTAAGCTTGGCCTTGATCATTTTGAACGCGAAGAACAGCAAAATCGCTGAAATCAAACCGATAGCCAGGTAAAGCTGGCCCTTCTCGCCTGCAACTGTGCCGACGGTGACGATCAGTGCCCAAGCAACGACTGTATAGGCTAAGGCAGATACGACAATCCAAGCGGCAAACAGGCCAAAGGGAACGCCAAAGAACCCCGCTGCGATATAGGCGGGTATCCGTGTGCCCGGCACAAAGCGGGCGATCAGCAAGGTTTTGCCGGGATGGGCTACGATCTTGGCGCGGACTTGCGCGACGCCGGGCTTTTCTGAAAACCGATGTGCCCAGTTTTGCGTCCGCCCAGCCCAACCAAGCCAATATTTCCACAAGTCACTGATAATCAGACCAACCAGCATCGCGCTGACAATCAGCGCACCATCGGCCATGTGATCCATGCCGGGATGGGCAAAAGCCGTCACAGCCCCAAGGACCGCCGCATCCTCTTGCACGAATGGAGCAATGAAGGCGCTGAGGTAAATGAGATAGTCAGATGGGATCATTGAAGACAAAACGCGGGCAATTCATTTCTGGTTACAAACCAAGCTGACGCGCAGCCAAGTCGCGCATGATTTCTTCAGACCCGCCGCCAATCGCATTAACGCGCACTTCGCGATAAATGCGTTCAATCCGAGATCCGCGCATATAGCTGGCCCCGCCCAAGATTTGGCTGGCCTCGCGCGCACAGAACTCAAGTGTCTCAGTTGCTTGCACCTTCAAGAGACAAAGATCGGCCACCGGCGTCTCGCCTTGGCTGACCCGCCAAGCGCATTGATCCAACCAAGCCGTGGAGGTTGCGATTTTTTGCACCATTTGCGCCACTTTATGCCGGACGACTTGGTGATCGGCTAAGCGCTTACCAAACGTCTTGCGCTGGCGGGCCCAGATAACCGCATCTTCAACGCAGGCCC
This sequence comes from Hyphomonadaceae bacterium, assembly GCA_021299265.1. Taxonomy (GTDB): domain Bacteria; phylum Pseudomonadota; class Alphaproteobacteria; order Caulobacterales; family Aquidulcibacteraceae; genus Aquidulcibacter. The sequence goes on along the minus strand of JAJTGP010000013.1, from coordinate 42,434 downwards.
GCGCGGCGCTTAAAGCGCCGGACGCCATGCCCAATCGCTCACCATTGAAGTTGGCCATGATGCCATAGAAGCCACCATTCTCCGGTCCAATCAGATTTTCGGCCGGCACTTCCACATCTTCAAAAAAGATTTCGGCCGTATCTGATGCCCACCAGCCCTGCTTTTTCAACAGGTTGCGGGTGACACCTTTGGCATTGGCATCAATCAGTAATAGGCTGATCCCACCGGCACCTGGGCCGCCCGTCCGTACGGCTGTCGTCAACCAATGAGAGGTGCAGCCGCCGGTGATATAAAGTTTAGAGCCATTGACCCGGAACATATCGCCATCACGTACGGCACGTGTTTGCAAGTTCGCGACATCAGAGCCTGCGTCGGGCTCAGTAATGGCGAGGCTGATTTGTTGTCGGCCTGCCAAGACCTCCGGGGCCAGGCTTGCTTTCATTGCGTCACTGCCTGCTGCCAAAACGGGTGGCAGGCCGATGCCATGAATCATGAGGGCGGCTGTGATCCCGCCTGCGCCAATGCGGCCCAGTTCTTCGCTGGTGACGATGCCATGGTGCCAGTCATAATCTGCACCACGCCCGGTACCGCCATACTCCACCGGATAGCCCGCGCCCAAAAGGCCAAAAGCCCCAGCGCGCAAAAACAAATCACGGGGGATGGCCCCTGCCTCATCCCACTGGTCGACATAAGGGATGATCTCGCGATCAATGAAGCGACGCAATTGGGTGCGCCAAAGGCTATGGCTCTCGCCCATGAATGGGGATTTGGGGCGGAGCGAGTCGAAATCGAGTGAGTCAGGCATAGCCAAACTTAAGCAGGCTTTCCCCGCCCTGACCAGTGGCCAAAGCGGGAAAGCGCTCGAGCGGCTTAATCGTCGGCCTCTTCGGCAACTTGATAAACCAAGGACTGACCACGCCGCGAGATCGTAATATAGTCGCCCACGAACAAGCGGTGGTCGGCGAGATGGTCAAACGCATCATCTGGGCCTTCATTCTTTTCATCATAATGGACGCGCCAACGCCCACCTTGATGGCTGAGCCAACCATCCGCAATGTCCTCTGGATCTGGCGAAAAGCGTTTGACTGTGCACTGGGCGCGATGGGCCTTCCAAGCTTCCGCGTCGAGATGTCCATCCTGACGCAAGGGCGCGATAACCACATAGCCGTGGCGACTGTCGCCCGTGGGGTAGCCAGCTTCGGGGTTGCGGGCGAGACGCAGGATCATCCGTGTGAGTCCAGACATGATTTGTCCTTTCAGAGTAAGGCTGTGCTGCTTTAGTGGCAGAGCATCAGGGAGGGAGTGGTAATTGTCTTCAAAAGCGTGCGGGTGACGCCGCCGAACACAAACTCCCGCGCACGGCTGTGACCATAAGCGCCGGCAACCAAAAGCCCCGCTCCATGTGCGGTGCAGGCTTTGAGGATTTCAGACGCTGCATCTTTTGAGGCATCCATGAGCTCGATATGGGCCGTGATCCCTTGTCGACCGAGCCAGTCTTGCAAGCGTGCGGGGTCGCTTAAGTCCTTGCCTTCATCCTCTAGCGCGCCAACCGATTGAATGATTATGACTTTGCCGGCTTTGCGCAGAAGCGGCAGGGCAGCTTTTGCGGCCCGGCCTGCTTCGACACTGCCGTCCCAAGCAATCAAGGCGGTCCCCGTCAGCATGCTAATCGGCGTCCGTGGAATGAAGATGGGCGCGTGGGCGTCCATCAGCAGCGCTTCAAATACCGGGGAGATATTGGTCTTGCCGCGCACGGTCTCGCAGGCAAACATCACGATGTCGCTTAAGGCTGCCCGGCGCGCCAGCAAGCGATCTTGCAGCCCCACGAGCCGCTCGACCGTCAATCCAGCTTGACCATCTGCCAAAGCATCCACGCGGGCTTGGACGTCGGTCCAAGCTTGATCATTACCGTCGCGGGCCGATTGGATCAGGGTAGCCGAGGTGGTGGCAAATGCGCCATCAGCAGACCAAGCCATGAGTTCGGTTGGGTCCATTTGCGCATAGACGCTCGCGACCTTGCCGTTCACCAAGTCTGCGAGGGCCAAGCCCTGCTGCAGAAGTGCGACATCGGTTTCGTCGCCCCGCAAAGGCACGAGAATTTCAGCCATTATTTCAGAATGAGTCATTTTGCTTCCTCCACCGCCATAAAACCGTGCGACGCGCTTATGGTTCCACTAAGAACCCGGCCGTGCGTCCCGCCTTGTTGCTGAGAAGTCCACTGGCATTTCGGCGACATTCTCGGCATGAGTGTGTTTCCACGCCTAGAACGTGGGGTGGCGCCACCAGCGTTCACAAGTGACAATCAACCACATGAGACAAATGGCCACACAAGCTCCCGCCCCGCCGCGTAAAGCCGCAAAATCCGCCCCGCCCCGCGCGTGGCAGCGCATGCTGTCTGGCCGGCGTCTAGACCTGCTAGACCCCTCGCCTTTGGATATTGAGATTGAAGATATCGCCCATGGCCTAGCTCGGGTTGCACGCTGGAATGGCCAAACAACGGGCGACCATGCCTTCTCAGTCGCTCAACACAGCCTCATTGTCGAAGAAATTGCGGCTTTCATTGAGCCGAGCTTGACGCCCCAGCAACGCTTGATGGCGCTCCTCCATGATGCCCCTGAATATGTGGTCGGGGATATGATCAGCCCATTTAAAAACGCGCTAGGCGTCGATTATCGCGGATTTGAGGACCGGTTGGAGCGCGCCGTCCATATCCGCTTCGGCCTGCCGCCCAAGACGCCTGCGCCGCTAAAGAAACTGATCAAGCGCGCCGATCTTGCTTGCGCCTTTTTTGAAGCCACCCAGGTTGCGGGCTTTGGCCCCGAGGAATCGGTGGGCTTTTTTGGCGCGCCGCCAGCTGGCCTAACTATTACGATTGACCCTTGGCCTGCCCGTCAAGCCCAAGCGGCCTATGTTGCCCGTCATCAGGCCTTGATCGCCGAAATCGACGCGCAAAACCTGCCCCAGCGGCACCAGAAAGTCGTGTAATGCCCTATATTTCAGTCTGTTCTCTCGCTTTGGTCCCGTCTACCGTCACGCGCTTACGGCCTTGGGGCATGATCACGCTTCTGGACCCGACCAGCATGATTGAAACCCCTGCTGGCTTGTCGCCCGACACACATCTGAAGCTTGGCCTCAATGACGTTACTTATGTGCAAGAAGGCTTGATCACGCCCGCCGAAGCCCATGTCTCAGCCATTTTGGACCATGTGCAGGCGTGGGATCAGGCCGCACCCTTAGTCGTGCATTGTTGGGCTGGTGTCTCGCGTTCAACGGCGTCTGCCTTTATGGCCGCTTGTGCCCTTAACCCTGACGTGCCCCCACTCAAAATCGCGCACTTCATCCGTGAGGCTTCACCGACTGCGACGCCCAATCGCCTTTTAACCCGGTACGCCGATGATCTATTAGGTCGAGGTGGCGCGATGGTCGATGCGATTGACGCGATTGGCCGTGGCGAAGATTGTTGGGAAGGTGTAGCCTTCGATCTGCCAGCCCGGTGGGAGCCCTAATATGAATGCCACGCCACGCGTCATTATCGGCCTATCCGCCGTCGTCGTGGCAGCCAGCGGCAAGGGCCCTGAAGTTTTGTTGAGCGGCAGCCCGGGTGCAATCGGCCTGCCCTTTGGCAGCTTTGACCCAATCGGCCACCGCACGTTTGAACTGGCCGTGCGCGACTTTGTGACCTCTCAAACAGGCTTCGCGCTTGGCTATGTCGAGCAGCTCTACACGTTTGGCGACAAAGGCCGCGAAGCCCCTGTGGCCGACATGGGCCAATCCTCAGACGCCGATCGTGTGGTCTCCGTTGGATATATTGCTTTGGCCGGCAGCATTGATGAGGGCCAACGCCGGGCGGGTGTATGGGCGGACTGGTACCGGTTTTTTCCGTGGGAAGATCGTCGCAGCGAAGCAGGTTTGCGGGCCATCGACCTGCTCCTGCCGGACCTAAAGGCTTGGGCGACCACGACGGAGCGGCAAAGCCGTGTCGCCATGGCGTTTGGCCTGCATGGCCAGTCGTGGCAGGAATCCCAAGTGCTTGACCGGTTTGAGCTTCTGTATGAAGCGGGCCTTGTGCAAGAAGCCCAACGCGACCGCGCAAAGGGCCAAGCGTCCGCTGCGCCTGGGGCTGAGCGCACTTTTGTCGGCGAGCCACTGGTCTCAGATCACCGCCGAATCCTTGCCACCGCCATGGGCCGTTTACGTGCGAAAATCCGCTATCGCCCCATTGTCTTCGACTTGGCCCCTGCCCGCTTCACCTTGAGCGAATTGCAGGATCTGGTTGAGGCCTTGTGTGGCGTGAAACTGCACAAACAAAACTTCCGCCGGACGCTCGAGCGCTCTGGCCTCGTCGAATCCACCGGGGCCCTGCATGCCGAAACGGGTGGCCGCCCGGCCATGCTTTTCACCCGCAGCGCCACGAGCCGACAAGCGGGTGCGTCGGGTCTAAGCTTGCCGCTCGCCAAGCGCTAAGCCCCTCTCCAGCGATCTGTTTCAACACGCCACGTCGCTTTTCATTTGACAGACCCTTATGCTCACACTAAGTATAAGCCCCTACGCCAAACACGGCTTTTGCCGAGGCGCAAGGCACTAATGCTCAGTCTGAGTATTAGTGGTCAGGAGAATGAATATGGCCGTTCTGGATTTAGGTTCGAAACCCGCTCGCGAAGTCAGCCCAGCTGCAGGCTCGCGCCAGCTTTCTCCCGCCGCTGCGCGCGGCCTCGTCTATGATGCCGCGGTCAAAGCAGAGACCGACCACCTCTATGAAATCGTGCGCCATGTGATCTCGCCCTTGGAATGGCCAGCCTATGCCCCCTTGATCGCGGCCATCAACCGGCTGAAGAAAGAACGCGATGCCGTTATCTTGGCCCATAATTATATGACGGCAGAAATCTTCAATTGCGTAGGCGATTTTCGCGGCGACAGTCTTGGCCTTGCGCGCGAAGCCGCCAAGGTTTCGGCCAAAGTGATTGTGCAAGGTGGCGTCCATTTCATGGCCGAAACCTCCAAAATCCTCTCGCCTGACAAAACTGTGCTGATCCCATCCTTGAAGGCTGGCTGCTCGCTGGCCGCGTCCATCACAGGTGCCGATGTGCGCTTGATTAAGGCGCGTTATCCGGGTTTGCCTGTGGTCACCTATGTCAACACGACGGCGGAAGTAAAAGCCGAGAGCGACATTTGCTGCACGTCGTCCAATGCGATCCAAGTAGTCGAAACCATCGCGAAAGAATGGGGCGTGGATCAAGTCATTATGTTGCCGGACGAATATCTGGCCAAAAATGTTGCCGCACAAACGGGTATCAAAATCATCTCCTGGAAGGGCAAATGCGAAGTGCATGAGCGCTTTACCGCCGATGATATTGCCGAGATCCGCGCCTCTCACCCCGGTGCCATCATTTTGGCGCACCCCGAATGTCCGCCTGAAGTCGTTGCAGCCTCTGACTTTACCGGCTCCACCGGCGCAATGAGCGACTATGTGCAGGATTACAAGCCGCAAAAAGTGGTTCTGATCACCGAATGCTCCATGAGCGACAATGTCGCCGTGGCCAATCCGGATGTGGAATTCATCAAGCCCTGCAATCTATGCCCGCATATGAAGGTCATCACGCTGGAAGCCATTTATGATGCGCTGAAAGAGATGCGCTATGAGGTGGAAGTCGATCCAGATATTGCCGCGCGTGCCAAGCAAGCGGTCGACGCCATGTTGGCCATTCCCCCTGCCCCGGCTGGCAAATTTGATCCTACGCGCCAGGTCCCCGACTCTTTGGAATTGATCTAACGTGGACACACAACGCCTGAAGGACGGTAGCGTCCTGATCATTGGCGCGGGTCTGGCTGGCCTGTTCCTTGCCCTGAAACTTGCGCCGCGCCCGTGCGTGGTGGTCTCGCCAGCGCCCTTTGGGCAAGCGGCATCAAGTGCTTGGGCGCAAGGTGGACTTGCGGCAGCGTTGGCACCTGAGGACAGCGCACAAAGCCATGCGAAAGATACGATCGCCGCTGGCGCAGGCTTGGTCGACCCAATTGTCGCCATGCTGATCGCCAAGGACGGACCCGCGCGGGTGCGAGACCTGTTGGACCTCGGTGTCGCCTTTGATCGACATGAAGATGGCAGTCTCGCCCTCTCTTTAGAAGCTGCCCACAGTCATGCCCGCGTAGCACGCGTTGCCGGTGATTTGGCTGGTCGCGAAATCATGGCCAATCTAATTAAGGCTGTGCGCGCCTGCGACCATATCAGCTTAGTTGAAGGCGTTGCCGCGCGCGCCCTTTTGCAAACAGATACGGGGCGCATAGGCGGGGTTCTGGCCATGAATGGCAGGCCGATCCGCTTGGAGGCCGAAGAAACCGTTTTGGCGACCGGGGGCTCAGGCGGCTTGTTCCGCGTGACGACAAATCCGGTGGAAGCAGCAGGCCAAGGCTTAGGCATGGCGGCGCGCGCTGGCGCGCTTGTTGCGGACGCTGAATTCATCCAATTCCACCCCACCGCCATGGATTTGGCGCGCGACCCGGCCCCCTTGGCAACCGAAGCCCTCCGTGGTGACGGCGCACAACTCGTCAATCAAGACGGCACGCCCTTCATGGTGGGCTACCATCATCTCGGCGACCTTGCGCCGCGCGATACGGTAGCCCGTGCGGTGGCAAGCGAGATTAAGGCTGGTCGGGGCGCTTATTTGGATTGCCGCAGCGCCATTGGGGCTGGCTTCCCGGAACATTTCCCGACTGTCTTTGCGGCCTGTGCGGCTGCGGGGATTGACCCTCGCGCCGACCTCATCCCGATTGCCCCGGCGGCCCATTATCATATGGGCGGCATTGTGACCGACGTGTGGGGCAAAACCACGTTGGACGGCCTTTCTGCCATTGGAGAATGCGCTTCTACGGGTGTGCATGGCGCCAATCGATTGGCCTCTAACTCGCTTCTTGAAGCCGTGGTGTTTGCCCATCGGGTTGCTGAACGCCTGCGCGACGCGACTTCCGGTGGAACGGCAGGCGGCTACGCCCCCACGATTTCGCCCTTGCCCAAGGACGCCTTGCAGTTTCTGCGGACCGAGATGACCGCCAAAGCCGGTGTGGTGCGCGATGCAGCGGGTCTGACGAGCCTCGTCTCGACCATCGAAGATCTGAAGACTCAGCATGGCCGCACCAATGAATTGATCACCGCAGGACTGATTGCCGAAGGTGCCTTGGCCCGCCAAGAAAGCCGCGGCGGCCATTATCGCAGCGACTTCCCGAAAGAACACAATCCTGCCAAGCGCAGCTTCGTCACCCTGGATGTAACCCGATGACCTTCTTACCCGATGTGGTGCTAGAGCCGATTGTTCGCATGGCACTTGCCGAAGATTTGGGGCGGGCTGGCGATGTCACGACGCTGGCGACCGTCGACCCTGACCTTGAGGTGCACTGGGTGTTGCGGGCACGCAGCGCAGGAATTTTGGCGGGATTGGATGCCGCCACGCTGACCCTGCGCCTCATTGATCCAGCAGCCGTCTTACAGCCGCACCTGAAAGAAGGTGCCGTCCTCGCCGCTGGCGATGTGATCGCCACCTTGCACGGCAAAGCCCAAAGCCTGTTGATGGCAGAGCGGGTGATGCTGAACTTCCTAGGCCCCTTGTCAGGCATCGCGAGCCTAACGGCCCGCTATGTCGAGGCAGTAAAAGGCACCAATGCCAAAATCACCTGCACCCGCAAAACGACACCGGGCCTGCGCGCGCTTCAAAAGAAAGCGGTGCGTTTAGGCGGCGGATCTAACCACCGATTTGGCTTGGATGATGCCATCCTGATTAAGGATAATCATGTTGCCGCCGCTGGTGGCATTGTGCCCGCTTTGACCCGCGCAAAAGCCTATGGCGGCCATTTGCTGCCCATCGAAGTGGAGGTTGATAGCCTCAACCAATTGGAAGAGGCCCTGCCCTTTGCCCCTACTTGCATCATGTTGGATAATTTCACCTTGGCAGACTTAAGGACTGCCGTGGCGCGCGTGGCGGGGGCTGTGACCTTAGAAGCCTCTGGCGGGGTAAGCCTCTCCACCGTGGCCGATATTGCCGCCACTGGGGTGGACTATATCTCGGTCGGGGCCCTCACCCACTCGGCCCCCTGCCTCGATTTAGGGTTGGATGAGGCCTAACCCGGACGCCGCGCCAAAAAGACTCCGCCGACCATCAACAGCAAGCCAAGTGCCCGTGTCAGCGTCAAAGGATAGCGCTGCGCTCCAAACAGCGCGAAATGATCAATCGCGGTCGCGCTGACCAATTGGCCGAGCAGAACCAAAAAGATCGCATTACCGACCCCGATGCGGGGTGCAGCGAGGGTGACAGAGAGCACGTAAAACGCCACCAATAGCCCACCAAGCCAAAAGCCAAAGGGTGCGACGGGTCGAAACGGATTGGTGGTGCCGGTTGCCAGCACTACAAGGCCTGTCGCGATGGTGCCGACGATGAACAGCACAAAGGCTGCGGCCACGGGGCTTCCAAGGCGCAGGCCTAGGCCACTATTGAGGGCCGCCATAATGGGAATGCCAAAGCCTGCCAGCAGCATCAGGACCGAAAGCCAGACGGGTGCTGCTCCGCCACTCATCCCCCCGCGCGCCTTTGGGTGACGGTCTTGCCGCCAATTCCCCAATTGTCCGTCTCCACTTCGTCAATGATGACGACGGTCGTTTCCGGGTTCTTATTGAGCTCAACGCGCAGAAGTTCAGTTACGCCTGCAATGAGAGCAGCCTTCTTTTCTGGCGTCAGACCGTCCGGGGTTACTTTGATGTTCACAAAGGGCATGATCATTCCTACTTATCGGATCATGCTCTAGAACTTCGTCACTTTGGGCAAGCCTTTTTTGGGGTACCAAAGGCTATTGCCGCAAGCGGAGCGGTACATTCGTCCCACCTGCTTGATTGCCTACGCCAATTGGCACCGGAACGGGGGAGCCTGCATAATCGGAATTGATGATCAGCCGCGCATTATTGGTTAGATTGATGTTTCTAGCGACGATCACGCTCCATTATGAGCTTTCGGCTACATCCCCAGTCGCGCTAACCTGCAGCCGCGTCATGGGCAAATAGATTGTCCCCAACAATTTATCTACATTGCTGGAAGCGATCGAAAAATTTGCATAATTGCCGCGCGTTGCCACGATCACGAAGCCTGCCCATAGGCCCGATTGTCGCCCTGATAAGGAAACGCTGCTACTCTGATTGGCCTCTAAGGCATTGCCGCCTGTGAACATCAGCAAGACATCGTCGCCCTCTAAGCGCCCTTGTCCTCGAAGCTTCAGGCTTTTGCAGAAATAATGTTCACCTGGCTCGAGTTTGAGAATGGATGTCCCCGTCATCGTATACTCAACTCGATGAAGGCCCGGCGGCAAAGACACCGTTCCAGCAGACCGGACTTGAGCGCCGCCGTCTGGCACAGTGGTGCAATCCGCAGATGGGGCAATCGCCCGACCTCGGAAGGGGTCAGTAAGCTTCAAAGCCCCGCTATTTGCAGCCGGAGTGAAACCCGCACCGATCGCCACGCCTGCCGCGCGCGGGGCACCAGCTTCCACCGTAGCCAAATTTTTGAGCTCAAAATCACTGTTGGAATGGACAATGCAATTCTTGGCGCGAATGCCGCTATTATTCGCGGCGGTGATGGCCTTGCCACCTACCGTGCCATCATCGCCAATCACGCACAGCGGTTATACTTGCATTGATTCCGCGATGGATTTGACCTCAATCCGAAAGCCGCCAGGCGGAACCAAGTCGCCGAAGAAGGAGGGGCGTAGAGCAAGCCCTTCGACCGTAAAGGTGCCGTCACGGCCTTGCGATGCTTTAAAGGAAACAGTCGCACGGTTAGCGAATTCACCAACTTGGGCCATCGCAAATCGCTCAACATCACTGGTTGACTGGCGCGCACTGGCTCCAACCAAGATCAGATTTTGCGCCCCCGATAGCGCTGCCGCGTCGGCAGCAGATTGCATAAGCGCCTTCTCTGAGCTGAGCGCCACAAACTCACTGGTCATAGCAACAATCATCGCGAGCGGCACAAAAAGGAGGGCTGCAGTCAGAGCCATGTTGCCGGACTGGAGCGGGTCTTTCTTCAATTGTCGCAGAGGCGGCAGCAACAGCATTTAGGTCGCCCAAAATAAAAACAAACAAGTAGCCGATAACAACAGCGAATTCTCGCTTCAAAGTTCTCAGCTTGATCTTAACATAATGATATTATGGAGAAAGTTCAGTTGATTCCAAGTTTAAGTATATACAATTTTTGGTGAGTTCTTGTGAAACCCATTAGAAAGGCGTCTAGATACCGACATAGCTCTTCACCTAGCCATTAGATAGGCAACGCACAAATGCCAAAAACGACGCTTGAAACGCGACCGGGTCTTCCAGAAAGGCGGCATGGCTGCCTTTGAAGAATTCCACCTTTGCCTGCGGGGTCGTTTCCACCGCGCGCTTGGACCGTGACCACGCGACGATTTGATCGGACTTAGCCCAAGCAAAAAATACGGGCAGGTTGAGTGCCTGCGCTCGTTTCCTGAGATCAGCATCGGCTTCTCCAAAGCTGCGCCAAGCCTGTGCAAGGATCGGTGCCATTTCCGCCCCTGCCGGGACGATGCGCGCGCGCTGCTCTTGGGCAGGCTTTCCCGACAAAACCAGCCGATAATAGAGGCCATAGGCGATTGGAAACCAATGCGCGCCGCGGGCCCCGGCCTCAAAGAATCTGACCAATAGCTTGATCACTGCTATCGCTAAAGAATCAAGGGGTGCCAACCCACCGGGATTGCAAAGAACCAAGGCACGCATGGCTTCGGGCTTTTCGAGGGCGGCGATCAATGCCGCTGCACCACCGATGGAATTGCCAATGACAATGGGCCTTGCGTCGCCAAACAAGACAGGAATGAGGTCGTTTAGAACGGCCGCATAGCGTTTGGCGCTGGCTGGCTGGCCGGATGCATCGGGTGGGCTTGCGCCATGACCGGGCCAGTCGACACACACCATTTCAAAACCCAAGGGCACCAAAGCGTCGACAAGGCTTTCGAAATCACGGCCGCCATGCGCCGCCGCGTGCAAACACAAAACCGGAAGCCCTGCACCCCGTCGCGCAATTGCGACATTCGTTCCTGCGGCTTCCACCAAGTCATAGGGCGGCTGAACGCCAATGGCGCGACGAAATTGACTGACTGGCAGAAAAGATTGGTCCATTCTCAATTAAGTGATATAGATATCACTTATTGTCAAGCAGGAGGTCTCAAGTCGTGAAAAGTCGCAAATCGGGGCGATCCGAACTCCTCAAGGCTGCACAGCTGGAATTTGAAGAACAGGGCTTTGACGGCACCCAAACCAATGCCATTGCCCGACGTGCGGGCTATGCTCCACAAACCTTCTACCGGCACTTTCCCGACAAAAGGGCAATATTTCTTGCGATCTATCTGGATTGGGCAGAAGCAGAGGCCCAAGCTTTGGCAAAAGCTGACACTGTCCCGGCGATGATCGATACGCTCTTAGACCATCATATCGCGCACCGATTGTTTCGTCGCTCCCTTCGACATCTAACGGCAATTGATCCAGAGATTGCCGCTGTTCGAGCGCAGACACGACAACAGCAAATGGGTGCCATCACCGCCCGTTTCCCACACCTTGCCGCTGTTGAAGCACTCACCCTGATCTTCACGCTCGAACGTCTGTGCGATGCCTGGGCGGAGGGTGAGTTTGAAGCTTGCGGGATCTCGCGCGAGGCCGCGCGCGCATGCATGAGTACGATCCTTATGAGCACCTTGCGAGTAGCGCCATAGATGGGCTAGTCAGCGGCGATGGCCCATCGTCCCACCCGTCGCTTTTCAGCCAAAGGCCCTGCCCCACTCGGCCAAGAAGAGCAGGACTATATCCGCGATATGGTGGTTTATAAGGACGATGCGCTGATCGCCTTCAATAAGCCCTCCGGCTTGGCCGTTCAGGGTGGCTCAGGGGTGACGCGCGATGTGGATCGGCTGTTGGCTGCTTTCACCACCCGCAAAGGGCGCAAACCAAAACTCGTCCACCGTTTAGACCGTGAGACTTCTGGCCTGTTGATTGTCGCCAAGACCGGCCCCGCTGCCGCGCATTTGTCGGCCCAATTTGCCGGACGACAGTTGGAGAAGCGCTATCTGGCGCTGGTTGGCGGCAAACTGGCGGCAGAGGAAGGTCAAATCGACCTGCCTCTGGTCAAAATCAAGTCCGGCGGTATCGACCTGATGCGTCCTGCCAATGCCGGAGAAGCAGACGCCCAAGCCGCCCTTACTGCCTATCGCGTCTTGGGGTCAGGCGCTGCAGCGTCCTTAGTGGAAGTAGCCCCGAAAACAGGCCGGATGCATCAAATCCGGGTGCATTTTTCCGCCATTGGTCATGCTCTGGCGGGCGATACGAAATATGGCGGGCTGCTCCTGCTCGCAGGCAAGCCCTGCCCGCGCCTGATGTTGCACGCTGCGGCACTGGACTTCACCCATCCGACGACGGGTGAGCCCCTGCACCTAAACGTACCTCCGCCGGAAGACTTTTCGGCGTTTGTGAAGTCGGTGTTGCCAGACTGAACCGGCCGACAGGCTTAGCCTGCTGCTTGCGCATCCTCACCGCGTTCGCGCTTAGCCCGTAGGCGCGCCAAGGCGCTCGCATAGGCTTTTGCAGACGCCACCAGCGTATCGGCATCGGCAGAGCGCGCCGTGACAAACCGGCCATGCTCACTCAAGCGAACCGAGACTTCGGCTTGCGCGTCAGTGCCTTCAGTGACCGCATGAACTTGATAGAGGTCCAAGACCGCGCTGTGGGGGACCAAAGCGGAGATCGCATTGAAGACCGCATCGACTGGGCCATTACCGCGTTGCGTCGTCCAAGCCGACTTGCCGTCAATTTCCAGATCGATTTCAGCGGTTTGTGGACCATCGGTTCCCGCAACTACGCGCAAGCGCAACACTTTGATCGCATCGTCATAATGGGCTGCGGCATCATCAACCAAAGCAATGATGTCGTCGTCATAGACGTGCTTCTTGCGGTCCGCGAGCGCCTTAAAGCGACTAAATGCGTCTTGGAATGCATTGTCGGACAATTCGTAGCCCATATCGCGCAGCTTATCCTTAAAGGCGTGGCGGCCCGAATGCTTGCCCATGACCAGATTGGTTGCGCCTTGGCCGACATCTTCGGGGCGCATGATCTCATAGGTTTGGGCGTGCTTCAGCATTCCATCCTGATGGATACCGCTTTCATGCGCGAAGGCGTTCTTGCCAACAATCGCCTTATTATACTGGACGGGGAAACCCGTGATACGACTAACCATTTTAGACGCCATCATCAAACGCGTCGCGTCTACCCCAGTTGTAAACGGCAAGCTGTCACCGCGCACGCGCAAGGCCATAATGATTTCTTCCAAAGCGGCATTGCCGGCCCGCTCACCCAAGCCATTGATCGCGCACTCAATCTGGCGTGCACCACCTTGAACGGCGGCCAAGGAATTAGCGACCGCAAGACCCAAGTCATTGTGGCAATGTGCCGAGAAAATGACCTCATCTGCGCCCGGCACATTGGCAATCACATCGGCAAACATGGCACCATATTCTGTTGGAAAAGAATAGCCGACCGTATCAGGCAAATTGATGGTGGTGGCGCCTGCGCGGATTGCGGTTTCTACTGACCTCAACAAAAAGTCGCGCTCGGTACGCGTGGCATCTTCGGCGGACCATTCGACATCGTCGGTATAATTCCGCGCCAAAGAGACCGAGCCATGAATGGCTTCGAGCACAGCCTCAGGCTCCATCTGCAGCTTGTGCTTCATATGGATGGGCGAGGTCGAAATAAAGGTATGGATCCGCTTCAAGGGTGCAGGGCGCACGGCTTCCGCGCAGCGCTCAATATCCTTAGCCCCTGCCCGCGACAAACCGCAGACGGTGCTGCTCTTAATGGTGCGGGCAATGGCTTGTACGGCATCGAAGTCGCCTTGGCTGGCAATCGGGAAGCCTGCCTCAATGACATCGACGCGCATATCTTCGAGCAATTTGGCGAGCTCGATCTTTTCGTCATGAGTCATGGAAGCGCCGGGCGACTGCTCGCCATCGCGCATGGTGGTGTCAAAAATACGGATAGATTGGGTCATGATATTGTGTGGCCTGATTTGCTGAACATTTGAAGAGAGAGCCTTTGTGCGGCCCTTGGCGGCGCTTTACCCCTGAGCGCCGTCACCCGACCAATTGGCCTAGCGACTCTTGCGCGCCCAAGGGCTGATAAGCAGCCCTGCCAGCTTCAGATTAAGTCGGCCTGCATCCAGCAGCAAGGAACCAGCCCGCTGAGCCAAATCATACTGCGCGGCCGCAATCTCCTGCCCAACCCGTAAGGTTGAAGCAAAATCTTGTGTGCTTATTCCGTTAAATGGGATAATTTTGCGCATCGTTAGATTTTCGACCTCGTTGGCAGCAAATTAATCTAAAACTTGCGCCTAATCAAGGCCCTCTTGTGCTTGGCTCTTACCGAGCATTGGGCGCACCACCAAGACAAGAAGCAGATAGATGAGTGCGGCAGCCACAAAAAACCAAATCGCGCCTTGGTTTTCGCCTTTGAGCACCTCGCCGACACCATGCGCACCAAAGGCAACGAGGCAGATTTTTGGTAAAATGCCGATCCCGGTCCCGCCAACAAAAGACGTCAAACGGACTTTTGCTGCCCCTAAGGCCATGTTGCATACAATAAAGGGGCCTGATGGCACCAAGCGGATAATGAGACTGGCGAGAAACCCGTTTTTTCCTATGAAACGGAGCGCGCGGCCGCCGCGACCACCCAAGAGTTTGGATAAGGCCGCAGCGCCGCCTACCCTTCCCAGCATGAAGCCTACTTGGGCTGAGAGCAATGTGGCGATCCAGCTCAGCACGATGCCTTCAGATGGACCAAATACGGCGACGGTTGCGGCAATCAGTACAACTTGCGGCGCACCGATAAAGGCCAATGTGATAAAAGTACCGGTAACGGCCGCAGGTGCCCACCACGCGTCGCGCAAGCCACGCAAAAATTGAGCGATGCCGCCTTGGTCCAAATCAACGAACATCATGCCGGCTGTTAAAACCACACCTGCAATCGAGAACAGGATGAAAGCGACCCACACCGCGCGGGCAGCCGTTGAGTCCATCTCAGTGAAAAAGCGATAAAAGCGGTCTAGCCATCCCGACATGACCTTAGCCCCGATCGCGCAGCAAGCGCCCCTGCTCGCGCTTCCATTCCCGTTCCTTGGTCGAATCGCGCTTGTCGTGATCCTTTTTGCCTTTGGCGAGCGCTAGTTCTAACTTCACCATCCCGCGCTCATTGAAATAAAGTTTCAGCGGCACGACTGTGCGCCCTTCGCGGTCGACAGCGGCGAACAATTTGTTGATCTCCCGCTCACGCAGTAGCAGCTTGCGTTTGCGTCGCGGCTCGTGGTTGAAGCGCGAAGCTGGGCCATATTCGGGCACATAGGAATTGATCAGCCAGACCTCACCATGCTCTGGGCTCGCATAGCTTTCGGCAATATTGGCGCGGCCAAGACGCAAGCTTTTGACCTCGGTGCCAGTTAGAACCAGCCCCGCTTCATAGGTATCTTCAATATAATAATCGAAGCGCGCGCGCTTATTTTCGGCGATTAATTTGCGGGGTTGTTCTGGGCGCATGGCCTAATTGCCTCGTAACGCCCCGGCTGCGATCATGGCCGTTTGTACTGCAACGCGGGTTGCAGGAATGGGTGGCACCAGAGGCAGGCGTAAATCTTCGGCACAGAGGCCTAAAGTTGCCATAGCAAATTTGGCGGGCCCCGGATTAGGCTCAAGGAATAAAGCGCGCTGCAAGGGGTCCAGCTTTTGGTTCAAGGCGCGCGCTTCGGCCAATTGACCTGATGCCAAGAGGGCCTGCAATTGCGCACATTCTTTCGGCATGATGTTGGACAGAACCGACACGCAACCCACTGCCCCATAGGCAGCAAACCCCAGAGCCAGATTGTCATCCCCCGCAAAAATCGAAAATGGCTTGGTGATACGAGCCAGATGCAGTGCCGTGCGCGATGGGTCGCCCGCACTATCCTTCAACGCCACGACATTGGGGTGCTTGGCGATTTCGGCCATCGTGTCGGGCAGAATGTCGACATTGGTGCGACCAGGAATATTATAGACCATGATTGGCATATCGACGGCATTACCGAGCGCGTTGAAGTGGGCAATCAGGCCCGCTTGGCTGGGTTTGTTGTAATAAGGCGCAACGATCAAAGCCCCATCTGCGCCAGCCTTCTTGGCCACCTGCATATGGCGGATCGCGGCTTGGGTGTCGTTCGAGCCACAGCCCGCCAACACAGGAACACGGTGGTTTGCAGCCTCAATGGCCAAATCAAACAAATGCCAATGCTCCGCATCGTCCACAGTCGCGCTCTCGCCGGTCGTGCCAACAGGAATGATTCCGTGTACGCCATTTTCAATCTGGCGCTCGATCAAGGCCTGAAAAGACGCATCATCGACCTTGCCATCTTTGAAGGGCGTGATCAGGGCGGTATAAACGCCTTTAAAAACCGTCATGGGTGGTACTGGCCTAGCTGAAACGTGAGTGGGTCGTGAATGCCCTTCTCGACCGCAATTCATATGGATGCAAGACCCAAGGGCAGACCAAATGGCGTGCACAAGGCTGTGCTTGCCCTGATTTTTTCACACATACGACTAGGTTCAGTGGGATTTGATCGCTAGACACAAGGGGTGATTCCCAAGATCAATCCTTTCTGTTCCCTCTAATCGGCCAGTAGGTCGCAATGCGAAGACAGCCCTCCCCCGATTTGTGCTGATGCTCGCCGGAGTTTTTTTGAATGTCCGTGTTTGACACGCGTAAGGCAACTCTCGCCATTTTTATGACCGGCCTTTTGACTTCAAGCCCGTTTTTTTCGGGCATGGCGTTGGCACAAGACGCCACGGTGCCGACGCCGGTGCCTGTGCCCGTGCCGACTTCTGTCCCGGTTGATTTTACTGCAGCCCCTGTTCCCACGACACCGGTAGAGGTTTTAAGGACGGCCCTGCGGGCTGCCGAGCGCGGCGATTGGAGCTATGTGCGCGCCACCATCGCCACCACCAGCGATACGCGAATTCGCAACTTCCTCTTGTGGCGCCTGGCCACTGCCGATTCCAACCCAGCCAGCTTTGACGAATTGCGCCAAGCGCTCGATCAATTGCCTTTCTACCCAAGCCGTCAAAACATTCGTATCCGCGCCGAACAGCGCCTTGCCTTAACCACTCTGACCCCACAAGCCAAGCGCACCTTTTTAGAGCGCAAGGAACAGGGCCTAGACCATGCGGGCCCGATTTCTGGCGAAGGAAAACTGGAGCTCGCCTCCGTTTTGATTGCTCTGGGCGAGCGCGAGCAGGCGAAGCGATTTTTGGCTGATGGGTGGCGCAATCACCGCTTTGACAGTACGAGCCAAGCGGCTTTGCTTGCCCGATTTGGTAGCGAACTGACGACGGAAGACCATGACGCCCGCGTCGATTTTCTGTTGTGGACCGACCGCATCACCCAGTCCAAGCCACTATGGCCTTTGATGAGCGAGACCGGCCGCCTCAATGCGCAGCGCCGGGTTGGCATTGCAGCAGGCGACACCGTGACCCTTACCGGTGTCAGCCTCGACGATCGCGGCATTCAGTATCAGCGCGTCCGCAACTTGCGTCAGGCCGGACGCCGGGCAGAGGCCCTTTCCCTCCTCACCCAAATCGACTCACGTGGCCTTCCAGAGCCTGGCCAAGACTTGATCTGGACGGAGCGGCGCAATCTTCTGAACGAAGCCATTGTCACCCGCGATTGGCAGTCGGCCTATCGGATCGCCTCCACCCATGGCTATCAGCGCGGCGAGCGCTTTGCCGACGGGGAATTTATTTCCGGCTGGGTGGCTTTGCGTTTCCTAAACCAACCCACTATCGCGCTCGAGCATTTCAAGCGGCTTGAGAGTGGTGTCCGCACCCCGGTTTCGCGCGCCCGTGCCGCCTATTGGTTAGGTCGTACGGCGGAAGTATTGAATCAACCCGATATCGCGCAAAGCCAATATCGGGCCGCGGCAGCTTTCCCAACCGTCTATTACGGACAATTGGCAGCGGTAAAACTCGCCGAAACCTTGGGCCAAGTTGCACAACTGACCTTGCCGCCTGAAAAAAAGGCGACGCAGGAAGATCGCGATCGCCTGAATAGCCGCACCATGATGGCCATCATCAATCTGTTGTCAGAAGCTGGCGAAAACCAGTTCTTCCGACAGTTTGCGCTTGCCTTGGACGATGAACTCGACACCGAAGGCGAACACCAAGCGCTGTCCGAATATGCCCGCGCACGGGATGAACCGGCACTCGCGGTCCGGGTTGCTAAGGCAGGCCTCAATCGCGGCATTCTGGCAACCGAAGCTGCCTATCCCTTGATGACAATCCCCCGGATTGTTGGCTATGGCCAGATCGAGGACGCCTATACGCTGGCGATCACGCGGCAAGAAAGCGAGTTTAATACCCGCGCCGTCTCAACGGCCAATGCCCGTGGTCTGATGCAATTCCTGCCAGCAACCGCCGCCAGCCAAGCCCGCCGCATGGGCCTGGATCATGACACCAGTTGGCTGATCAGTCGGCCGACCCACAATGTGACCTTAGGCTCTGCGCACCTCTTTGATTTGGTCAATAATTTTTATGGCTCTTATGTTATGGCGGCTGCTGCCTATAATGCAGGGCCGGGCCGCCCCCGCCAATGGGTGCAGACCTATGGCGAGTTCCGCGAGACCGACCTTGAGACTGCCATTGATTGGGTAGAGAAGATCCCTTTCTCTGAAACGCGCAATTATGTGCAGCGTGTGCTGGAAAATATCCAAGTTTATCGTGCGCGTTTGAATGGGGGCTCGGCGCCGATCAGCATTGCCGATGACTTACGGCGAGGCAAACGCCCACCGCCTATCTTTAACGTGACGATTGCCGCGGGAGCCGATCAGCCGGGCGGCCCGCCGCCTGAGCCGAGCCCGCAAACCGAACCAACAGCAACCGAGCCTAAGCCTGCCCCCTAACGGGCCTAACCGACTTGGCGATACAGCAGCGTCCCTTCGGGGCCGCGCTCAACAACGGCTTGCCCTCGCGCAATCAGGCAATTGAGGTGGGCAATCGCCTCGCCCGTCGCCATGCCCAAGACGTCCCCGCCAATGGGGCGCTTAAATAAGGGTGAGAAGCAATCAATCACCCGCCGTGGGGTCGCTAGCCAAGTGGCCAGTCGCGCCAAAGCTGTCTCATGATTGT
Organism: Hyphomonadaceae bacterium; assembly: GCA_021299265.1. Taxonomy (GTDB): domain Bacteria; phylum Pseudomonadota; class Alphaproteobacteria; order Caulobacterales; family Aquidulcibacteraceae; genus Aquidulcibacter. Next base: position 23,210 of record JAJTGP010000013.1, on the reverse strand, counting down.
CGATCAAGTCGTCCAAGCGTTTATGCAGCCCATAAAACGGCTCATTATGGGCAGGCAGGACCAAGACATCGTCTGCGATGACTTGCTTGAGCTTATGGCAGGAATTGATCCAATCCGTCATCGGGTCGCCATTGGGCTCTGTCGGGAAGACCGACACATTGGACGAAATTCGCGGCAAAACTTGATCGCCGGAAATCAGGACTTTTAAGTCTGGCTGATAGAGGCACACATGCTCTGGCGAATGCCCGCAGCCTGTTACCACCTGCCAGCTTCGGCCACCTATCTCAATGCAGTCGCCATCGGCCATCCTTTCAAAGGAATCGGGCAAGCGCGATACCGCCTTCCCAAAGCCACCAAAGCGGATGCGATACGTGTCGAGGGCATCTTCATCCCAGCCCGCCGCGCGGTAAAACCGCACGCCATCTTCGGGCGCTTCGCGGCCAGTGTCGGCGACCAAGGTGCGACAGGTCAGATATTCCAGTCGTGAAATCCATAAAGCTGCGCCAAATTTACGCGTGATCCAGCCTGCAAGACCCACATGATCGGGATGCATGTGGGTGATCATCACCCGCTTTACCGGAAGCCCGTCCAAAACAGAGTTAAAGATCGTGCGCCAATGCAGGCGGCTTTCTTCGGTCGCAACACCTGTGTCCACAATCACCCAACCGTCACCGTCGCGCAGGAGCCAAAGGTTGATCCATTTGAGGGCAAAGGGCAGCGGCATGCGGACCCAATAGACACCATCTGCAACCTCTTTCACGGTGCCAACTTCGGGAGGCTCACCACATGGATAGGTCAGGCCATTGGCTGAAGTGAGTTCAAGACCATCCATCGACATGAAGCGAATTCCTTTTGCGGGCGCGTAGCGCGCCAATGCAAACAGGCTAGCCGCATGCGGGCACTGCTTGCAAGACCGAGGACGAGGCGGTTACCTGTACTGTAATAACATAACATTTCCGCTTCGCTTTTGGTCGGATTGGGAGTATGGGCTTCCAATGCCTAGCCTCCTCCCACCAACCAGTCATTTTCGACTTGAGAATGGCCCGCAGGATCCAGCGATATGAGCTTGATTTTAAACGATCTTGCAATTGGTTACCCCAGCAATCTTGTGATGGCAGGCATTGGTGGCACCATTAATTCAGGTAGTGCTGTTGCGTTGATTGGCCAAAATGGTGCGGGCAAATCTACTTTGTTGCGGACCTTGGCGGGTGAGCAGAGCCCGGTAAGTGGCACCTGTGTGTGGGACGCCCCAGTGAAGCGCCATCGCAGCATCGCTTGGCTTTCCCAAAGCCCCAGCCTTCGCCCAGATGCGCCTTTGACAGTGCGCGCCTTGGCGGCGATGGGTCTGTGGGCGCGCCTTGGATTATTCGGCAAGCCCTGCCGTCATGATCAGGACAAGATAGACCAAGCCTTAGACATGGTTGGCTTGAGCGACCTTGAGAACCAACAGGTCAGCACTTTGTCGGGTGGGCAGTTGCAGCGCGCTCTCTTTGCCCGCTTGACCGTGCAGGACTGCGGGCTGATTTTGCTGGACGAGCCTTTCTCGGCCGTCGATACAGCCTCGCAAGCGAAACTTTTAGAAGTCATCCAGCATTGGGTCGGCGAAGGCCGCACCGTGATTGCGGCCATCCATGATCTCGATTGCGCGCGCCACTTCCCGCTTTGGTGGGAGCTGTCCAAATTTGGTGCCATCCTGCGTCGCAGCGACGACAAACCCCTCAGCAGCTTGACCCAACCACTACGCGCGGTGAGCGGCGTCGCTCAGTCGTCTTAGGGGTCTGACCGTGGTCGGGGTTTTTGCTCCCTTCTTTGACTATGAGTTTATGACACGTGCCGCTTTAGGCGGCGTGGCGCTTGCTTTGGCTGGAGCGCCTTTGGGCGTCTTCCTCGTAATGCGCCGCATGAGCTTGGTTGGCGACGCTGTTGGCCATGCTGTCCTGCCTGGGGCCGCTGCGGCTGCCCTATTGAGCGGCGGCAGCACTTTACTGACTACCTTAGGCGCAGCCCTTACGGGCACGATGGTCTTTATGACAGCGGGCCCTGCCAGTCGCGCGCTGCGCTTGCCAGAGGATGCGGGCTTTGCCGTCTTCTACCTCGCAGCTTTGGCCATAGGCGTGATGATCGCCAGCATGGGCGGCGGGGTGATTGATCTGGACAAGCTCTTGTTCGGCGCTGCACTCGCCATCGACAACACCGCGTTAGCGCTGGCCTGCGCAGCTGCGATTGTGACGGCGATTGGCATGACCTTAGTTTATCGCCCGCTCCTCATCGACACGCTCGACCCGCAGTTCTTGCGCGCATCGGGCGGCGCCAAATGGGCAGGCCCCGTGGCACAATCGGTCTTCTTCGGCCTTTTGGCGCTGACGACGGTAGCGTCGTTTCACGCGCTAGGGGCGTTGATGAGTATCGGGCTGACCATCTTGCCCGCCATTGCCGCCCGTTTTTGGGCCAAGAGCGTGCCATTGATGATCCTCAGCGCGGCAGTCCTTGGCATTATTGGGGTACTCGCTGGCCTCTTGGTTTCCTTCCACCTTGCTGCCCCTGTCGGTGCAGCCATTGTCTCCTGCTTGGTTGGGCTTGTATTGGCTTCAAGCCTTGTTGGCCCCAACCAATCCCTCTTGACCCGCTCGGTCGGAAAAGCATCCCTTGCTAATCGCGCGTCGTAATCTCTTGGGCCTTGCCGCCAGCGGCCTGCTTGCTACCGCGTGCAAGCCCGCGCCAAAAGTTGCGCCCGCGGTTTCCAAGCCAAAAGTGTTGACGACCATGTCGATCTTGGCCGATGTCGCCCAGCAGATCGGCGCACCAGACTTAGAGATCGCTTCTCTGCTTGGCCCAGACCAAACTGCACATCACAGGGACCCAACGCCCAGCGAGTTGACGGGCTTTGGCGATATCAGCCTCCTCCTCCATGTAGGCTTTAAATTGGAAGGCTGGATTGACCGTCTTCCTGAAAGTACCGGTTATCGCGGACCCATCATTCAGGCCTCAGACGGCATTGAGCCTATTCTGATCGAAGGCCGCATCCCCGACCCGCATACTTGGCAGAGCTTTGCTGGTCTGCGCAGCTACGCTGAGACGATTGCCAAGGCCTATATCAAGATTTGGCCCAATTTCGCGCCTGATTTTGAGATGCGATTGAAAGCCTATCTGGGCGAGCTAGAAACTGCGCAAAAAGCTGCGGTAGCCTTACTTGCACCCGTGCGCCAAGGCCGTTGCCTGATCATCGTGCCGCACAATTCATTCCGCTACTTGGGCAGAGAGTTCGGGCTAGAGTTTCGAGGCGTCTCGTCCCTGTCCACGGGCGCTCAGCCCTCTGCCAAAGCGCTGGCTGACCTTCTCGACGAGATTAATGGGGCAGACAGTGCGGCCTGTTTCATTGAAACCGAAGCGGACCAGCGCCTAATGAACCAAATCGCTGCAGAGAGTGGCGCTAAGCTGGGCGGAAGGCTCTACACAGACTCACTTTCAAAGCCCGACGGCCCTGCAGGAACCAGCATTAAGATGCTGGCCTATAATGTCGAAACCATCGCCAAGGCACTCACGGCTTAGCGCTTAGAGGCCCGGATCAAAAGTCGCGACATCAAAGACGTGATCCATGCTATCGGCTGGATTTTCACAACAAGGCCCACCTACTGGACGCGCCGGGATGCCCGCCACCGTGCAGCCTGCTGCCACTTCGTGGAGCACGACAGAGCCTGAGGCAACGCGTGCTCCTTCGCCGACCTTGATGTTGCCCAAAATCTTGGCCCCTGCTCCGATCAATACGCCGGCACCAATCTTGGGATGGCGGTCGCCGCCTTCTTTGCCGGTGCCGCCCAAAGTGACATTATGCAGCATGGAGACATTGTCGCCGACCACAGCGGTTTCGCCGATCACAATGCCGGTTGCGTGGTCCATGAAAATCCCTTCACCCAAGCGGGCAGCAGGGTGAATATCGACTTGGAACAGTTCGGCTACCCGACTCTGTAAGTGGAAAGCCATCATTTCCCGGCCCGTCTTCCACAAATGATGGGCAACACGGTGGGCCTGTAGCGCGGCAAAGCCCTTGTAATAGAGGAAAGGTTGCAAATAGGTACGGCACGCAGGGTCACGCACCTTGATCACACGCACATCGGCTTGCGCACTGCGAACAATCGCCGGATCTTCCTTAAAGGCCTGCATGCAGACTTCGCGCATCTGCAGCGCGTTCATGTCTGCCCCGCCCAGCTTTTGGGCCAAGAGATAGGCCAGCGCATCATCGAAGCTGGTGTGGTTGAGGATGGTGGCGTTCAGAAGACTTGCTAGCAGCGGCTCTTCGGCTGCTGCCGTGGCCGCTTCAATGCGCAAATGAGTCCAGACGTTAGTTAAGCCAGCAGCCAAGCCGCCAACAAGTTCTAAGCTTGCACCTGCCATTTTCACTCTCCGTCTGGGTGGGCTAACATCATCTTCGTCAGCGCAGCCGGCAATTGGTTTGTTTGTGCTAAATGGTATGTCCGATAGACGGTTGCAACCGTCAGCGCATCACGAATTTTTCCAGCCTCGACCTCGGCCAGCAATTGGGTGAAATGAAGCTGCTTTATGGTCAAAACCTCAGTTCCCTCCGGGGCCAAATTGCCGGGTGACAATCCATACGCCACAAAACAAATGGCGGTTTCATCGCTAACCGAATTTGACAAATCCATGTCGAGCACCCTGATCAAGGTCTCAGCCCGAATACCGACTTCTTCTTCGAGCTCACGTAAGGCACCCGCCTCTAGATCTTCATCATAGGGCACGCCGCCTTCCGGCATCTCCCATGACCAAGCTTCTACCGGTCTACGAAACTGTCCCACCATCCAGACATGCCCCGTCTCATCAATCGGCAGAACTCCAACTGCACGATTGGCAAAGCGGACGATGCCATAAATGCCGGGCTTCCCATCTGGACGGAGCACATCTTGATGTTCCACAGTGATCCACGGATTCTGATAGGCGATGTGCGATGCGAGCGTCTCGAAGGGGTCGGTTTTAGACATAGAGAAGAAAAACTTTCAAAGGGCGATGCAATCGCGCCCACTATGCCTTATGTCTGAAAACAATGACAATTGCACCACACACCCTCCCGCCCCCGCCTGTCGAAAACGATGTGCTGCCTGAGCCTCGCCCAGACACCGACTTTCTGGCGCGATTAGCGCTGCGCCGATCTACCAAGGTAGCGCATCTAGCAGCGCCCTGCCCCGAAGGCGACACATTGGACGCTATTCTGCGCATCGGAGCCCGCGTGCCCGATCATGGCAAGCTGGGACCTTGGCGCTTCATCATCCTGTCTGGCGACAACCGGCAGGTCTATGGAACCAAGATCGCCGAACTATTGTCCGCGCGCGGTGAGGTAAAGGATCCAGAGCGACTGGCTTTGGAAGAAGGCCGTTTCCTGCGCGCACCATTGGTCGTGGCCGTGGTCTTTTCGCCAGTAGAAAGCCCAAAAGTGCCGGAGTGGGAGCAAGTTCTGTCCGCCGGAGCGGTCTGTTACAATCTGCTTTTGGCAGCCCAGGGCTTTGGCTATGGTGGTTGTTGGTTGAGTGAGTGGGTCGCCTATGATCGCGAAGCCTTGGCCCTTCTGGGCCTTTCGCCGCAGGAGAAGCTCGCCGGTTTTGTCTATCTGGGTACCCCGACCGAAGCCCCCCTTGAGCGGCCCCGGCCAAGTGCTGCCTCACGCGTTACACACTGGCAGCCGTAGAGCCGAGTTTAACTTTGAGGCGTCGCCTCCGTCCCCGTCTCACCAACAGTATCAGTTGGCGTCGGCACAGTTGGAACGGGGGCGGTCTTTAAACGCGGTGGCGGCTCCAAGGGGGCTTGGCTTTCAAAGAGCTTCCGCAGGAACCCAGGTGCTAAGGCAGAGATTGGATTGGTGCGCAGTTTTGGATTGGCCAAACTGCCCCGTGCGGTAAAGGTCATGCCGACCAGACCCTCATCCTGCCCACCGCCTAAGAGGCTACCAAACAAGGGCATTTCGCCTAAGGCACGGTTCAATCCGCCGGGGGTAGCCACACCGCGTAGGTCCAATTTTCCGTTTTCAAGGTCGACATAGCCAGAGGCCTTAACCGTATAGGCTGCGCCATCAGCCTTGCCTTCGCGCAGCGCGATGATGCCGCCATTCACAGTCATGGGCAAACGAACCAAGTCAAATAGGATTGGGCTCTGCTTGGCCGGGCTGTAGGAGACGCCTTTGACTTCCACCATCAAGGTGCCCGCACTATCCGCACCAACAACAGGCAATTCGCCTTCAATCGTGCCAATACCACCTGTTAGTGGCGCGCCGGGGTAAATGAGGCCTGCAAAGAAACCCGCGTCAGACAGATTGCCTACAATAGTCCGACGACCATCTTGCTGCTGGCTCATCGCGACACGTGTTTCGCCAGCAACTGAGCTGCCCGTCATGTTTAGCGAGCGCCAGCCATCTTGATCGCGCAAAATGCTTGCCTCAACATTGTCCAGGGCCGCCGATTGCCCAGTCGCAAGCCGCTTGATCGAAGCCGATAAATTGAGAGGGCGATCCAACAAATCGACGGTCCGCTCCGTCACGTCGCGTTTGATCAAAAACGGACTTAAATCAAGATAATCGCCCTTCGCATTGACATTTAACCCATTGGAATCTTCAACAATACGCAAGGCCAAATCCGCCGCGCGCGCGATGGCGATGCGGGAAAAATCCGCACCAATCAGATCCAGCTTCTCGGAGAAAACCAGATCACCACGAACATCTGCCCCTTTTGCCTTAAAGGTCAGCTGATTGGCTTCCCAACCGCCGGCATCGCGCATCGTAATGTGAGCTGTAGCTTGGCCTGCTTCCCCTTCTGGTTTGGTCCAGAGTGAGCCGGGCAACACCATTGTAGCCAAATTAAAGTCAGCGTCTAAATCCGCACCGATCAGCTTGCTGCCTTTGGATTGCGCATCGAGTTTCAGCCGCACCGGACCGGTCGCATAGGCCGTCACGTCCACGCCGATTTGGATCAAGCTTGCCAAATCCACCATGCCGTCAGCCACCAGCCAGGTGCCGGGCTTTGGCGCTGTTTCGGGTTCTGATACCCAAGTAAAATCAAACGGATTGCCCGCAATCCAAGCCTGACCCTTCACATCCACTCGGCCATTATCAATGTCCAATTGAACGGTGCCATCATTGGCTTCTAAGCCTGCAAAGGCGTTTTGCAAACTGGCTTGCTCAAACTGTCCGCGCGCGCGCACCTTGACCGCGTCCTGTTGCAGCCGGTCCGACAATGGCAAGCTTAGGTCCAATTCCAAATTGCCTTCGCCGTCCAATCTGGCGGGATCGAACTGGGCTTTTGAAAGCAGGCGTAAGGGTTCGCGATCGGCTTCCTGCGCCATCAGGGCCACTGAACCCGACACTTTGGCATGTACCACACCTTCGGAATTCTTGGGCTGGAACTTCGGGATCGCAAAAGAGGATTCAGAGAGCGTTAGCTCCCCCAATTTCCCGCCATCAATGTCGACATGAAAGCTATTACCGGTGAGACGGGCGCGACCTGACACGTCGGTCAACGCCGTCATTTGTGGCAAATATTGTACCGTCGCGTCGCGAATATCAAAGTCCAGCGCGATCATGTCCGGGCCACCTGGCTGGCCCTTTAACAGTCCTGCAGGTATGCGCAGCACCAAGTGGTCGGTCTTACCAACCCCCTCTTTAACGACATTGGCAATGGCCGTGCGAGTCTCTGGCAAAAACCCTCTAGGCCATCCGGCAAGCAGGGATTCGACATCAATCTCGCCATCGATATCCGCATCCAAATTGACCATGGCAGAGCCGCGCCGCGCGAGTGCTACCTCTACCCCGCCTTGGACCGCAATACCACGATGCATGAATTGAATGGCTGGCAAACGGACCCCTCGCGGCAGAACATCGCCTGCGACATCCACATCGCTGGCCACGAAAGGTCTCGACAATTGGTTCGGACTGGTGAGCGTTAAACTTGGTGTCTTTAGCCACGCCTCCGTCAGCCCATTTGCACTCAAATTGCCGGCGAGTGTGACAGAACCAGTTGCGACCGAAACAACCGGATTGTTGAAGACAAAACTGTCGGCTGAAAAGCTTGACAGTTCAAACGAGCCATTTTCGAGCCGACTGGCTTGCACCATAAGATTTGAGCCAGCTAGCCCGAGCCCGCGTAAGCCAGATTGGCTAGTCGTCATGGCGTCGATGCGCGCAGCAAGCTGGCCTGTGCCAACTGAATCTGTTCCGTTCCACTGGAGGGTCAGTCCACGTGCATTGGTTTGAGGGATGGAGACGCCGCGACCAGTCAAGTTTAGAGTCGCGAGGCTCGCCTGCGCATTCCAAGGACCAGTCGCGGACGGGCGATCCAACGTCAAATTAACGCCCGCTCCGCTGCCAAATTGGCCTAGCCGGTCGCCCAAAGATAGGCGGGCAGATTTGGCCGTGATGCTGACTTTCCCACCCGCAAAAGCTCCCTGTGGGCCAGTTTTGCCTTGCGCGCCTCGTGGACCCGTAGAGAGAATTTTGACTTCTGACTCCAAGAGTTTGGCCATGGTGGAATTGGGGTGCAACAGGCCAAAGCCTTGTGCAAACAGATCCGCCGAAATCACATGCATATCTTCTGAAAACAGGACCTTACCGCTGGCGCCTTCACCTGCGACACCCCCCGCATTTGGTGCAGCGAGGGAAAAGGATTTAGCCGCAAATTCCAAGCGTCGTTTGCCTGCGCTGGCTGGAAATAATTGACCACTTACACCGGATGCTTGGATTCGGTCACTGACAATATCGAGCGTCTGAAGACTCACGATCCCGGTCTTTTGGGACCAAGCCCCCGTCCCTGCAGCCCGTTCGACCGCCACTCCGCCTGCCCGCCCACGCGCAAGCTGGAGCGTACCTTGGGCCGAGATCGGGCTGCCCTCTGGCGTGAGATAGACCAAGGCGCGGCCGCTCAACGGGCTTGTCCATTTCGCTAATTGCTCCAAGTTCTGCCCGCGCAGACTCAGGGGTAATTGCGCAAACCGCATGTCTTGCAATTCCGCCACCAGAGCCAGCGCGCCATTAGCGGCCGGCGGGGCGGCTATGGCCACATTCATGCTAGAGTTGGATTTTTCAACCTTGCCAGAGGCTTGCAAAGTGATGATGCCAGCCGCGCTTCGAAATAGGCCTGCGCGGGCTTTTTCAAGGATCAAACGCTGGCCACTGTCGGGGTCAATCATTTGCAAGCGTGCGTCAGTCAGCACCACTTGCGCCACCCGACCTGCTTGACCTTTGGGATCAAGCGCATTGCGGGTAGCCTTTAAGATGCGCGCAAGGCCACCATCCTCGCCCTTCACCCGGGGCAGCGCGAGGACCTCTTCGGCGGAACCAAAGCCAAAGGCTGTTCGCCCCTGTCGGTCAACAACAAGAACCGCCTCAACACCCGACAGTTGGGCTTGCTTTACTACGGCTCGACCAATCAGGAGTGAAGGTGCATCGAGCTTCAGGTCCACCTGACCGAGGCGCAGAGGCGAGGTTCGCTGATCGGTTCGCGCGGTGACTTTGCTGGCCAGAACCACAAAATCGCGTGCCTCTTGATCCCATCCAAGGCGCAGCGAGCCAATTTTGGTTTGCCCGCCGACAAGGCGGCTGAGGGAATCCTCCACAAAAGGCGTGGTGGCTGAAATCGAGACGGTGCCAATCGATAAACGCCACGCGAGATAGCCGGCAAATAAGCCCGAAAGCGCCAAAGCCACTGTGGCGCTTTCCATCCAGAATCGTGAATGCCGTGTTTGGCTTAGCGGTTTTTTGGTTCGCTTAGCGACCACAGTCCCGCTGGGGGTTTCCTCAACCTCTGGCGTGATTTTTTTTGCACGCTTCTTGTCACGCGATTGCCGCACTTTTGTGGAAGAAGCGTCTTGGCCGCGAGGTGGCCCGTCCGCGGCTTGCAAGCCAGCGGCCTCAGGCTTATCTGCCTGAACACGGCGCTTTCGGCGCGAACGGATCGGATTTAGCACCATGAGCGAAATTGCAATTGGCCAACAGGCCCCTGACTTTGAAATGCCGACAGACGGCGGCGCAACCGTGGCCTTGTCTGGTTTGAAAGGAAAGAGGGTTGTCCTGTATTTTTATCCAAAAGACGACACCTCGGGCTGCACAAGCCAAGCCATTGCCTTCACTGAGAACATAGACAAGTTTCGTGCTCTTTCGTGCGAGGTCATTGGCGTCTCCAAAGATAAAGTCGCTAGTCACGACAAGTTTAAGGCAAAGTATGACTTAGATGTGACCTTAGCATCAGATTTTGGCACAGAGATATGTGAAGCCTATGGCGTCTGGGTCGAAAAGAGCATGTATGGACGGAAGTATTTCGGGATCGAACGCACGACCTTCCTGATTGATAAAAATGGAACGATTGTAAACATCTGGCGGAAAGTAAAAGTTCCCGGTCATGATGAAGCCGTTCTAAAGGCGGTGCAAGAATTGGTGTAATTCCCAGAGGAATACACACCAAACAGGATTTCGGGTGTTGCGTGACACTCCGGCATGCGTAACAAGGGCGCGAGATCGCCAATCTAAGGGAACAAAACGATGGCCTTTTGGAATTCTAAATCCAAAGAATCCTATGTTGAAACGGAAACCGTTGCTGTGCCGGCACCACGGAATGACCCCCCGGCGATCGCCGTTGTGGCACCAAGCCCAAAGCCTGCCGCGTCAGTGGTGGCAGCTGGCGCAGTCGTCAGCGGCTCGCTCTCCTCCCCCGGTGACGTCCATATCGAAGGCATCGTGATTGGTGACGTACGTTGCGACACCTTGGTTGTGGGCAAGAATGGTGAAGTTAAGGGCAATGTGATCAGCGAAATCGCGACCATCCGCGGCCGGGTTTCCGGCGATGTGCGGGCGCGCATGATCCAATTGGCAACCTCTGGCTCTATCGATGGCGATTTGACCCATGCTATATTGATCATCGAAGAGGGTGGTCAATTTGAAGGTCGTTCCAAGCGCTCGGCAGACCCCCTCGCCGGTCCGTCGATTGAAACAACCCATATCGAGGAAAAAGCCACCGCAGAACGGCCAGCTAAAAAAGCAAAGGCACCTGCGGCAAAAGCCCAAACGTCTGCTGCAGCCGAAACAAAAGCACCCGTCGCCAATGAAGAAGCCCCGCGCTCTAGCCTTGCGGATGCTTTGGGCGATGCCTTTGCGGTGAATGCCTAATTCTTGAAGCGGAACGCAAAGGCCTAAGCCGGCGCAGAGACCACAATATAGCGCGCGCTCAATTGCCCAGCACGGACGGCGGCTGCGCGCGCTTTCCACGTGATGATTGAATGCAAGGCAAGACTTGCTGCCTCTTGCCCGCCAGCCTTGATCAGGGCGGCTTGGCGCTTATCAAAATCCTTGCCAATCAGAGACCAGCTCGAGCTGATCGCGGCCAAGAAGTTCAGATTGCATTCGGCTTCGGAGACGACAGTAAGGCCTGCGGCTTGGGCGGCACCCTTAAACACCTCCACTGGGGTGAACGCGCGGTTTTCAATGCCCTTTGCGAGATCAGCAGAGGCCTCGCCTTCCGTGGAGAATAAGTCGAACCAGATCGCCTGCCCGCCAGGCTTTAAAAGGCGCAGCATCGAGAAGGCCCCGCGCTCTGCTCGCTCGGCGTCGCCGCCTTGAAACAACAATATGGCAAGTTCGACTTGTCGTTCGGCAAGCCCTGACAATTGGCCATTATAAGGTTTGGCACTATAGTTTTTGCGCGACTTGCTCTTTTTAACAGCTTTCGCGGCAAGGGCGCGGATGGTTGGGTCAGATTCGTAGGCGGTCAGTTTAACGCCGAATTGTTCCAACAAGGTGCGGGTGATGAAGCCACTGCCTGCGCCAATACAGGCCATAGCGGCATCTTTTTTGGCCCCCACAGCTGTGCCCAATTGGGTGGTTAAGTCCAGCGAGCTTGGAAAATTACGGTCCGGCCCCCACATGATGTGACTGGCTGTAACATAAAGCTTTTTGTGTTTCGCACTGAGCTTACCCGGCTCATTCTGCGCCTCAATTTCGGCCTTGATTGCCTCTAAGTCCGGTGGATCGCCGCCATCCCACCAAGCCACCAAGCGGGCACGGGTTTGCGCCAAAGTTACGGGGTCGAACTTCGGCAACGCAGGTAGAGGCAGAGCGATCTTCAAAGCCATAGTGAAAGAATTAGCAAAACAGGCTTAACGAGTTCCTTATTTTGCCGCTCCACCAATGGGTCCAAGGTTTGAGGGCAAGGCCCCCTTTGGGTCGACGATAAAAGCTGCGACATCGGCCCAAACACGTTCTGCCTGCAGGTCCCGCGTCAACATATGATAGCCATCGGGATATTCTACCGTGCGCACTGAAAGCGGAAGCTTTGCAACAGTCGCCGTCAAAGCCGGACGGGGAATAATCTGATCGCGTGCGCCATAGAGCACTAGGGTCTGCGGGGGCAATTTATCAGCTGCCCGATATGCCTTTTCCATCAAACGAACCAAGCCATAAACCGCATCTAGGCGCGTTGCGAAAATCATATTGGGGTCGCGGCCCAAGCGGCGCAGCATTTCGATATTGTCTGACGCCGTAATGGTGCGCGTTACCGTTCGGGGCGGATCGAAGGGCTTACGCGAAACGGGTAGATGCGCCGTGGTCCACAAAGAAACCCGATAAACCAAAGGCAGATTAGACCAGCCCCAAACCGCAGGCGCGATCAGGACAAGGCGATCGGCTGCAATCCCTTCAGCTTCACCCGCTGCGGCCAGAATCGTTGCAGCCCCCATACTTTCACCGACCGCCACAATCTGTGCCAACGGATGGGCCGCGCGCGCCGCCTGTAAGGCCGTGCGCAGATCCTTGATCATCAGGGCCTCATTGCCCCAAACCCCACGTTGGGGTGAGCGTCCAAAGCCGCGAGCATCGTAAGCATAGGTCGTGATGCCTCGGGCCGCCCAATAGGGCGCTGCTGTTTCAAAGGCACGCGCATAATCATTCATGCCGTGCAGCGCGACGATGACAGCCTTTGGTTCCGGCGTTTGCGCCTGCCAAATCGAAAGCCCCAGCGCCGTGCCATCGAAACTGACAAACTGGGTTGGGGTAAAGCGCGGTCCTTGGTAGCCGGGCCCAGGAATCTGCGCGCTCTGCCGCACGGGCGTACAAGCGGCCAGCAAGACGCCGATTAGGCCGAGCGAGGCAGTCGCCAATCGCCTCAAACTTTGCCGAAGCTTAGTCAGCGACCACGCTCGCATCATCAGGCTCGACATCAGATGGGGTCACAACGGGCACTTCGCCCGGAACGCCCAAGCGATACACCCCTTTAAAGCCATTGGGATCAATGACTTTGCCCTTGCGGTAAATGCTGATTTGGCCAGATCGCGCCAAATGGATTGCTGCTTGGCGGACCGATGGCAGACGCTTGCGCCAGCCGTCAGGGTCTTCGCCGATATAGACGGCGCGTGCAGCTTCGGTTGGGTCGATGGTGCGGCCTTTTTTGGAGGCGGCGATCAGGGCGAGAATGGCGGCTTCTTCAGGGCTCATGTTTTTAGGTCCTCGCCGCTTTCATCATCTCGCGCGCGATGACGATTTGTTGGATCTGGCTGGTGCCCTCATAAATGCGGAAGATGCGCACATCGCGGTAGAAACGCTCAATGCCATAATCGGCAACATAGCCTGCCCCGCCGAAAATCTGTACTGCCCGGTCGGCGACACGACCGACCATTTCTGAGGCATAATATTTGGCCGCTGCGGCTTCCAATGTGATGGATTGGCCGGAATCGCGCAGGCGCGCCGCATCCAACACCATAGACTTAGCTGCATAAGCTTCGGTCTTGGAATCGGCTAACATCGCTTGGATCAATTGATGCTCGGCAATGGGCTTGCCAAATTGCTGCCGCTCCATCGCATAGGTCAGACTGTCCGCAATCAAGCGCTCAGCCACACCGACGCAGACCGACGCAATGTGCAAACGCCCACGGTCGAGGACTTGCATGGCAACTTTAAAGCCCTCGCCCTCCCCGCCCAAGCGGTTTTCACCTGGCACTTTGACATTGTCGAAATAGACTTCGCAAATATGGGCGCCTTGCTGACCCATCTTCTTTTCAGGCTTGCCAATGCTAAGGCCCGGGCTATCGCGCTCCACGAGGAAGGCGGTAACACCTTTAGCCCCTTTCACGTCAGGGCTTGTGCGGGCCATGACGGTGAACAGCCCCGCTTTATTGGCATTGGTGATGTAGCGTTTAGAGCCATTCATCACATAATGGTCACCCTCCAGCCGCGCTGTGGTTTGCACGGCTGCTGAATCAGAGCCGGCTTCGGCTTCGGTCAAACAAAAGCTGGTGACGATCTCGCCCGAGGCAATGCCTGGCAGATATTTTTGCTTTTGTGCCTCGGTGCCAAACATCACCAGGCCCTGCGCGCCAATGCCGACATTGGTCCCAAAGCAGGAACGGAAGGCTGGGCTGGTGCGGCCCAACTCAAACGCCACCCGACACTCTGCCTCCATCGACAGCTCCAGCCCGCCATATTCAGCAGGAATCGTCAGACCATAAAGGCCCAATTCCTTCATCTGTGCGACGATGGCATCAGGCACAGCATCTTCCTCAGAGACTTGAGCCTCAATGGGACGCAGCTTTTCCGCTACAAAGCGCGCAACCAAGCTCACCAGCTCTTGGGTCGTCTCAGAATCATAGGCCATCGGCAGCTCCTCAAGCAGGCATTCTTGTATTATTCGCCCAGCACTTTAAGACCCAACCCACCCTCCTGACGAGCCCTAAAAGAAAGCCTGTTGCACATGAGCGAGAATACACCTTCCAAACCGCAATTAGTAACAGAGGGTGAATTTGCCGGTTGGTCCACATGGGGCAATGGGTCGGACCCGTTTGAGACACTCACAGGCCCCTTTTATATGAAACATCAGCCAGAGGGTGGATACATTTGTGCCTTCATGCCGGAAGAGCGTCACTGCAATGGCATGGGCAATATCCATGGCGGCTGCTTAATGACCTTTGCCGACTTTGCGCTCTTTGCCCATTGTCATGACTATATGAATGAACAACCCTGTGTGACGATGCAGTTTGAGAGCCAATTTGTCGGCGGGGCAAAAGCGGGAATCCTCATCGAGTCGCAGGGTGAAATTGTCCGGGCGACCCGCACCATGTTGTTTATCCGTGGCGTTCTGTCTCAAGAGAACAAGCCTGTGCTCGCCTATTCAGCAATCCTAAAACGCATAGGCATGTGATAATTCCATGCACTTATGCATGCCCGGCCTGACACAATCGTGGGACAATTGCGGCGCGAATTAGGCGAAATCGGTATGGATTTACCCCCGGTTCATCTGAGGAACAAGGTTCCGCCACAATCTGTATCTTATTGATCACACTGCTTATTTGCACTCCCAACATGACAGAATGGTTAGTTGCGGAAGCGGGGTGTCAGTCCCTACCTTTGTCCTGTCGAAAGGCTCTCCTCCCCTTTTAGACTCCGACAAAGAGCGGCGTCATACCCCGGGAGCCTTTGGATCAACTAGCGATCGTCTCTCAGCCACTCAGGCTTGTGAGATGTGGTCGCAGAACGAACAAAGGAACTATATCATGCGTATTTTCGCTCTCGCCGTTTTGGCTGTTACCGCTTTTGCTTCGGCTCCTAGCTTTGCACAAGATGCAGCAGGCCAAGTCTATATCAATGGTGGCTACAACCACTTCCAAACCAAAACCGCTGACACCGGCACCGTAAACGGCCGCGTCGGCTATCAGATCACGCCAAACTTCGCCGTTGAAGGCGAAGGCGGCATTGGCATCAATGACGACAAGGTCAATGGCGTTACCGTCAAGACCCGTGGCACCTTGGGTGCGTTCGCCGTTGTCAGTGCACCCGTGGCAGAGCGTCTGTCGTTGATGGGTCGCGCCGGCTATGTGCACCAGTGGGCCGAAGCCAAAGCCAGCGGCGTAAAGGCTAAAGACGACGATGGCTCGTTCGCAATCGGCGTCGGTGGCCAATACATGCTGGACGATGCCAATGGCGTCCGTCTGGACTACACCCGCTATACCGAAGGCAAAGGCACTAACGGCTATGCCGTCAGCTATGTCCGCAAGTTCTAAAGCAAACGGGCTTTAGCGCCTTAGACGAAGAAGCCTCTCCAGTTTTGGGGAGGCTCTTTTGTTTATTGCCCACTGGCCTTAGGGCAAAGGCTTTACGCCGTTGCGCGCAATGACGCGCTTGGTCGCAGCCAGATCGTCGACGCGCTTAGCAATAGTATAGAGCTTCGGCGCATGGGCCTGATACCAGTCAGGCTTGGGCCGCCATTGGATCAGCATCCAAATATAAAGATCGAGTGCGCTGAAAGTCTCCCCCAAAAACCACGGATGGCTAACCTGTTGCTCCAGATGAAGCATCAGGCGCTTGCGGTGCTGGTCGGTGCGGGTGCGCAAAGGCCCCGTCTCATCCTGATCCGCCCATTTCGCAGGATAATCGCCATAGGTGAAGCTTGGATAGATTGCTGCATTGATAAACATCAGCCAGCGCCAGAACGACGGACGAAGACCACTTTCAAGCGTCGGAACCAGCTCAAGATCGGGCCGCGAGTCGTGGATCGTCAGCATAATTGCCGCCGTTTCAGTCAATACCGTGCCATTGGGGAAGACCAAGGTCGGCACTTGGCCTAGCGGGTTACTGGCGTGAAGGCCATCGCTTTCAAGGCCATTATCACCCCAGCCAACCACTTCCACCCGAAACCGGACACCAGCCATACCCAAGACGATTTCGGCCAGCATAGAACCGCCGCCATTGCCGACAAATAGGATCGGATCGGTCGCGTTTGTCGTCACCATGGCTTAGCCACCGCCACCAAATTGTTCCGCCCAAGCTGTCACCTGTTCGTCCTCAATTTTGGCGAACAAGAGATCGGGGACCTGAGTTTGAAGCCCATGCGGCAAAGCGTCGAGCAGGCTTGCATCATCAGCATTGGGCCACATACGATTTTTCTCGGGCACGCCTATCCCATCCAAGATCCGCGCCGCAGCCTCTGGCACAAAGGGTTGAGCCAAGATTGCGAAAAGCGCGACGAGGTTCAGGCCCGTGCGAACGCCCACGGCAGCTAAGGCCTCATCCGTCTTAATCGCCGTCCAAGGGGCGGCTGTTTGCAGATATTCATTGCCCAATGCCCACAGCGCGCGGGTCTCCGCAGCGGCTTTGCGGAATTCCATCTCTTCATGGAAGGCGGTGATGGCCCCGATTTTGGCCGAGACTTCGGTCCATAACTTGGCTTCTGCTTCGCCTGCCACACCGATCTCAGGCACTTTGCCTTCAAACTTGGCAGCAGCGAACTTCATGATGCGATTGACGAAATTGCCGAGCACATTGGCAAGGTCGGAATTCACGGTTGCTTGGAAGCCTTCCAGCGTAAAGGCCGCATCAGAGCTTTCAGGCGCATTGGCCATCAGATACCAGCGCCAATAATCGCCACTGAGCAATTCCAGCGCTTGGTCCATGAAGATACCGCGCTTTTGGCTGGTCGAGAATTTCCCGCCATACCAAGTCAGCCAGTTAAACGCCTTCAGGCGGTCAACCAATTTCCACGGCTCGCCCGAGCCTAGGATCGTGACGGGGAAAGAGACAGTGTGGAAAGCCACATTGTCCTTGCCCATTACCTGCACATAGGTGACGTCTTCGCCACCTTGGTCGGTCCGCCACCAGCGCTTCCAGTCGCCACCCGTGGCCAGCGCCCATTCTTCGGTCGCGGCGATATATTCGATCGGCGCGTCAAACCAGACGTAAAACACTTTATTTTCAAAGCCGGGACGTGGTTTCCCATCTTTCAAGACCGGCACACCCCAGGAAAGGTCGCGCGTGATCGCCCGGTCCTGCAATCCCTCGTCAAGCCACTTGTAAGCGATGGAGCGCGCCAAATGCGGCCAGTCTTGAGCGGCATCGACCCAGGCGCGGATCTTCTCTTCCATCAAGGGCTGACGCAGGAACAAATGAGCCGTATCGCGCACTTCAATATTGGTGGAGCCCGAAATCTTCGAGCGCGGATTCTTCAATTGTGTTGGGTCTAGAAGAGACCCGCAATTGTCGCACTGGTCGCCGCGCGCATCCTCATAGCCACAGATCGGGCACGTCCCCTCCACATACCGGTCGGGCAGGAAGCGGGCATCATCGATGCAATAGACTTGCTTGGTGACGCGCTCTTCCAACAGGCCATTGGCTTCTAGCATTTCGGCAAAGTGCTGGGTCAGCGCATAGTTTTGCGCGCTGGAGGAGCGGCCAAACCAATCAAACGACAGGGAATAACCGTCCCCTGCCCGGCGCTGAATGTCATGCTGCTCATCACAATAGGCTTTGGTTGACATGCCCGCTTCCGCCGCCGCCAATTCTGCAGGCGTGCCATGTTCGTCAGTTGCGCAGACAAACAAGACCTCATGACCTTGTAAGCGGCGGAAGCGTGCATGCACATCAGAAGGCAACATCGACCCCGCCAAATTGCCGAGATGCTTGATGCCATTGATATAAGGAAGCGCAGAAGTGATCAGATAACGAGCCATGATCTTGATGTAGGCGATTTGAGCGCGCCATCCAAGGCTTGGACCGCACAAGCCCCAGAAAATACCGTCAGACAAAAAATAGGGCCGGCTGAACCGGCCCCAGTTTGGGCATCGTTGGGACGTTGGAGGCGTAGGGGCTGACGATGCCGGTTCGTTGAAAGGTGGTCCGACTAGTGGCGGTCAGAAGCGGCCATACCCAGAAGGCCAGAAGCGACAACAGAAAGCCAGGCGGCGACAATAAGGTTGATCATTTTGTTTATCCTTGGTGTGAAGCTCGGGGAGGAGCGGGTTTATGATGTGTTTTAGCGGCGATTTATGGAGGGTCGAAGGAGATGGTGTGGAGAGCGCTTGAAGTCTTAGGCGCGCTCTGCAGCGGCCATAGAAGCTAAACCTGCGCCTAAGAGGCTGAGCCAAGCGGTGATTGCGAGAGTGATCATGTTGATGTTCCTTTTGATTTCTTGAAGCGGGGAGGATTTTTGGGGGGGAGGTAGAATGTGGAAGATTTGACTTAGTTGCGTTCGGTGGCTGCCATCGTGGCCATGCCGGCACCCAAAGCGCTGAGCCAGATAGTGACGATAAAAGTGATCATGTTGGTTTCTCCTGTTGGTCTGTCGTTGTGTTTGTGCTGCACTGCTGTAGTGCATGGGTGTATTACTACTATAGCACACCACATGTGTCAAACACATTTTTCGCCCTTTGTGCATTTTTTTGCAGATTTGCGTTTTGGGCCTAAAAAAGGCATGGAGCGGCCATGACTTCCGACACACTCGACCGGCGCTTTTGCGTGGCCCCTATGATGGAATGGACAGACCGGCATTGCCGGGCGTTTCACCGTACGCTGTCCAAAGGCGCCCTACTCTATACCGAGATGGTCACGGCCGACGCTTTGATCCATGGCGACAGAAACCGCCTGATCGGTTTTGACCCAAGTGAACACCCCGTCGCGATACAAATTGGTGGCTCTGATCCCCGCAAGCTTGCTGAAGCCGCGAAGATTAGCACGGACTTTGGCTATGGGGAGATAAATCTTAATGTTGGCTGTCCGTCAGACCGCGTGCAGTCGGGCCGGTTTGGTGCCTGTCTCATGCGTGAGCCGGAACTGGTGGCGGAATGCGTCAGCGCCATGCAGGCGGCCACACACTTACCCGTCACGGTGAAGAACCGCTTGGGCGTGGATGAACAAGACCCGCGCGAAAGCCTGTTTGGCTTTGTGGAGACCGTGGCAAAGGCAGGCGTGACTGTCTTTGTTGTCCATGCACGCAAGGCGATTCTGAAAGGTCTATCGCCCAAGGATAATCGCGAGATCCCGCCCTTAGATTATGGTCTGGTGCGCGAACTCAAAGCCGCCCACCCCCACCTCACGATCATCTTGAATGGTGGGATAAGTAGTATCGAACAGGCCCAAGAGGTGATGACAGGGCTGGATGGTGTCATGCTGGGCCGGGCCGCTTATCATGACCCTGCCCTTCTGGGTCGAGTGGATCGTGAGATTTTGGGCTGCGACTGCGAGATCGTCCGCCCTGAAGAAGCCTATCGTGCGTATCGGCCTTATGTGGAGAGGCGCTTGGCCGAGGGTGTGCCGCTGCATGCCATCACCCGCCATATGCTGGGCCTGTTCGCGGGAAAGCCCGGGGCACGCATGTTCCGGCGGCAATTGGGTGAAGAGAGCCGCGCCGGAGCTGGCATTGAAGTTTACGATCGCGCGCTGGAACTGATTGAGCGCGAAGCGACCCGCTTTGCCAATCGCGGCGAGATCGCGGCCTGATGCCGCCATTCGAAGACCTTGTCATTCTGGTTGCAGCTATGGCCGGGGCTGGCGTGTTTGCGGGCCTGATCGCAGGCCTATTTGGTGTAGGGGGCGGGACCGTCCTTGTCCCTGCCCTGTTTTATGCGTTTGGCGTGTTTGGATTGGGCGGGGAAGCCAATCTGCATGTGGCCGTGGGCACCAGCCTTTCAACCATTATCACCACCTCTCTTCGTTCGGTCGCTGCCCACCGCAAGCATGGGGCGGTGGATGAGGCGGTCCTCAAGGGTTTCATTCCTTGGATTGCTTTAGGTGCCATTATTGGGGCCGTGATGGCGGGCTTTGCCGATAAAGCGACCCTTGGCCTGATTTATGGGGCCTTTGCCATTGCGTTGGCCGCCTATATGGGCCTTGGCAAGGAGAGTTGGACGATTATGCGCGACGTGCCGACCGGGCCAGCACGGGCCGGAATTGGCACAAGCCTTGGTGCTGTTTCCGCCCTGATGGGCATAGGTGGCGGGGCCTTTGGTTCCGCCGTTATGACCTTGGCAGGGAGACCCATCCATCAAGCGGTGGCGACTGCTTCAGGTTTTGGCGTCGCCATCGCCGTGCCTGCAACCTTGGGCTTTATCGCGATGGGCTGGGGCGTAGAGGGCAGACCGCCACTGTCGCTCGGCTATATCAATGTGCCCGGCTTTATCATTTTAGCGATCCTGACCGGGGCCGTTGCCCCCTATGGTGCCAAGCTCGCCCATCACTTGGACAAGACGATGTTGCGGCGAGCTTTTGGGGCCTACCTGGCCTTTACGGCGCTGGCGGTGGTGATCAAGGCGCTGGTGACTTAAGGCGTCGGCTTCTCTTGCCAGTCATTTCCCACCACGTTTGGCGCGGCCATTGGGTGGTCTTTAATTGGAATTTGGTGCCCCTGCTGGGCGCGGAGGTCCAGGATCCAGCTCAATCTTTCTTGCGCGGCGGAGATCCCCGATGCAAGTCCGAAGATTGCTACCAAAACAAAGATTTCAACGAAGTAGACATCAGCAACCCCACCTCGGAATCGGCCACCAGCTAGGTCATAAAACAATGCAAGCGGAAAGACAGCCAAACAGGCGTAAAAAATTATCTTAATCACGCGGCTGACGCGAGTTCGCACAGGGGGAATTCCGCTTTGAAGCAACACATTTCGCGCGCCAGTTCGTTTCGCCAGACTGTTCCCAATCGCATAAATCAGCACCACCGCAATGAAAACAAACGCCAGTGAAAATTCAGATGTTCCGAGGTGGGAATTGCTTGGGCTCTGTCTCCGCACACTGAATTGATAGATGAAGCCAACAAACATAAGGAACGACGCCATCCCCGCAATCGCGCCGATGGCCTCCGCGATGGCGCAGGTAATCCGCGTCTCCACATCGGGCGCTAAGGGCCGCTTATCGGTCCAGAACAGGATTTTTTGCGGGCTGGGGTGTTTGTTAGACATGAGGGAAGCCTCGATTTTTCATTTCGCTGGCCGTTGATACCAAGCGGGTTGGGACGCCGTGGTTTCATCGTCATCATTGCCTAGTGGCAGCTTATGGCCTTGCTTTACTCGCAGTTCGAGAATCCAGCGGGCTCTAACGATAATTGAGCTTCCGTAGCTTGCCAGCGCACACACGGTGTAAAGACCGGCCAATTCTGCGAGATAGGAATCGCTACGCTCGGCACGGTTCAGCACCAGAAGTACGACGTTCACCATCAGGCAAGCTAGGGCAGACATCGCTATCACCAAAAGAATTCGGCTCAAACGGGTCTGATCTGAGGGGGTGCCACTTTGAAAAACCGAACGTGGAAACCATTTGTCTGCGCCAGTCACGCTCACGAACACGAGGCCGGCTGCCAGCGTCATTAAGAGTGGGCCAAACATAGATCGCGCCAATGAAAAATCTTCTGTTTCCCCAGCTCGAATTAGGAACAAGAAACCGATGAACGTCAAACTGCTCACCACTTGGGCGGCAGCCACCCCAATCTCCGCAATCGCACAGGTGACTTTTGTCTCCACATCAGGGGCGATGGGCCGTTTGTCGGTCCAGAACAGGATTTTCTGAGCTTCGGCCGTGTGGCTAACAGGTTCGGTCATACTACCCCTCCCTATAAAGTTTGCGCCCAGCTGGGCAGTTGGGGTTCTTGTTCGGCTTGTTTGGTGATGCGTTGGCCTGTTGAAAGTTCGACGACGCCCTCCCCTCGGCGGATGTCCTTAATCCACGCCAGCGTTTCTAGACCAGCGGCAATTCGTGACAGGGCAACAAAAGCACCGCCTATCAGCAACCCAATGGCTGAAAGGCCTAGCATGTTCTCCATCGTCGGCTGCCATCCGGGAGTTTGCGATAAGACCGCGCCTATCGGTACTGCGACGCCTACCAATATGGCTGAAGCGCCGCCAAGCGCCAATAGGTTAGAAGGAGCATGCCAAGCGACGTGTCGGGCGGTGACCATATTGACCCGCGGCCAAGGCTGCATACGAAGCATGTAAACCAAACAGCAAATCATAAGCACCAGCGCTAACCCTAGCTGAATATAGACAATAAGCTCAGGCCCTAGTTCGCCCACGGATGCGGTGACCAAATTCATCACACCGATAGGCACGATCATCAACGCATTGGCGGCGCTAGCAAAGCAGTGTTGCACCTCTAGCAATCCTGCCGTGATTTTCTCCTCGGGCGTTTGGGCGACTTCGACACCCGGAAGATATTTCCTTTTGCCCACTCCCGCCTCCAATCCCACAACACCTTGAATAGTGCCCGAGGCTAAGGCCAATCGCGTGATCTGGCAACCCAGGATTTGCGCGAGATGAAAAGCCCTACTTATACCAATTGATCGACCCGCGTGGCGACAATATCGACCAAATCGCCCATGATTTCCGTGATTTTGAAGTCCTTGGGCGTGTAGACGGCGGCGACGCCAAATTGCTTCAATGCGCGGGCATCTTCTGGCGGGATGATGCCGCCCACAACCACAGGCACAT